>CAJULH010000003.1 GCA_910587175.1 Candidatus Gastranaerophilales bacterium | reverse complement strand
ATTAAACATTTATTAAACTACAAAACAGTGGCTGAAAGGAGAGAAAATATGTTATGGTTTAAGGTTCCGCCAAAAATATACTTCAAAAGAGGTGCAACTGATCTTGCTCTGCGTGAACTCAAAGGAAGACAACGCGCATTTATCGTTACAGACAGATTCTTGTTTGATTCACGCGCGGTTGATCAAATTACAAGAGTTCTTGAAGACATTGGTATGGATTTCCAAATCTTCTTTGACGTTAAACCGGACCCAACACTTTCAACCATCAACGAAGCTATGCAGATGGTAAATGTTTATAAACCGGATGTAATCATCGCTCTTGGCGGCGGTTCACCTATTGATGCTGCTAAAGTTATCTGGTTAATGTATGAACAGCCTGAAACCGTATTTGATGATGTTGCAATGAGATTTATGGACATCAGAAAGAGAATTTGCGACGTTCCCGAACTTGGCAAAAAAGCATTAATGGTTGCAATCCCGACAACATCAGGTACAGGTTCTGAAGTAACTTCATTTGCAGTTATTACAGATGACAAAACACACATTAAATATCCTCTTGCAGACTATGCCTTAACACCAAATATGGCAATTATCGACCCGAATTTTGTTGATACAATGCCAAAAGGATTGTGTGCTGCATCAGGTATTGATGCTTTGACTCACGCTCTTGAAGCATATGTTTCTTCTATGGCAACAAACTTCACAAACTCTCCTGCCTTAGAAGCTGCAAAACTTATCTTCAGATACTTACCGCGTTCATACAATGGCGGAAAAGAAGATCCTGTTGCAAGAGAAAAAATTCACTACGCATCTTGCCTTGCAGGTATGGCATTTGCAAACGCATTCCTTGGTTTGTGCCACTCTATGGCTCACAAACTTGGCGCTGCATTTAACATTCCGCACGGTGTTGCAAACGCATTGCTAATCAACCAAATCATTAGATACAATGCAAATGACTGCCCGAAAAAACAAGCTACATTCCCGCAGTATAAATATCCGATGGCAAAAGCTAAATACGGACAGATTGCAGATAACTTAGGTCTTGGCGGCAAAAATGATGATGAAAAGGTTAACCTTCTTTTGGAAGCAATTACAAACCTTAAAAAGGATATTAACCTGCCATTATCAATTAAAGATGCAGGCGTAACAGAAGAAGACTTCTACGCAAAACTGGATAATCTTGTAGAGCTTGCATTTGACGACCAATGTACAGGTGCAAACCCTGTTTATCCTTTGATGGAAGAAATCAGAGAAATCTACATCAAAGCATTCAACGGTGTGTACTAATTCATAAATACTTTAAGCCCCGGATTTCACATTCGGGGCTTTATTATAACTTTTTCTCAAGTTTAATAAAAATCATCAAAGATGCTAAAACAAGTTCAGCATGACGTTTGCACATTGAATGCCGCTACAAAGACTTTGTCGTCCTGAATTTATTTCAGGAACTAATAAGTACAACAAAAAGAAAACCGGTTTCAAATATTTGTAACGTCAACAGGGCGATCTATTGCACATCAACTTGACATCAGAGAGATTGAAGCATTATGCTTTGCAACGGTCTCTTTTTACAAATATTTTTCACCTTATATCGCAACATTTATTTTTTAAAACCAAAAAGGATAGAAAAATGACAGGAAAATTCCCAAATACCGTAATAAACAGACTAACCCTATACCATTGCATTCTTGTCGATTATATTAAAAATAATTTAGACACGATTACAAGTTCTGCCATTGCAACCCTTTTAAAAATCGATGATTCACAGGTTCGAAAAGATATATCACTTTTGAAGAACACAGGAAAAAGCAGGGTTGGATATCTTGTATCAGACCTTAAAAATTCAATAGAAAAAACCCTTGGCTTTGAAAGACCAAAAAATGCATTCATAGTGGGTGCGGGAAATCTGGGGATGGCGCTTGCAAACTACAATAACTTTACCGATTACGGATTGAATGTTGTTGCTCTTTTTGATAATGATAAAAATAAAATCGGAAAAAAAATTAAAGACAAAGAAATTTGTGATATTTCGGAACTGCCGGCACTTGCAGAGAAATTAAATATCGAGATGGCAATTTTAACCGTGCCAATGGCTGCGGCACAAACTACAGCAAATTTTCTCACAAAATCAAATATAAAATATATCTGGAATTTCTCGCCAAGCGTTCTGGACGTACCGGATAATGTTGAAGTTTGGAATGAAAATCTTATGGGAAATTTTCTTCAATTTTCATACAAAATTGGAAAATAAAAACAAATTCAAATATTAATCAATAAAATCTTCACATCCAAAATATGCCGCAAATTCAGGATATTTAATCATATAATTCAAGTGTTCATCAAAACAGCCTTCTACATATTTTTCTCTGATACCGTTTTTCCGAACATTATTATCACCTGCATTATATGATGATAAGGCATATAAAATAGCATCTAAATTATCCGGATCATCCCCCAAACGCACATCATACCCCCATACTTCGCAATGGTCTTGCAGTGAAATTGCCGAGATTTCAATATTGTCATGTGCATCTTCTTTGCTTCTTGTTCTTCCGTCCGGATTTAATCTGCTGTTTACGTCTTCTTCGCATTTTGGAGTTACCTGCCCGATACCCGTATCACCACTGCCTCCTAAAAGTAGGCTGCCATCGGCATCTCTCATCCTCCCCAAGGATTCATGTTCAAAAATACAAATCAGCATAGGCAAAGAAACATTTGGTGCATATGTATCCCGCGTTTTTCTTATGAAACTTACAGCATCTTCGCCAAGTTCATTTGTTATATTATTTAATGTTTTATTAATATCATCAAAAGCAATTTTTGCTTCGGGATCATTTGCAAAAATTTCATCAAGTCTTTCTTCTAAAGTCAGAGCAGATGAAGTTTCATCAACAGCTTTATCCGTTATTACATCTTCATTAGTATACACAACTGCATTACCCTCTTCATCCAGTTCGAGAGTATACTCTTTTCCATCATCTGTTCCCACAACGTAGCTGTTTGTATCATTTTGTCTGTTATCTGTTTCATATATTCTAATGCCAGGCTGATGCTCAAATTTATCTGTATTAACTTCAGCCGCATCTCTGCTTGGAGTTGAAAAAAGCGCTGCAATAAGCCCCACAAAAGTAACTGCAACACCGCCAACAGTTTTGATTACTGCCTTTTCAAAAGAAGAGGATTTTGCATCTTTAGATTTTGCAAGACGTTTTGTTTGATAATGCGCATTTTTAGAGTGGGCATTTCTTGAACGCTGCGAACTTTGTTTAGAGCCGGTAGCACTCTTTGGTCTTGCGTGTGAATCGGTGCGGGGGTGCGTACCGCTTTTATGATTCGAAAGTTTGCTACCTTTTTTATCGCGATTATTTTTTGCTTTTTTACCGCTTGAAGCAGTCCTTGAATGCGAGCTTGTCGACCTCGTAAATTCATCATCTTCGGGACTATATTCAAGATATGAAGTGCCTACCGCTCTTGCTCCATCAATTGTTTGTGTTTTTGGCTGATATCTCACAATGGTATTAGCCGCTTTTTTAGCAAGCTTTGCATCTCTTTGAGCAAATATTCTTTCTATTGAATCAAATTCTATTTCACCTGTAGGCATAAAATCTTACCACTTTTTTCACTTCCACATATTTTATTAAAGAAATAATTCCATTATTTTTTGACTAAAAACAAAAAAACTTGAAGTTTTATTAAGAATTTTCACCTCAAGTTTTTGTTTTAAATCTATCATGGAAAACTGTATGTGCAATCACACCGAAAAACAGTACGGTGCAAGATGCTTATACAGCTTTTTGTACTTTGCCTGCTCTAATGCAGGATGTACAAACCTTAATTCTTTTAACACGACCGTTGATAATTGCCTTAATGCTCTGCAAATTAGGTAACTGTCTGTATATATGGTGCTTGTGTGAAAATGAAAGCTTAGAAGCTTTTTTTGATTCTTTTCCGCACACTTCACAAACTATTGACATTTTAAATCATCCTTTCAAAATTGGTTTAAATTGGCTTAGCATTATTTATTCTAAGACAAAAAGGTTAATAGTCAAGAGGGACACAAAATCTGTTTCCATCCGGATAGCTTGCAGAATTAAAAACTACTGCTGGTATATCCAAACATCGAAACCTTCTCTGCCATAGCTTCCTGCAACACTTCTTGCAACATCCATATTTGAATATGAGCCAATCTGCAGACTGTATACATTCCCAACCCTTCTTATAAACGGGGCAATTCTTGCCTTGGAATTTTTCATAGCGGTTTGCGCCGTTTTTGCATCATCAAAAGTAGAATACTTTCCTATTAAAACCTTTATATTAGCCTTTGGAGCAAGCTCAATAGGAGCAAAATTTCCCTGCGGCACAGCATCAATATCCTGCACCTCGGCAGCAGACTGCGGAATTTTTGGCATCAAGGTACCTGTAGAATTATTTTGCTGCGCTTGCTGGGGTTTTTGTGCAGCCTGGGTATTTACTTCTTCTTTTTGTGAAGGCACGTCCTCATCAATATCGTCTTCAACATTAGACTTTAGCATCTCAAAATGCTCAAGATTCATAACCTCGTTTTTATCTCTGTCCTGAGGCAATACGCGGCTTTCAGAAGGCGCATTTTCCTCCTCCTGAATAAGTATCAGCCTTTTGTCTATCGTTCTTTTGTCAGGGTCGTATGTATCATTAAAATACCCGTCGTTCACTCCTGCAGAACTGTTTTGCTGGGTAACATCCATTCCATGCCTGCCATATTCAATATCCACCCTTTTGGCATACTTTTTAATAAAAATAACCACACAAATGAACATTATACAAAAAGTTACAAGGGAAAGTTTAAATATCCTTCTTACTTTTTCCTTGCGCTTTTCCACCCTCTGCACCCTTGTCGGATTCATTTTGCTTTTTTTATAAGTCAAATAATCAGAAGATGAGCTGTTTAAATTCATACCTTTCATAAATTTACACCCCTCTCACCTTTGATTTTGCAAAATTCATATCCTCAATCTCAGATGTGAATCTATTTAGCACTTTAAGTGCAAATTCTTTAATATCAGATACTCCCATCTCATCTAAAGAAGAAATTTCAACAGGTGCACCGGTTTTTACAATATTTAAAGCCGTATGCACAAGAGATGATGTCAAAGACTTTGTCGCTATTGAAACAGAAAGTTTGCGCCCGTCATAAAACAGGTCATCCCCGTTTCTTTTAATCTTCAAGCCATACTCTTCCAAAACTTCTTTAATAATACATATAAAAAGTCTCTGGTTTGAGACCATATGCGCTAAGGATACATCGAAATCTTCTATTATAAAATTCAGCATCATATCTGATGAAATAGGCTCATTGTTAATAACATCCTCTATATCAACCATCTCGCCCAAATCCACCTTAACAGGACCAATAAACGCAGCTATGGCACTTCCCTGCACATTAAAATTTCTGTAAATCCAATGCGGAGAAAGCTCTGCTCCGGTATATTTTATTTCTTTATCGATAAATATATTCTTCATAGTAATTTTTTAAAGGATTCTGTTTAAAAAACAATCTACCCATTATTATTAAATTTTAAAAGAGAAGTTTTATCAAGTCTTTATTACCGCTTTTTAATATTGCACTTTTAAGTCTTTTGCAGCTCTCGCACGCGCCGCAGTGCCTAAATGTACCTTTTGCACTGTCATAAGTGCCATTTGAACCATTATAGCAGCTTTTTAAAAGTCTAAAATCAACATTTAACTCCACTGCAAGGTTAATTATCTCATATTTTTCAAGGTCTGCCAAGGGTGCGTAAACCTTTGGATGCGAATTAGTCGAATATTTAAACGCATCTTCCGTTTTTCTGCAAAATTCTTTTGAATTATCCGGAAAAGTTTGTGCTTCTTCCTTATTTGCACCAATAATTACGGCATCATAACCAAACACATCTGAAAAACTTGCAGCAATATTTAAAAAGAGCCCGTTTCTGTTTGGCACCCAAACAGCCCTGGCGCTTTCCTTGCCAAGGGTTTCAAATTCAAGTTCCGCATCCTTTGAATTTAGCGCGGAATTGCTGATTTCCCCTAAAAAAGGAAGCTCTATCACCCTATGGTTAATATTATAGTGCCTGCAAATCTCTGCAGAAGCTTTTATTTCATCCTCCGCAGCCCTTTGACCGTAATCAAATGTCAGCGCAAGCCTGACATCATAACCATCGGCACAATTTCCTTCACCCGGCGTACTGTCATATCCTTTTAATGCAGCAGCAAGACTGACTAAAGAATCCAGCCCTCCGGATAGCAAAATCACAGCACTTCTTTTAGTCAATTTTATTCCTCTTCTTCCTCTTCCTGTATGCTTCTTGCCTCTTCCTTGCAATAGTAGGGGATATTTTCAAGCTCTAAAATTTCATTCAACGCTTCTTCTCCCCGAAGATTATAAAGCGCAATAACGGAGCTCCTTGCCACCTCTTCATCGGAATCATACAGCATATCTTTAATTAAATCATAAGCCTCGTCGCAGTTTGAATTCATTAAAGATTCGACCGCATTCAGCCTCACCTGCGGTGACTCATCCAAAAGTGCATTTTTAAAGACGGAAATTACACGGTGATTACTGGAAAAATCAATCTTCCCAAGTGCCTCAATAACTCTTTCTTTTAAAAATGTAAATTTATCCAGAAAATTTTTCTTCGCCTCGAGAATGCTCAAAAAAGGGTCAACCGCTCGCATATCACCAATCATGCCAAGGGCAACAGCTGCAGATTCCCTTACATAGATTGATTTTTCTTCTTCATCTGAAACTACATCTATTAAAGATTCTACGGCATTTTTATCTCCAATTTTTCCAAGCGCCTCCGCTGCAGCAAGACGAAATTTATAATGTTCTTTTTTATTATTTAAACAATACAAAATAGGCGTAATGGAGCGGGTCTCTTTGTAATTCGATATCGCCTTCAGACAAAGCGCCCTGACATCTGTAAAATTATTCAAATCTTCATAAGATATGGCATGACTTTCTTTTGCAAGTAAAAAATCCAGCAAATCATCAAGATTATCAGGATGTCTCAGTGTATCAATTTCTCTTATTAAAAGCTTTAAAAAATCTGTATCGGTGGCTTTTTGCAAAAGAGATGAGAAAATTTTAGCAAGTTCATCTTTGAAATATTTTTGCTTTAATGTATTAAAAAAGGAAGTAAAATCGCCCTTGCAGGCTTTAAGGGACTCTTCAACCGAAGAAAACTCGGTTTGAATTTTAGTCAGATAAGATTTTTTTTCCATTAAAAAACCTTGTTTATAAGTCCAAAACTTACACTTTCCAATTATAAATTACTATAAAAATTGTAAAATTTACATTATTTGTAAACTTTTTTGACAAAAACTCTTAAATATGTACAAAAACTCACTTGTTGGTGTTATACCATAATGGAACTAAAGAGAAGCATGAGCGAATTAACCTATCAACAAGTTACTGAGGAAATAAAAAACCGGCTGGATATAGTGGATGTCATATCAAAATTTGTTGTGCTCAAAAAATCCGGTCACATTTATATGGGCTGTTGTCCTTTTCACAACGAAAAAACACCCTCATTCACGGTTACTCCTTCCCGTCAGATTTTTAAATGTTTTGGCTGCGGCGAAGGCGGCGATGTGCTTTCATTTTTGATGAAAATAAATAAGCAAACCTTCCCGGAAGTAATCCATGAGCAGGCTGAAGCCCTTGGAATTGAGCTTCCGAAGGCGGTTTCCGGAGAAAAAGCAAAAGAATACAAAAAAGAAAAAGAAAGACTCCTGGAGGCTGTTAAATATGCTATGGAATTTTACCATAACAACCTTCTTAAAAACGACAAAGCCCTATCATACCTTGAAAAAAGAGGGGTCGGAGAAGTTGCCATAGGAAGCTTTTTCTTAGGACTTGCTCCAAATTCAAATTTTGAACTTAAAAACCACCTGAAAGAACTTGGTTATACAAACGATGAAATGTATAAAGCCGGGCTTTTGTATGAAAAAAACGGTGATTTTTTAGACAGATTTAAAAACAGGGTGATAATACCGATAATTGATGTGAACAATAACCCCATAGCCTTTGGCGCAAGGGCAATTATGGACGGGCAAAACCCGAAATATTTAAATTCTCCGGATTCTTCAATTTATAACAAAAGCGGAGTCTTATTCGGGCTAAACCGTGCAAAGGACGCCATTAAAGAGGAAGATGGCGTAATTATTATGGAAGGGTATTTTGATGTAATATCCGCCCAGATAAATGGCGTGAAAAATGCCGTGGCATCCTGCGGAACAGCACTAACTCCGCAGCACATAAAGCTTTTAAGCCGTTATACAATGAACAGAAGAATATTCCTCGCATTTGACCAGGATGCAGCGGGAAGAAAGGCAACAAAGCTTGGTGCACAGGTAATTAAAGAGATTTTTTCAAGTCTTGGAAACATTAAACAGTACGATTCCAGCTATACAAATACATCCGACAATGTCTGCGAAATCCGCGTAGTTTCCCAGCTTGGCGGAAAAGACCCTGATGAATATATAAGAGAATTCGGCGCGCAGAGTTACAAAGAAGAAATTGAGCATGCTCCTCTTTTGCTTGATTTTGAGCTTGATATGCTGTTTAAAAATATTGAAGGCGGTATAAAAAGCTTATCGGCGCAAGAAAAGAGTGAACTTGTACAACAAATAGTGTATATTTTACAAGAAATCAAAAATCCCATTATTTTAGCCGATTACATAAGAAATATCTCGTTTAAACTTAATATAGATGAAACTGTTATAAAAAGGCAGGTTGAAATAAATCAGGTACAGTCAAATGAATTGTATCAAAATGTAACGATTGAACCATCACGTTCTCTATTTAAAAAGATAGCAAAAACAAACATAAATGCACGCTATGAGAGGATGGAAGACAATTTGACAAAACTTGCCCTGCAGGCAAACACTCCTGAGAAAAAAGTATATTTTATTCAGGCGGTAGAAGGGTACAAACCCAGGAGTGAAGCGAATTTCAAGATATTAAAAGACATTGACAAAACACTTTTGGAAGCCGATAATGTTGAATCAATAGCAAAAAAACTTTTTTCTAAGTTTTACAATGACAACGAAGTTCAAAAAGACTTAAGCGACAAAATTTTTTCCTCAGCCGAATTTGAAAAACTTAGTTACAACGATTATATAAATGCCGTCCAGGAGACTTTCCTGAGATTAAACAGTCTTGAAAAACAAAATAAGAAAGAAGAATTGAGGCAAAGATACCGGAAGGCAGATATTTCAGAAGAAGATAAAATCACGATTTCAAAGGAAATCTTTGAAGAAATGAAAAAGTAAAAAAGCAAATACAAGATGGAGAAACCATAAATGACAAGAAAAAGAAGTTCAGACCAATCAGTAATCAGCGTAGTAGACAAAGAAGAAGATATGGGTGATGATAACTTTTTTGAAGGCTCAGCCCTTGAAACAGACAATATTTCAAACATTATAAGGTCTCAGGCAGGAATAGACGTGAGCACACTTTCAAGCTCCACATTCTTTGAAAAAGAAGATGATGAAGACGAAAATGATGAAATTGCAGTACCAAAAGGCGTTTCTATCGATGACCCTGTCAGAATGTATTTAAGAGAAATTGGCAGAATTAAGCTTCTTACAGCCGATGAAGAAATTGACCTTGCAAGAAAAATAGTTGCAGGCGGTCAGCCCGGCGCTGTTGCAAAAAGAAAGCTCGTTCAGGCAAACCTCCGCCTTGTTGTTTCAATCGCAAAAAAATACGTAGGCAGAGGCATGCTTTTCTTAGACCTTATTCAGGAAGGCAATTTGGGTCTTATCCGTGCAGCTGAAAAATTTGACCATGAAAGAGGATATAAATTTTCAACTTATGCCACCTGGTGGATAAGACAAGCTATAACAAGGGCGATTGCAGACCAGGCAAGAACAATCAGAATTCCTGTACATATGGTTGAAACCATCAATAAACTGAAAAAGGTAACAAGAAAACTTGCCCAGGAACTTGCAAGAAAACCATCCGAAGAAGAATTATCAGTTGAAATGGGTATTTCGATTAATAAGTTAAGAGAAATTATAAAAGTGGCTCAGGAACCGCTTTCCCTTGAAACCCCGATAGGTAAAGAAGAAGATTCAAGACTTGGCGATTTCATTGAAGATAAAGACGCCGATGCACCTGTAAAAACCGTAGCACATGAGCTTTTAAGGGAAGACTTGGCAGAAGTTTTAGGAAGCCTTTCTCCGAGAGAAAGAGATGTACTCCGTTTACGATTTGGTATGGATGATGGCAGACAAAGAACTTTGGAAGAAGTTGGACAGCTCTTTGGCGTTACCAGAGAGAGAATCAGACAAATTGAGGCAAAGGCTCTAAGAAAACTTCGCCACCCGAACCGTTCTAAAAGATTAAAAGAATATATCGAAGTGTAAAATAATTTTAAAATAAGATTGCAAAAAGCCGAATTTAAGGAAAAAACCTCCGAATTCGGCTTTTTAAATTTTTATATTTCTTAATGTTTTTTCAAAAATAAGGCAATTTTGATAACAAAAACTTTTTTATTTTAGCAAGAGAACGAGAGTTTTAAAAAGAGGAAAGAGAAAACCACAATGAACGACTATACAATCAAAAGCGGTGATTGCCTTTGGGATATTGCAAAAAGGCAGTACGGAAACCAGCTTAAAAACAATGATGATATACAAAAAGCAGTTGATAAACTAGCAGAAGCAAATAATATACAAGATTCCGACTCAATTTTTGCCGGCAATACAATCACGCTGCCGGATTATGAATCAATATTTGGCAACAATATCGGCAAAGACAGCTCTTCAGGTAGTATGGACACTGAAGATATGCCTTTAGCGGTAGCTGCAGATGAAAATTTATATGAAAAATTTAACAATTGGAGTACACAAGCAAGCAAAGATCTTTACAACGCTGGTTTAACCCAGGATGCAAGCAAACAAAGAGCCCAATATGATGAAATAGAAGGACGTATATTTGATTTCAATAAACCAGACAGTGAAAATCCCAAAGATTACGGGGTTTTAGAACTTGCTGAAGGTCAAATGACAAAATATGACAGCTCAAAAGATGGTTATATAGACCTGAATGAATACATAGAGGGAAACGCGGCAGAAGCAAACTCTAAAAGTACAGACTACACGCTGGATATAGATGATGAAACACGCCAAACACTTGAAAATTCATTTAACTTTTTTGATTTTAACCACGATAATAAGCTTGAAATCAACGAACTGAAGGCATATTACAACCTTGTAGATTCATCTGACGGCAAAGCTGACGGCAAATTTGACTACAAACAATATGTTCACTGGGGGCAAATCAGCTCGCAAGAAGGCGAAACAAGAGATACATATAAAAAAATGCTGGATGGTAAATTTGCAGAAAGCTACCTGGAACAATAGCCCTGCAAGGCTTTAAGGTAGTACATAAAATTTCTTAAAAGATGGTAAAAACATACTTTGCCATCTTTTTTTATGCTGAAATTTAGTGTATAATTTACGAATGGAAAGTAAGAAATCAGGAAAGCCTTCGACAGATAAATCCTCTTCAGGCAAGCTGTTTGTGATAACAGGACCCTCAGGAGTAGGCAAGGGCACAATATTAGAGAAGTTTTTCCAAAATAATAAAAATATAATTTATTCAATATCCCAAACCACCCGAAAGCCGCGCCCGGGAGAGGTTCACGGTGTCAATTATTTTTTTGTATCCCATGAGGAATTTGAAAATTCTATTGAAAATGATGAACTTTTGGAATGGGCGAAATATTCAGACAACTACTATGGCACAAAAAAAGAATTTGTCCTGAAAGCCTTACAAAAAGGGGCTGACGTGCTTTTGGAAATTGAAACAAACGGCGCTAAAAAAATTATGGAAAAATTCCCCGATTGCATCACAGTGTTTTTTATGCCGCCGGATTTAGATGAGCTTGAAAAACGGCTCAGGGGGCGAAAAACAGAGGATGAAGCAACTATTCAAAAGCGCTTAAATGCCGTAAAAGAAGAGCTTGAATCATCCACAATTTATAAGTATTCAATTGTAAATGATGAAATAGATAATGCCCTAAACAAGCTGCAGGCGGTGTATGACTACGAAAAGAACCAAAAAAACGAACTAATGGACGGAAATACAAATCAGGATAAAGCCGAAAGCGGGGCAGAGTGTGGATAATAAACCTAAAAACTCCTGCAAAGCCCGGTTATTTGGGAAAAATATTTTAGTAGGGCTTACAAGTTCCATATCCTGTTACAAAACTTGCGAACTCATAAGAATGCTGATTAAAAACGGTGCAAGTGTAAAAACGGTCATAAGTCCTGCCACACTTGAATTCATAGGCACAAAAACATTAGAAACCCTCTCAAACAGCCCTGTTTACATTGATACGTTTGCCCCAAAAGAAACTACAGAGCATATTTCACTTGCTGATTGGGCGGATTTATTTGTTATAGCGCCAATTACAGCAAATACTATTTCAAAATTTGCTTCAGGAATCGCCGATAACCTTATTACAAGTGTATTCAACGCTTATTTTGGGATGAAAAAGCCCGTTATAATTGCTCCTGCGATGAACACAGGAATGCTTGAAAATCCTTTTGTCCAAAATAACATTTTAAGACTTCAAAATGAGGGTGTGAAAATCGTCGAAAGCGAGACAGGAGAGCTTGCTTGCGGAACTGTCGGAAAAGGCAGAATGGCAAACGTTGATAAAATTTTTGAAAAAATTCTTGAAATCGCACACCCTGAAAGAATTTCAAACTCCGGAACAAAAAAAAGCAAGATATTGCTGACTATGGGAGGTACGCGTGAGCCCATAGACCCTGTCAGGTTTATATCTAACGCTTCCAGCGGGCGGATGGGTTTGTGTCTGGCGGATTGCGCCCATTCCATGGGATATGACGTTGAAATTATAAGCACAATAAAGGTTGAAAATCGTCCTTATAAAGTAACTTTTGTAAATTCTGCTCTCGAAATGCTTGATGCGGTTGAAGAAAAATTTAAAGAAGCTGATTATTTAATAATGGCAGCAGCTGTAGCAGATTATAGGGTGAAAAACCCAAGCTGCAGCAAGCTTACAAAGGAAAATGCCGGCGAAACCCTGACTCTTGAACTTGTCCAAAACCCTGATATACTAAAGAATATAGGCAAAATAAAAAAAGAAAAACAAAAAACAATAGGATTTTCCCTGGGCACGGAAAATATTATAGAAACAGCAAAAGCTAAGTTAGCAGCTAAAAATGCCGATTTTATAATTGCAAATGAGGCAAAAACAGCCCTAAACACTGATGAAAACGAAGTTTGGATAGTAGATAAATCCCAAAATACAGTCCATATCGAAAAAAGCAGCAAAGAAAACGTGGCAAAAGCCATACTGGAGCAAGTTTTATGATTAAAACAGATGAAATCATTTCAAAAATTGAAAAATATGCATCTTTAGACTTGATGGAACCATGGGATAATTCCGGATGGCAGATAAACCTGCACCACGACTATGTTAACAGGGTTTTAATTGCACTATCCTTAACCAAAGAAACGCTTGGACAAGCAATTACAAATGATTGCGACCTTATAATCACGCACCATCCCTTGATTTTCGACAAATTGAGTAAAATTGATGACAGCAATATAGTAGAAGCAATAAAGCATAATATTTGCATATATAGTGCCCATACCAACCTTGATAAAACCTATGGTTCAACCACTGACGCACTTGCAGGCGTTTTAGGATTTAAAAACCTTATCACGGTTGATGAATGTGTAAAAATTGCCCACCTAAAGGATGAAATCGACCTGATGGAGCTTTTACAAACGGTTAAAATGTCTGTGGGAAGCGAAAGAGTGAAGGTTATAAACCCTTCAAATATAGAAACCGTGCGCAACGTAGCAATATGCGCAGGCGCCGGAGGCAGCTATATTAAGAAATTAAACGAATATGACATAGATTTATATATAACAGGAGATATTAAATTCCACGCTGCGCTTGAAGTTCGCGGCTTTGCAGTTGCAGACATCGGACATTTTGAATCAGAACTTCCGGTGCTGCCTCTTATTCAGGGATTAATCGCAAAAACAGGCGTAGAGACCATTATAGCCCAGGAACACATACCCTGGGAATATATTTAATGCCGCAAAAAGAGGTAAGAAGTGACTATAAGATTTTTAACATCCGGAGAATCGCACGGAAAGTGCCTGAACGCCATTATAGAAGGCATAGGCTCCGGCTATTATTTGGATTTAGACTTTATAAATAATGAACTGACAAACCGCCAAAAAGGCAAAGGGCGCGGCGGAAGAATGAAAATTGAAACCGACAAAATTGAAATTAAATCAGGAGTAAGGTTTCAAAAAACAACAGGGGCGCCTATTTGCATAGAGATTAAAAACAGGGATTTTGAAAACTGGAAAATCCCAATGAGCACCGAAGATTTTGATTTTGCCAACTTGGATGATGCCGCAAAAAAAGAAATAGAAGATAAAATAAAAGAAAAAGAAATATCCCGTGTACGTCCGGGACATGCTGATTTTGCCGGCGCTATAAAATATCATCACAAAGATATAAGAGATGTTTTAGAAAGGTCAAGTGCCAGAGAAACCGCAACACGCGTGGCTGTAGGGGCAATTTGCCAGGATATTCTAAGAAAATTTGATATACTGGGCGAGGCTAAAACCCTTTCTGTGGGTGGCAAAGCAACAGAAAAAGAAATTGATGAAATTATAGAATTTGCAAAAAAAGAGGGTGAAAGCCTTGGGGGGGAGGTAGAAATCCGCTTTAAAAATCTGCCCGTGGGCTTGGGAAGCTTTGTACACTGGGATAAAAGACTGGATGGCAGGCTTGCAGGCGCTCTGATGAGTATTCCTGCCGTAAAGGCGGTAGAAATCGGGCTTGGCAAAGAAGTTGCAGACCTTTTTGGCTCCAAAGTGCACGATGAAATATTCTTATCAGAGGATACAAAAAATCCGGAAAAGCGAGATATTGAAGCACATAAACAAACAAAGACCAGCATAGTAACAAGAAAAACAAATAACGCAGGCGGCATTGAAGGCGGCATGACAAACGGTGAAGATATTGTCGTAAGGCTTTCTATGAAACCCATTCCAACTATGAGAAAACCGCTGAATTCTATAAATATCAAAACTAAAACCCAAGAAACGGCACACTTTGAAAGAGCTGATACAAGCGCTGTTGAGGCACTTGGAACAGTTGCACTGAATATGGCATCTATAGTAATACTGGACGCATTTTTTGAAAAATTCGGACCGGATAATTTTGATGAGACTATGGAAAATTTTAAAAACTATGGAAAATATGCAAAAAAATTCTAGTGCAAAAAATAAGACGATAATTTTAACCGGTATGATGGGTGCCGGAAAATCCACCGTGGGCAGCATTTTATCAAGAAAATTAAAACTCGGGTTTATTGATTTGGATAATTTAATCGAAGAGACGCAAAAGCTTACTATTCCTGAAATTTTCAGGCTTTACGGCGAAGAAAAATTCAGAGAGATGGAATGTGACACTATTTGCGGCATAGAGCCCGGCAAAAACCTTGTCATATCAACAGGCGGAGGGATTGTTGAATCCAAAAAGAATATAAACAAGCTAAGAGAAATCGGACGTACATACTATCTTTATGCCCCTTATGACGTTTTATACGAAAGAATAAAGGATGACACAAAGCGTCCGCTCCTAATGACAAAAGACCCGAAAAAAACACTCAAAGAAATCTTAAGCCAAAGAAAGGCAAAATATGAATGTACGGATTTTAAAATAGATACCGTAGGAAAGAGTGCAAAAGCAATAGTGGATGAGATAGTTGGGATTTATGAAAAAATTAACAGTTGAACTGACAAATAGCAGAAGCTACCCGATAATTATTAAAGAGGGGGCGTTAAATGAATCTAAAACCTTATTAAAAGAGCATTTAGGCGCAGGACGCAGATATTTTGTAATTACAAATAAAACTATTGCAAAAATTTATCCTGAATTTTTAAAAGGATTTGAAAATGTTATAGAAATTGAAGACGGGGAAAAATTTAAAAATTTTAAAACCTTTGAATACATTATTAGCAGACTTTTAAAGGCTAAAATCGAACGCGGTGACTGCATTATAGCATTTGGCGGCGGCGTTGTGGGAGATTTAGCCGGATTTGCAGCCGCAAGTGTTTTAAGAGGGGTAGACTACGTCCAGGTTCCTACCACCCTTCTATCCCAGGTGGATTCCTCTGTGGGCGGAAAGACAGGTTTTAATCATCCGTGCGGCAAAAATCTAATCGGGGCTTTTAAGCAGCCAAAGCTTGTAATTATTGACCCCAAAACCCTTGATACGCTTGATATAAGACAAATAAAAACAGGACTTGGTGAAGTTTTAAAGTATGCTTTTATTGAAAAAACCGCTCTGGGAGCGAATAATAGCACTTCGCAGAAAAATTTCAACTTTTTTAGTTTCCTGAAAAATATCCTAAACACGGTGCTGCAGGATAAAAAAACAGACAGCGCACTCTATGATGCTTTAAAGGAATATTGGGAAGAAATTATTTACATTTCAGTTTCAATGAAGGCGGCGGTAGTCTCAAAAGATGAGTGTGAAAAGGGTTTACGGGCAATTTTAAACTTTGGTCACACATTTGGGCATGCTGTTGAAAAAATAACAAATTATAAAAAATATACCCATGGGGAAGCTGTGGCAGCAGGCATGGTGATGGCATTTCAAGCAGCATTGAAGCGAAAGCTCATTGATGATAAGTATTTCAGCGATGCTGTCAATCTAATTAAAGACTACGGACTGATTTCAGACACAATGAAAAACTTTAACAAAGAAAAAATGTTTGATGCGATGAAATCCGACAAAAAAGTGAGTCATTCAAAAATCAAACTGGTGCTGCCGGTTAAGCCGTTTGAAGTTCAGCTTTTTGACGATACTGAAGAGCTTTTGATAAAAGACTCATTGCTTTAGCGCCATTTCCAAGCCTTTCCATAATTTCAGATGCAGATTCATAATTTTTTGAAAGCAGGTTATAATCGCCCGTTTCAAACAGTACTTTTGCAGCCTCTTTGTAGGTTTTTAGCGCCTTTGTATCTTCACCGACGTATTCAAAATTTTCAGCAGCCTCCATCAAAGTTTTTGCAATGAGTTTAATACTGCCGGTTTCATGCGCAGCATCAATGGCAAGTGTGTTAAAAATTTCCGTATTTTCTTTATCGTAGCGGTCTGCAAAGATTCCTGCCAGATATCTTAGCGCTTTTGTTTTTCCTGCAAGGTTTTTAGCCTCCTCGGAAGTTTCAACCGCAAGTGAATACTGTTCCACAGCAGGGTCAAACATTACATAATCATCATAAATCCTACCCATCTTAAGATGGGCGTGGGTTTTAAGATTATTATCACTGCATTTTGTAGCGCTATTGTAGTCTTTCAGGGCAAACTCCGCATAGTCATAATCGTCAAAAACTTTGCCTCTTTCAAAATGAATGGCAGCCTTCAGGTTTTCATCATCTGAATTTTGAACTAATTTCAATGCTTCATCATAGAGTTTCAGAGCGTTATAAGGGTCGCCGTTTTCTTTTACAATCCTTTTTGCGCGCACAAAATTATTTCTGGCAGCCTTTTCTTCTTCTGAAAGCTGTTTTAAAACAGGAATTGCAGTCTGCTTGTCAGCGGAAATAGCAGAAACGGGTTCTAAAGCCGCAGTGGAAACAACCGTATTCTGCGCCGCTCCCTGGATATCTGCCACAGGTTTCCCGGAATCTAAAGCATTTGCAGCAGAACTTATTTTATAAACCTGATTCTCAAAAGAAGCGGCACCCGTAAAAGCAATAGCTTTGCCCTCATCGGGCGCCGTAGTCGAATAGGTTAAATTTTTTACACTCTGCTGATATCTGTCCGCAATTTGAAGCTGCGCTTCAATTTCCCTGTAATCTGCATCCGGCATTGCAGATGCAAAAACTTCAGGCATTTTTGCCGGAATATCCTGAACACCGGCAGAATGCCCTTCAGATACAGATTTATTTTGGACAACACCGGTATCAAAATATTCAATATTCGCCTGACCAATAGGTTTAATTTCGCTTAAAGTAACCTTGTTTTGCGGAATATCATAAATATTTAAAGATGAATTTTGAAAATCATTTGATGCGGAAACCAAATCTAAAGCAGCGCCTTGGGCAACATTTGAGACATTGGCTGCATTTTCGTTATTATTTAAAGCTCCAGCATCAGAAACAATATTAAATACTTCAGTATCATTGTGCCCTGCAGAAACTCCGGCATCAGACACGGATACTCCGTCTGCCGCATTTGAAACATCAGCGTTTTGCCCTTTATTTTCAGGAATCTGCACCCTGAATGCTTCATTTACAAAGCTTGGGTCAGATTTTAATTCCACATTCTGTAAAAAGAGTGCATTTACCCAGTCTTCCACAACGGTAGAAGGCTTTTTCAGGCTGTCTTCAATAAACCTGTCGGAAATTTTGGATGCGTTCCTAAGGTTTGAAAGTATAATCTCTCTTGACGGTTTTTCTTTTTTGGATTCAATTTCAACCAAACCAAGGTAGGAATTTACCTCTCCTGAAATATCCTCAGGCGCATTAATTGCGGCAATAGTACTTTTAAAATCTTCGATAACCTGCGCAATATTTACCTTGTTCTTAGTATAGTCTATCTGGACTTTATTTCCGTTTGGAAAATGTCTTTGCCCCCTGTTTTCATCAGGATTTAGAGGAGAAAGCACATCACCATCCGCAAAGCCCTTTGCATCCTCCTTTTTATAGGCAGGGTCTTGCTTTGGGTTTCTGTATGTAATATTTATAGGGTTTATCAAGTTGTAATTAAACACTGATTTTGCCTTTAAATTTTAAAAACCTATTCTCCCAAACATTAGTATAGGGAAAATGCCTAAGTATTTTGTCATTCAAACAGATGATTTTTTATTGAATGAACTAAAGTTGATAAATATTCGACCATTCTTATAAAAACAATACGGCATGATGGCAGGCCGGAAAAGCTTTTACTCTTTTTAATTAATAATTTCTTTTAAAAAGTCAAAAAAATATTGTAAAAAGTTTGAATATATAAGATAATAAGAATAAGTTAAAAGGAGCTTCATATATGGCAGAATATGTTTTTAAAATAAAAAAAGGCGAAATTGAGATTGAAATTTCATCTGACGAGGCGAAGTTTATAGAAGATGAATTGTCAAAATGGCGTGAAGATATCCTGAAACAGAGTAATGCCCAAGCCTAAAAGGTGTAGTTTATGGCAAAATACAGATTAACCGTGAAATATAATGATGTTTGCGAATTATCGCTTGCAAGCGACATCCCCGATATTATAGGAAGCGAATTTGACCAATATGTAAAATCCATGCTCTATAAAAAAGAGGAATGGGAAAATTTTGAGACCAATTTCAAAGAAGCTGCAAAGCTTGAATATGGCAATTTAGGAAAAAAAGCAGAGCCTGAAAATAAGCCCGAAGAAGAAGTTGCAGCACCGGAAGAAGAAAAGGCGGAAGATAAATCCGAAGAAGCAGAGTCCAAAACACAGAAAGACAGTAATGTCAATGAAACAGATATTAAGCTGGAAGATGTAGAATGCGATATCTCTTGCATTGATGATGCTTTGGACTTTAGCGAAAACAGAAATGTTCTGGAAAAAGAAGATGAAAAAAATATAACAGTTGTAGTAAAAGAACCTTCAAAAAAAGAGGGTGCAAACACAGCTAAAGACACAAAAGAAGCTAAAATTCTGACATTTGAAGAATATATAAAGAATAAAAATATAAATACTCCCCTGGATGAATTTGTGGCGGGTGCCTGCTATCTGGATGAAATTGAAAATATTAAAGAATTCAGTCTAAAACAGTTGAATGCAAAGTTATATCCCGCATTTGGACGTCTGGCAAATTCTGAAACCATTCAAAATGCAATAGAGAGAGTATTGATTGAAACAATTAAAAACGGTCTTGCTACAAAATATACAATAAACCAGAATGCCTGGAACTATCACAATTACGACCTTGTAAGGCACTAAGGAATATTATGAATTATATATGGGGCGGTTTAATTGCAATTTCTATAATTTTTGGCGCGATAAACGGCAGATTAAATGATGTTACAAATGCAATGCTTGAATCAGTGCAAAGTGCCGTAAATATTGCAATTGCGCTTGTCGGGATTATGGCATTTTGGCTCGGCATTGTACGCATTGCCCAAAAAAGCGGTCTTGTTCTGTGGTTTTCAAGGATTATAAGCCCAGCTTTAAGGCTGATTTTTAATGAACTCCCAAAAAATAGTCCTGCCTTTTCAAATATAGCGCTTAACTTCAGTGCAAATGCCCTTGGCTTAGCAAACGCAGCAACGCCATTTGGAATAAAAACAATGCAGGATTTAAAAGAAGAAGCAAAAAAATCAGGAAGTTCCAAAGACACCGCTTCAAACTCTATGTGTATTTTTCTCGGGATGAACACCGCGGGGTTTCAGTTAATTCCTGCAAGCGTCATTGCAATTTTACTTGCAGCAAAAGCTGAAAACCCGACAGAAATTATTCTTCCAACATTGATTGTAACAAGCGTAGCATTTATTCTTGCAATATTAATTGCAAAAATCTTAGCTCCGTTTTTTAGGGAAAATAGCATAAGGGAACCTGCAAATGAATGTACAAAAAAGCACAAAGATAAATTTAAAGGTTTTTCAAAAAAACAAAAAAATACTGCAAAAGACAGTCAAAACGAAGGACTTTTTCCAAGGAAAATCAGTGCTAAAAGCTTTATAGAAAAAGAAGAAAAAGCAAACAGACTGAAGAGGCTAAAAAGAAAGGGGGGATTTTAGATGAAAGAAATCTTGAATTCCCTTTCTGTATGTATTTTGCCCGCAATAATACTAATTATCCTTATATCTGCATTTGTAAAAAGGGTGCCAGCCTATGAAGCTTTTACAGAGGGGGCAAAAGAAGGCTTTTGGGTAAGCATTAAAATTATTCCGTATCTGGTGGCAATAATGGCAGCAGTGGCTATGTTTCGCGCCTCAGGAGCCATAGAATGGTTAACCGGCGCACTGCAAAATACTCTTGAATTTTATAAAATTCCGGTTGACACCCTTCCTTTGATGCTGACACGGTCTCTTTCGGGCGGTGCAACACTTGGAGTATTTTCAGATATTGTAAATGCAAACGGTACAGATTCATACGCAGCAAAGCTTGCGGCTGTCATCACAGGAAGTTCTGAAACTACATTTTATGTTTTATCTGTTTATTTTGGCGCCGTTGGGATTAAAAAATTCCGCCATGCAGTGTTAACAGGAATTTTAGCAGATGCCGCCGGCATTATTGCTGCAGTTATTATTTGCAGATGGTGGTTTTTGTAAAATTTTATGAATGACCATCTTTTAAGGCAAATTCATCAATAGTATCTTCATATTTATTTTTCCGGGTAAAAGAATTTATTGCATGTAAAATCACAAGTATGCCCATTATGGTCATTGCAAAATAAGTAATTATATCTCCGATTATATTAGCCATTTTTACCGCCCTTTTTATTTTTGTATAAATATTTTCTAATTTCAGAATTGGTATTATTGAAATCTTTTATTAGAATTAAAGCGTAAAATATACCAAAACAAATGAGGAAATTTCTTGGCAAACTGTTTTCTATAAAAAATAGCCCTGAAATCCCACCTACCAAAACAATTAAAATACTTATAATTAATTGTTTTGAAGATATTAAATCTTTAACTCTTAACTCTAAAATTTTTAGTTTTTCTTCTTCCATACCCATCATTATACATTTATTCTAAAACAAGGGCAATGATGCTGATTTTCTTTGTAATAATCACTCAAAATACCCGATATATGGCAGGTTGCGGTATAGTTCATTATAATCAAGCCCAAAGCCTACAATGAATTTATCATCCACGTCAATTGCATAGAAATCCGGTGAAATATCATATTTTCTGGCACATTTTTTATCGCACATAACTGCAAGTTTCACATCATTAGCCTTGCATTTTGTCTTGATAAAATCAAGTAAAAATTTCAAAGTAAGCCCTGTGTCCATAATATCTTCCACCACAAGAACATTTTTATTCTCTAAAGGCGGAAGAGACAGGCTCAGCGCAGAAACTTTACCGGAAGATTTTTCACCGGCGCCGTAGCTTGAAAGACTTACAAACTCCATCCTGAGCGGCATTTTAAGGTGTTTGGATAATTCTGTAAAAAACATAACTGCACCTTTTAAAACACAAACAATGGTAAGCTCCTCATTCAGTGAATATTTTTCAGCATAATAAGCATTTATTCTGTCTGCCAGATTTTTAATTTCTTTTGTTAAATCCTCGCTGCCTATAAGGGTTTTAAGGGTTTTATCCATCATAATCCGCCTCCTTCTTTGGTTTTTCCCTTTTGTACAAAAATACAGAGCCTCTGAAAACCTTCAAAAAACTGTCTGCATTGATTGAAAGGGTAGAATTTTCATTTTCTTTAATAAAATTTTGAATTCTTAGAATCGTCTTATAGTCCCTGTTTTTTAAAATACCTTTAAAATACCTTGAGATAATTTCCCGCTGCAATGGTTCTTTTAAGGATAAAAACGCATCTCTCTTTATAGTGGGCTTGTTGTGCGCGAAGCTTTCACTTCCGGCTTCAAACACAGTATTTTCAATGCTTTTAAGATAATCTTCCAATATATCGTTTCTTTCATCCGAAAGGTTTATGAGGGAATTTATTGCATCAACTGCATTTTTGTTAATTTTCTCCATCTCAGGCAGAATATTCTTTCTGATAAAGTTTCTTTTATACTGCGTATCCTCATTTGAGGCATCCAGTCTGTATTTAAGCCTGTTTGATTTTGCGTATTCTTCAATTTCAAAACGGGAAAAATTAATCAAAGGGCGATAATACGGCGGGCGGCATTTTGGAATTGATGAAAGCCCTGAAGGTCCTGTTCCTTTTATAACACGATATATAAGGGTTTCCGCGTTATCATTTTTATTATGGGCAAGGAAGCAAATCTTTGAATTAAACTTTTGAAGAGCCCTTTCAAAGAAAGCATACCGCTCATCACGTGCGGAAAGCTCTGTTTTTTTAACATCATCATCTAAAGTTTCCGCATAAAACTCTAAATTCGAATCCTTGGCAAGTTTTTTTACAAATTCCATATCCTTTTTGGATTCTTCGGCGCGCCAGTTGTGGTTTAAATGAACCACTTTTAAATTCAGTCCGAATTCTTTTTTCAAAGTACACAAAATATGCAGCATAACAACACTGTCCACACCGCCCGAAACAGCAGCGAGCACTGTTTCATTTTTTATACTGTATTTTTGCAAAAAATTAACTGTTTTTTCTAGCATTTCACCGCCGCGCTGCATTCAATATCATTCTCAATACTACAATCTGCAGCATACCCCGGATTTTCAGTTTCAAAGAAAAGTTCTTTTGCACGCAAAAGCGCCGTATCCTTTGAGACGCCTGAAACTATTTTTCTTGCGTAGGTTCCATAGGCTATAACAGGATCTATACCGGCATTTTTAGCCATTTTTGGCGTGTTTATATTAGTCCCGCCCGAAATTATCAAATCAAACCCATACGGCACAAGCTCTTTTGCAAATAAAATACACTCAAGAGTTGAATCTTTGCCCGAAGCACCACCGTTCATGGAGGCACCATCCGCCTGCACATAGAAATTGGCATCCGGGTTTCCAAGTCTGAATAGTCTTTTTAATTCAGATAATAGTTTTACTGTATCTTCAAGCGGAAACTGTCTTCTGTTGATACAAACACTTATATCACCCTTAAAGACAGATAAAATATCCCTGAAATCCTTTAAAATCTGTTTTTTATTTGAAATGGATGCGTGAAATTCTGTCATATCAAGCATAAAACCGCTTTGAATAAGTTCTTGCAGGCAATTCAGCTCGCGGTTTCCATATTCAAAGGATATTGCATAGCAATTTGTAAGCTTTTTACACATCCCGCACCCTATGCATTTTTTAGAATCAACACTGCATTTGCCTGTCTTTTTATCTTTTAAAATGGCATTTTCGGGGCAATCTTTTGAACACAATGTACATCCCGAGCACACAACAGAACTTATATTTGCTTTCCTTCCATGGATATCCCCCAAAGACGGAACGGAAGCGCATAGAATAAATTCATCTCTGTTATATCCGGCTTTTAAAAGCGCATTGCCCAATTGCGGTAAAATTTCAGGCGAAGCATCAAAGAATCTGACACCTACATTTGCATACAAAAGCGCCGTATCTATGGCGCTTTTGGTATCTCTATTTCCAAGCCCCAAAATAAGCTTGAATTTTGTATTAATCTTTAGGGTCATTTTATTCCTTTTTTGCTGCTTTAATTAAAGCTCCCGCGGGCGTTCCGCCTTTTACAGGTTTCACTGGCACCGGCACCCGAAAGTTTCACACTCTCCAAGAAAACCTGTATTTAGTCAATCTTTCTTTCGGCAGAGCATCACCATCACCGCGTTCCGTTTAAATTGTTTACACAATGTTTATCGGAAACACAGGTCGCACTTTCTTAATCCGGCAAAGTGCCCCTTACAACAGCAGCTTCGGCACCATCCAGTTCAAATGTTTTGCAAAGCGCCTGTACTGCTTTTTTAGCATTGAATTTTTCAACAAGGCAGCTGATTTTAATTTCACTTGTTGAAATCATTTTGATATTTACGTTTTCCCTTGCAAGTGTTTCAAACATCATAGATGCAATACCCGGGCGGTCTATCATGCCGGCACCCACTATTGAAACTTTTGCAATATCTTCATCGATATGGATATTACTTGGATTCATAAGTTTTGTAATCTCATCTTTGAAGGCACAAAATCTTGTTAAATCATCTTTATCAATCGTAAATGCAATATCATTTGTATTATTGTGGCTCCTTGCATAAGACTGGATAATCATATCAACGGAAAGTTCATATTTTGCAAGAAGGGTAAATAGTTTGCCTGCATTACCCGGTTTATCCGGCACATCACAAATTACAACCCTAACCTGTGAATTATCGCAAGCAAGCCCTGTGACGGGTTTGTAGATTTCCATTTCGTTTACTCCTATTATTAAAGTTCCTAAATCATCAAGTTTAAATGAGCTTCTAAGCCTCATCGGCACGTTGAATTGTTTTGCAGTCTCAACAGATCTTGGGTGTAAAACATTCGCACCTACACGTGCAAGCTCAAGCATTTCTTCATATGAAATCTCTTTTAATTTATGTGCAGTAGGCACAACCCTCGGGTCTGTAGTATAGATACCTTCAACATCGGAATAGATATCGCATCTGTCTACCTTCATTGCAGCGGCTATTGCAACTGCTGATGTATCAGAACCGCCTCTTCCAAGGGTTGTTATCTCGCCTTTTTTGGTCACGCCCTGAAAACCTGCAACAATTACAATCTTTCCTTCTTCAATATGGTTTTTAAGCTTGTCCGTTTTAATATCAACAATTCTTGCCTTTGAATGGGTGTCTTCGGTTAAAATCCCTACCTGTGCCCCGGTCATAGAAACGGCGCTATAGCCCATCTCTTGAATTGCCATAGTCAAAAGAGCGATAGAAACCTGTTCCCCCGTAGACATAAGCATATCCATTTCGCGGTCAGAAGGATGTGCTGAAATTTCATGGGCAAGTTTGATTAAATTATCCGTTGTGTGTCCCATGGCAGAAACCACAACTATGACATCGTTTCCAAGTTCTTTTTCTTTTACTACCGCACGTGCAACGTTTTTGATTTTATCCGTATCGGCAAGAGATGTGCCGCCAAATTTTTGAACTATAACACTCATTGTCCTACTCTTTTTCTTCCTTTTGGTTTTCCCTTTGTATTATTTTATTTCTTAACTCTTCGTATTTTTCTTTTATCCAGACTTCAGAATCGCCATGGATAGAAAACATTCTATCACAAACCTCTAATGTTGTCTTAATTAAATATTCATTATTTTCATCATTTTCAAGAAGCTTTAAATATGCAACAATTTTAAGCATTAAAAACTCTTTATTTTTGCCATGGTTTTCTTCATATTTTTCAAGAAGCCCTAAAGCCTCTTTTGCTTTGTTTGTTTTAATCAGACATTCAATCTTTCCAAACGCCGCGATAACAAGAGAATTATCAATCTCAAAGGCTTTTTCAAACTTTTCCATAGCATCATAAAATTCATTATTTTTAAGGAGCAAAATAGCATATACAAGAATTATCCTCGGATTTCTTTTATCCTTAAGGTATGCGCCTCTTATTTTTCTGATTGCAGTTTCCTTATCCCCCAAAATTGCATAAGTATTTGCAAGATTCACTTTTGCATCAATATTATCCGGATTGTATTCAACAGTCTTTTCCCAATACTTAAGCGCATTTTTATAATCACCCTTAAAATGATAGCAATTTGCAATATTAAAATATATATGCTTCACATCGTGGAAAGATTCTATTGCACGGGTGAAATATTTAACAGCCTCATCATATTCTTTCTTTTTAAAGAAATACTGCCCTGTGTTATAAAGTGTTATAGTGTGTTCAGGGTTTAACTCCAGGATTCTTTGCATAACAACATAAGCTTCATCATCCCTGCCTGTTTTTAAATACGAAATAGAAAGCCCGTAATGCTGAAAAACTCCCGTATCATCATATTCAATAGCCTTTTTAAACTTATCAACAGAGGCTTCCCATTTTTGAAAATTCTGTAATGAAAGTCCCCAGGAAGAATAAAACTGGGATGTTAAAGGCGAAATGGAGAGAGCTTTTTCATATGTTTGATTACAATTTTTCTCATCCTTTAAATTCATATAAGATTCTGCAAGAAGAATGTATGTATCAAGTTTGCCGGGCGTTAAAATTAAAGCTTTTTTAGCATACTCGGATGAATATTTATAATTTTTCAACTGGAAGAAACAGTATCCAAGATAATAAAGAGCCTCCGAATGAAAAGGAAGCATAGAATGAACTTTTTGAAACTTTTCTATTGCAGCCTCATATTGACCCATTTGGGATAATAAAACACCCCATAGAAAAATTGCCTGCATATTGGCAGGATTATACATACAAGCCTTTTGAAAAGCCTCGTTTGCTTCTTTTTTCTTATCAAATTTTGCAAGAAAAATTGCCTGGTTTATATAAGTTTGCGAATTTCTTGAATCCATTTTTAATGAAATATCAAAAGCTTTTTTTGCCCTTTTAAAATCAGAAATTTCAGAATATGCAGACCCAAGCATTGCATATGCCTTTGCGCAGTTATTATCTATCCTTATTGCTTTTCTAAAGTATTCTATGGCTTCTTCAAATTCTTCGTTTTTAGCCTTAATCATCCCTATGTTTAAATAGCTTTCAGGATTTTGATACGCCATATCTTTGCTTATTTCAAACTTTTTTAAAGCCTCTTTTGAATGTCCTTCATCAAGAAGTTTTATACCCCAGTTTATATAGGCAAGGGATGGCAGATAAACTTCTTTTGCAGCACTTTTATACCTGTTTACAAAGGTATTTAGTCTGTTCATTCTGAATAATATTTTTTTTATAAAACCAGCTACCATAAGATAATACTACCTTGAATATACTAGTTTATCAAATTATCAACCATCTCTCTGAATGCGCCCTTGCCGCCTGAAGCATTTGTCACCTGCATCCCTGGAATAACTTTCACTATTGGGTTTGCATTATTCGGTGCAATCTTATAGTCTACACATTCAAATGCGGCAATGTCATTTATATCATCCCCTATATATAAAACTTCATTTCTTTTAAATCCGTATTTTTCCATTAATTCTGAAAGCACTATCCCCTTTTGACGAATACCTTTATGAATTTCTTCAACCCCGAATTTTACCCTGAAATATTCAAGAATATTTGATGTTTCCCCGGATATTATTCCAAATTTTATACCGTTTTTAAGAAGGATAGAAACACCCATAATATCAACAAAATTAACTGTTTTTTGCTGATTCAGGTTTTCATCCAGAATAAATGTGCCATCCGTAAAAACACCGTCAAAATCAGAAATTACCATTTTGATATCTTTTGATAACTTTAAATTATTCATATTCCGTACACTCCAAATTCTTTATTCTGCATATTAATTTCTGAAATTTGACTTTATAATGTCCGATACAAAAGGGAAATAAGACAATTTCCCCAAAAAAGCACCCAGGGAAAGATAGGAAAGTATTACAAAGATAATCAAATTAAAAAGAGAAAATGTATAGAATATTGGCAGTTTAAAAAGATATAAATTTATAAGCCCCATAAAATCCCCAATAAAAGGTATTTTTACAGTGAGAGAAAATGCTATGTCAAAGAACATACTTAAAACATATAAAAGCACCGATAGGAATACAGATTGGTAAATATGATAAGAACAAAAAGGAGTAAGCGGTTTTTTAAATACAACGTATGATGCTATAAGCCATATGACACCTGTGAGCCCAAGGGTATAATAGCTTGTGATTGCAACAAACTTATCCCACAAAGATACGTTTTGCATGGTCTATCTGCCTCCTGATATTTTTTTATCAATATATGCATTCATAATTTCAACATAAATAAGCCTTATTTCATTGTTTTCAGGAGCTTCCCTTAAAGCTTTTCTGTAATAGAGGATGGCATTATGGGTATCTTCCAAAAGCATGTAGGCATTTGCAATGAATATATATATAACATGCAATTTTAATTTTTCTTTTGCAAGCTTTGTCGTCCTTTGGTATAAATCAATAGCCTCTTCATACCTTTTTTCATTTGTCAAAATATTTGCAAGCAGAATATAGGCATTTGGCTTTGTAGGGTCAATTTCAATAGCATGCCTGTAAAGTTCCATAGCCTTTTCAATATTTCCGGATTCAGAAAGGGTGATCGCCCAGCAAAGCCAGGCTGAATAATTCAGCTCATCGATTTTTACAGTATTTTCAAAATATTTAAACGCATCGTCATAAAGACCCATGGAAGCATATGTATTTGCAAGGCAAAGAGAAGCTCTTGCATCATCAGGAGTTAATTCCAAGGCTTTTTTATAATTTTGCGCCGCCTTTTCAAAGTTTCCTTCCCTTTGGTAAACATTTGCAAGATATACATAATATTCACCGTTTGATGGTTCTATTTCAATAGCTTTTTCGTAATTTTTTTTGGCATTTTCAAGATCATTGTTATCCTGAAACAGTATGCCGACAGCACTAAACACATAGCCGCATATCGCACCAAGCTCTATTGCCTTTGTATAACACCTTAGAGCACTTGCAAAATTTCCGATTTCTGCATACACATTGCCCAAATTATAATGTATTGCAGTGTTCTCCGGTTCAAAATTCAGGGCTTTTAAATATAGTGAAATTGCTTTTTCAAAATCTTTCTTATAAAAATAAATACTTCCTGAATTTATAAGTGCCTGAACATCATCCGGAAATACATCAAGCATTTTATTGTAAACACTTAAAGCACTGTCATAATCACCTTCGGAAACATATATGTTTGTAATTTCCCTGTAATTGGTAATATCTTCAGGGTTTTGTTTTATTTTTTCAAGCAAATTATTTACATGTGCCTTCTTAAGTTCTGCTTCGCTCATGATGCCCTTTTCTAAACACAAACTATGACCGGATACATGTAAAATATTATACACTACAAATAGCAAATTTGATAACTTACTTTTTTAAATCTTGTTGTAATATAATTAATTATATGAAAGAAGACAGAAAAATGCCCGGTAAAATACTTTTTATAATTGATGAAATTGAGCTGAAATATTTTGAATTCAACCGTCTTGTTACAAACTTTTGGCTCATAAAATGCTTTTTAGACAGAGGATATGAAGTTTTAATAACGGTTAAAAATCTTCTTTATCTGGACGGGAACATCCCAATGGCAAAAGTTTACGAAAGTACGTCTAAGAACGGGAATATTTTCAGCGGAAACACTCTGAAAACCGCTTGTTTGAATGATTTCAGGACAATCTTTGTCCGCCCGGATCCGCCTGTTGATATTGATTATATTAATGCAACATATATTTTAAGCTATGTTAATGAAGAAAGAACACTAATTTTAAATTCTCCAAAAGCTTTAAGGGAATTTAACGAAAAACTATATATAAATAAATTCCCAAACCTTGTTCCAAAAAATATCGTAAGTGCGGATAAAAATATTATTAAAGAATTTCTTTTTAATGAAGATGAAATCATCATAAAACCTTTAAACAGATGCTTTTCAAGCGGAGTATTTTATTTAAACAAAGGAGATAAAAACATAAATGCCATAATTGATACAGCAACAAACGGCGGCAAAACAATGGTTATGGTGCAAAAGTTTTTACAAGGCATTATGAAGGGCGACAAAAGGCTGATATTTGTCGGCGGGGAAATATTTGAATATGCCGTAAGAAAAGTTGCCACAAATAATGATTTTAAATTTAACGAACATATTAAAGAAAATCTTATTAAAGGCGATTTAACACCCGAAGAAAGGCTTATTGAAAAACAAATAGCAAAAACCCTGCTGGAAGACGGGGTTTATATTGCAGGGCTGGATGTAATTGACGGCAAAATTATAGAAATAAATATTACAAGCCCATGCTTTTTTATAAACGAAATTAATTCTCTTTATAATATAAATTTTGAAAATATCATTCTGGATAAACTTATCTACATTATGGAAAATTCCAAAAAGTGCCTTTGTACAAGCGTTTTATAGAAATTGTTAATTTTTGTTTAATATTATTTTTAAATAGCAAATTAATTTTTTTATGTGTTTTAGAATGGTATCATGAAAATCCATTCGGCATTACAACAAAATTATGACGGATTATCGTCCAAAAAAAGAGTGTTTAACACACACTCGCTGGATAAAGGCGATGTACAAGAGCGCTACAAAAGCACAGGTGCGCACATAAAAAAAGAGAATATAAGTACGGATATAAACAGACCCACTGAGAGTATAAGCTTCAGTGGGTCTGCGGTTTTAAACAGCGATGATAAAAAGGCTGAAGAAAAGAAAAATCTTAAAAAAACACTGGCACTTATAGGCTTAGTTACGGCTGCATTAGCCGGCGGAACAGCATTTTTGGTAAGTCACCTTAAAAAAGGCGGCGACGGAAATCTTGCAAAAGGAATTGCTCTAAACCAAAATTTTTACAATGCTGCAGGTTTTTCCGAAAAAAACGAGATGCTTGTAAAAAATATTCTTGCACTCGGACTTGCAGGGATGTTGAAGCCGATATGCGTTCTTGCAATGCCTGGTGCCGACGAGAAGGATAAACAATTTACAGCAACCAAAAATGCCCTCTCTGCATTTATTGGCTTTGCTCTTTCCTGTGCAATATCAAATCCAATAAATTCAGGTGTTGAGAAATTTATGAAAAACCCAGCAAATTACCTGCCAAAAGATAACTGGCTTGTTCAGGAGTTTGAAAAACATCTTGCAAAATCATTTTCAATAGATATCACTAAAAAACCTAAATTTACATTGCTTGACAGGCTAAAAGGAAAAGAACCTCCTGAATACAGCGACACCTATGAAGCGTTTAAAATAGTTTATAAAAACGGTCTCGGACTTATCGTTGCACCATTAAAAGCATTTTTAACAATTAAATCTATGCCATTTATTTTAAAGGTTCTTTTCAGAGAGGATAAAAAGAAAAAAGATAACACTGAACAGCCAATGTTTATGCAGGTTTTAAACCAGCCAAACATGATTGCAAAAGGCGCAAACGATGAAAATATCAAAAAGACTTTTGCGGCATTTTCTGTAGGAGGTGCAAGATGAGAATAACTCCTGCAAACAATATATTAAACAAACAATATCAGTCAAATGCGCAATATAAACAGATAAACAAAAATCCTGTTTCAGATAATTCATTTAATACATCGCCATCCTTTAAAGGCAAAACAGGAGTTGTTGAAAAATTTTACCAGTTAATAGGACTTGATGAACTTATTGCCCAAGGCGCGGCAGCACTTTCACAAACAAAAATCTCAAAAGGACTTGTTAACGCAACAAAAACCTGGAAATCCCCCTCTGCAAGATGGTGCGACCTTGAAAATGCCGCAATAACATTTTTCTATATGTACAACACTGCAAAATCAAAAGATATTGATGAAGAAAGAAAACTCCCGTCAATGCTTCAAAACGCAGCTGTTTCAATTGCAGCTACAATAGCATCGGCACTTGTAGACAGCGCTTTTGATCCTCTGATTGATAAAGTTGGATTTGAATATCAGAATCTGCCGAAAGAAGCGGTTGAAAAGCTTGGCAATAATTCAAAATATGGAATTAAATCTGTTGCAGATTACCACAAATCCATTGGTAAATTAAAAACAAGCACAGTATTTACTGCAGTTGTAAGATTTATAATTCCTGTAATTATGGTTCCTGCAGTAGGATTCCTCGTTGCAAAATTAAAAGAATACAGAAACAAAAAAGCAGGCATTACAGAAGCAGATACAAAACAAATTCAGAATATTCAAAACCAGATTTTAAATTATCAACAGGCAAACCCGCTGAATCCTATAGGTAAGCTGCAAAGCAATGGCAGCAGTCTTATACCAAAAGCCCAAAACAATGCAAACAAGTTTAAGACAATGTATGCATAAAATAAATGTGGCAGGTATTTTAAAATTTGCTTAAACTTATGTTGCAAAAATGCTAAATTTTCTATCATATTAAACGGTTTTATGTTTTAATTGTTTGTAATTAAAACTATAAAATTACGAGGAGAATTTAAAATGATTGTTGTAATGGAGCCAAAAGCAACCGAGGCACAAATAGAAAAGGTGTCCAATTACCTTCAGCAACACGGCTTTAAGATAAATTTAAACAGGGGCGAGGTTTTAACAGTTATTGCTGCAATTGGTGACAAAAGAATGATTTCAACCGCAACGATAAATTCGTTTGACGGCGTACATGAAGTAAAACTCATTCAGGAGCCATATAAGCTTTCCGGACGTCAGTCTCACCCGGATGATACAATAATTGAATTTGAAAACGGAGTTAAAATCGGCGGACTTGAAAAACCCGTATTGATGGTTGGTCCCTGCTCTGTTGAAAAAGAATTTGAAGGGCTTTTAGAGGTGGCAGTTGCTGCAAAAGAAATGGGCTGCGAATTCTTAAGAGGCGGTGCATTTAAACCGAGAACTTCTCCATATGATTTTCAGGGACTGGAAGAAAAGGGTTTGGAATATTTAAAAGAGGCAAGCAAAAGAACAGGTCTTTTAGTTGTGACAGAAGTTATGGATACAATCGATATCCCTCTTTTAAATAAATACGCCGATGTACTGCAGGTGGGTGCAAGGAATATGCAAAACTTCAAGCTTTTAAAAGCTTTGGGAAAGACTAAAAAACCTGTTATGCTAAAAAGAGGTCCCGCAGCAAGCATCAGAGAATTTCTTCTTGCTGCAGAGCACATTATGTTTAATGGAAACCCGAATGTAATTCTTTGCGAAAGAGGAATAAGAACCTTTGATTCTGACTTCACAAGAAATACCCTGGATTTGGCAGCAATTCCGGTTTTAAGAAAATATTCGCACCTTCCGGTTGTAGTAGACCCCTCCCATGGTACAGGAAAAAGATATCTGATTGAACCAATGGGAAAAGCGGCTCTTGTTGCAGGTGCCCACGGACTTATGTATGAAGTACACCATGACCCTGATCATGCCAGCTCAGACGGTGCACAAAGCTTGAGCATTCCGCAATTTAAAGAAATCACAAAACATATAAACAAGCTGATAGGAAGAATTGATTACGACAATAAAACTTCCCAAAGGCAGACAGTTAAAGAAAAATAGGGGAAGGCAAAGAATGGCTCTTATATTTCAGGAATTAATTTTAAATCTTTCAAAATACTGGTCAGATTACGGCTGTATTATCCAGCAGCCATACGACATTGAAAAAGGTGCATCCACAATGAATCCGGCAACTTTTTTAAGAGCACTCGGACCGGAACCTTTTAATACTGCAATGGTTGAACCCTGCAGAAGACCTACGGATGCAAGATACGGTGAAAACCCGAATCGCTTGGGACATTATTTTCAGTATCAGGTAATTTTGAAACCTTCGCCTGATGACGCACAGGGAATTTATTTAAAATCACTGGAAGCGATGGGAATTGACCTTTCAAAGCACGATGTAAGATTTGTGGAGGACAACTGGGAATCTCCGACCTTAGGTGCCGCAGGAGTTGGCTGGGAAGTATGGCTGGATGGAATGGAAATCACCCAGTTTACATATTTTCAGCAGGTGGGCGGATTAGAAGTGAAACCCGTGGCGCTTGAAATCACATACGGCTTGGAGAGAATTGCAATGTATCTTCAAAACGTTGATTCTGTATACGATGTTATGTGGAACAATAATTTAAAATACGGCGATATTTATCTTCAAAATGAAATTGAACAATCAAAATACAACTTTGAATATTCAAACCCGGAAAGGCTTTTTACCTTGTTTGATTTAGCAGAGGCAGAATGCTATTCGTGTTTGGATGCTAAAATCGTGCTTCCTGCATATGATTGGGTGTTAAAATGTTCACACACCTTTAACCTGCTTGATGCAAGAGGAGTAATAAGCAAGGATGAGAGGATAAACTACATAAACAGAGTCCGAAGGATGGCAGCAGCGGTTGCAAAACTATACGTAGAACAAAGAGAAGAGCTTGGATATCCGCTTTTAAAGAATAAATGCACAGTGTAATAATTGCCCGGCAGGGCGTGGTTTAGAAACTTAGAAAGTCCCGAATAATAACGGATGCAAGGCAAACAGACGCAAGGATTTCCATCTTTGCACAGGAAAATAGATGAGAGATGACTTAAATAAAATTGCCGATGAACTAAAAATCGACACAAAAGAATATGCAGGGCTTTTAAACATTACAAAAAACATGCTTAAAACCAAAAGCCCCGACAAAATGCTTGATGAATCCAAAAAAGGAGGGCTGAAAAAAACTCTCAGCGCCTTTGACCTTATAATGCTTGGTATAGGCGTTATGATAGGTTCCGGTATTTTTACAGCTCTCGGTATTGCAACAGTAGGCGGAAACGGTACCATAGGCGCCGGTCCCGCTGTGATAATTTCCATGGTTTTGGCATCATTTGCCTGTATATTTTCTGCAATGTGCTATGCTGAATTTGCCACAATGATTCCCGTTGCGGGTTCTGCGTACCTTTATACATACGCCACTATGGGTGAATTTTTAGCCTGGATTGTAGGCTGGTGCCTCATTATGGAGTTTTTAATAGGATATATTGCAGTGCTCTCCGCCTGGACCGGATATTTAATGGAATTTATAAAGGGTTTTGCAAAATATCTGCCCGAATGGCTTTATAATCCTCCAATATGGCTGGTACAGGATTACCCGACTGCATTTGCAAATCTTACAAAAGAAGGCTTAAGCCCGGATTTAATTATTCCGCACATTTTCGGAATTCCTGTATGCTTTAGTTTGCCAGGTATTCTTTTTACAATAATCGTTGCTGCAATTTTAATAAGAGGAATTAAGGAAAGTGCCACAATGACAGGGGTTTTGGTGTTTATAAAACTTGGTGTTATAGCGCTTTTTATAATAACAGGGGCATTCTATGTAAAACCTGAACACTGGCTCCCTTTTGCGCCGAACGGTTTAAACGGCATATTTGTGGGTGCATTTTTAATATTCTTTGCATATCTTGGTTTTGACGCCATTTCAACAGCCGCAGAAGAAACAAAAGACCCGCAGAAAAACCTACCGATTGGAATTATAGGTTCTCTTGTATTATGTACGGTAGTATATATCCTTGTAGCCCTTGTTTTAATGGGTATTGCACCTATGAATGAAATAAATCTTCAGGCGCCCTTGGCATCTGCTATAAGCTCTGTAGGGCAAAACTGGGTAGCAGGCTTAATTTCAATAGGTGCACTTGCAGGGCTTACATCCGTTTTAATGGTAATGATGCTTGCAGGAACAAGAATTTTATACGCAATGGCAAGAGACGGCTTCTTGCCTAAAATTTTAAAAACACTTCATCCTGAATATAAAACCCCCTGGATTATAACAATTATTGCGGCAATTATTTGCATCACAGGTTCTACGTTTTTAAATATTTCAACCGCTGCAGAACTTTGCAACTTCGGCACATTTACATCATTCATTATAGTTTGCGTTGCAGTTTTAATTTTAAGAAAGACAGAACCAAACAGAGAGCGACCCTTTAAAGTGCCTTTTTCTCCCTGGTTTCCTTTAATGGGAATAATATGCTGCGGCGGGCTGATGTTTTATTCAATGCGGTTTTTGACAACATCCAAGGTGCTTTTCCCGGTTTGGATAGTACTTGGCATAATAATTTATTTTATATACGGATACAACCAACAAAGAAAGACTGAAAAAATAAGTGGAAAATAACAAAACGAATGATTTTAAAAACTTTTGCACAAAGCTTTTAAAGAAAAAGTCCCCGGATGATTTTATTGAAACAGCAAAAAAGGTAAATCTTAAAAAAACTTTAAACGCCTTTGACCTTATAATGCTTGGTATAGGCGCTGTTATAGGCTCCGGTATCTTTACAATTGCGGGTGTTGCAATGGTGGGAGAACAGGCGGGATACGGTGCAGGACCCGCTGTTGTAATTTCAATGCTTATAGCTATGTTTGCATCCCTATTTTCAATCCTTTGTTACTCTGAATTTACTTCAATGGTTCCCGTTGCAGGAACAACATATACCTATACATACGTTACAATGGGCGAATTTATGGCTTGGATTGTAGGCTGGATTTTAATGCTGGAATATGCCATAGGAAATGTAACTATGGCAAGTTCCTGGACAGGGTATTTTATGGAGCTCTTAAGGGGGTTTTCACACATCTTCCCAAGCTGGCTCCAATGGCTCTGTAATCCTCCAATATGGCTTATAAATGACTACAGAACAGCAGTTTCCGTGTATCAAAATATGGGGCTGGACCCTGCGGTTGAAATACCAAAACTTTTTGGCGTAATTCCGTTTTGCATAAATGTACCTGCCATTGTGCTTTTGCTTGTAATAACAATTTTGCTCGTTCAGGGAATCAAAGAAAGTACAAAAGCGGCAACCATACTTGTTTTCATAAAGCTTGCGGTAATATTTTTGTTTATTTTTGCAGGTATGTTTTATGTAACCCCCGATAACTGGGTGCCTTTTGCGCCAAACGGAATGAAAGGAATATTATCCGGAGCGTTTTTAATATTCTTCGCATACGTTGGTGTAGATGCCGTATCATCAGCTGCAGAAGAAACCAAAGACCCTCAGAAAAACCTCCCTATAGGGCTTTTAGGAACTCTTATTGCCTGCACTGTTGTCTATATTGCAACAGCATTAGTGCTATCCGGCATGGTGGCAACGGAAAACATTAATACCCACGCCCCGATTGCAGCTGCAATGAATTCTATAGGATTAAATAAAGTTGGCGGAATAATAGCAGTGGGCGCACTTGCAGGAATAACCTCCGTAATCCTGGTATTCCAGCTTGGCACAGCAAGAATTTTATATGCTATGAGCAGAGACGGCTTTTTCCCGAAAGCTTTTCAGAAAATTCACAAAAAACATGGTACTCCGCACGTTGTCACCTGGGTTTCGGGCATTCTTGTAATATTCTGCGCCATATTTATGGATTTAAACATTTCTGCAGAACTTTGTAATTTCGGCACATTTACAAACTTTATGGTAATATGCATTGCTGTTTTAATATTAAGAAAAACAGACCCCGAAAGACCAAGACCGTTTAAGGTGCCTTTCGTACCATGGTTTCCGATATTGGGCATAATGCTTTGCGGCGGCATTATGATACACGGATTCATAACTCTTGGAATATCATCAATATTATTCCCACTTTGGATATTAATCGGAGTTGCAATTTATTTTGCATACGGATATAAAAAGCAAAGAAGAATTGAAAACAACACCGGAGAACAAGAATGAACAACAATATTGTAAAAACTTTTGTTCAAAATCTATTATGTAAAAAAACACCTGATGAAATAATAGAAACTGCAAAAAACTCCGGCCTGAAAAAGACATTGAATGCCTTTGACCTTATAATGCTCGGCATAGGCGCTGTTATCGGAACGGGTATATTTACAATAATAGGAATAGCAATGGTTGGTGAACAAAATACCCCGGGGGCAGGTCCTGCCATTATAATTTCTATGATAATTGCAATGTTTGCATGCCTGTTTTCCGCCCTTTGCTATTCTGAATTCGCTGCAATGATTCCTGCTGCAGGCTCTGTGTATACTTATACCTACGTTACTATGGGCGAATTTATGGCATGGATTATAGCCTGGATTTTAATGCTTGAATACGCCATAAGCAACATTACCGTTGCATGTTCTTGGACCGGATATTTTATGGAGTTTTTAAAAGGCTTTTCCCATATTCTTCCAGGCTGGCTTTGCAATCCTCCTATATGGCTTATAAATGACTACAGAACAGCGGTTTCCGTGTATCAAAATATGGGGCTGGACCCTGCGGTTGAAATACCAAAACTTTTTGGTGTAATCCCGTTTTGTATAAATGTACCCGCAATATTGCTCATTTTAATAATCACAATACTTTTAATCCAGGGAATCAAAGAAAGCACAAAAGCGGCAACAATTCTTGTTTTTGTAAAACTTTTTGTAATCCTGCTCTTTATCTTTGCAGGCGCTTTTTATGTTGCTCCTGAAAACTGGGTACCATTCTCGCCAAACGGTATTAAGGGAGTTTTATCCGGAGCGTTTTTGATATTCTTTGCATACGTTGGTGTAGATGCTATATCATCTGCAGCAGAAGAAACAAAAAACCCTCAAAGAAGTTTACCTATAGGGATCATAGGAACCCTTATAGCATGCACTATTGTCTACACAGGAACGGCACTGGTGTTATCCGGCATGGTTCCTTTGGATAAAATCAATATCCTTGCCCCGATAACAGCTGCTATGAATTCTGTTGGTCTTTATAAAATCGGCGGACTGATTGCAGTCGGAGCACTTGCGGGGCTTACATCGGTACTTTTGGTTTATCAGCTTGGAACAACAAGAATTTTATACGCTATGGCAAGAGATAACTTCCTGCCGCAATCTTTCCAAAAAATTCACAAAAAACACGGTACTCCACATGTTGTCACCTGGGCAGCAGGGATAATGGTTATAATTGGCGCCCTTTTTATGGATTTAAAAATTTCAGCAGAGCTTTGCGATTTTGGCACGTTTGCAAACTTTATGATTATCTGCATTGCTGTTTTAATCCTAAGAAAAACAGACCCAAAAAGACCAAGACCTTTCAGAGTGCCTTTTGTGCCTTTGCTTCCGATATTAGGCATAATACTTTGCGGCGGACTTATGGTGCACGGCTTTATGACGCTTGGCACATCAGCCGTTTTGTTCCCCGTCTGGATTATAATAGGCGCTGTAATTTATTTTGCCTACGGATACAGAAGACACAGGGAAGCAGAAAAAGATTGCTAAATTTTTACGCAAGGTATAACTAAATTCCTCACACCTCAAACAAAATAAATTCCTGTATCTTGCAAAAAGACTAATTTAAAAAGAAAAAGCCCGTATATTGTTACGGGCAATTTTTTCATACTCTTAACTCTTAATTCAATAATCAATCTTTTCACTTTTTAAATAAATATCTTTATTTAAAAAGATTTATTTGCAATTACGGAAATCCATCATGATTTCATCTTCACAAGTGCATTTACAACATTTGGATCCCATTTTGCAGCACTTTCTGATTTTAAAATCTCAAGTGCATCAGCATTTGATAGCGCAGCCCTGTGTGGTCTGTCTTCTGTAAGGGCACAGTATGCATCAGCCACGGCAATAATTCTTGAACCAAAAGGAATTGAAAATCCGCCAAGTCCTTCAGGTTTTCCAAGCCCGTCCCAGCGTTCTTTTTGGTAATGAATATACGGGACAACTTCAGACATAAAGTTTATATTCATTAAAAGACTTACACCTGCATTTGGATGTTCCTGTAATTTATCCCAGTCTTCTTTAGAAAGTTTACCCTTTTTATCAAAAAGATGATCATCAATTGTAATTTTTCCTATATTTTGAAGGAGACCTGCATAGTATATTAAGTCTGTTGTTTTTTCATTCAATTCAAGGAAGTTGCAAATTTCGCGGGATAAATCTGCCGTCCTTTGGGAATGATTGTTTTTATATTTACCCTTCAGGTCAACTGCAACAGCTAATTTTTCAACAAAAGCCTGCTGCTTATCGCCAAGGTCTCCAATGATTGTAGTTAACTGTGCACGAAGGTTTAAAAGCTCACTTGTTGAAACAGGCTCTGTATTTACAACCCTTTTTACCTGGTCTATCAGTTTTTGAATACCTAAAGAAGTAACAAAAAGCCCGGCTGTAATTTTTAAAAGGTCTATAAAATCAGCTTCAAGAGGTCTGTCTAGGTCTCTTGTAGTCTCAATTGCACCAATACATTCAAATTTATTTTTCATGGGAAAAACGATGATCTGCTTGCCGTTTTCATTCAGCATAATAACTTCTTCGTTTTCATAGCTTTTTGTAATATGCGAATTCACCTTTTCTGATGCAATATCAGAAGATGTACCGGCAAGTTTTATGGGTTCATCTTTTTTTGCAAGATAAATTACGCATTTTTCCAACGAAAGCATAAGCTTTATCGTCTTTGCAATTGAATTATAAATTATATAATCTTCATTTGATTCAAACCCTAAAATTGAAAGGGTTGAATCAATTGAATATATTGAAATCAGCTCTAAAAGCTGGTCTTTTAAGCTTTCATTTTTAGTTTTTACCTTATTTCCTATTTTATGTGCAAAATCCGGCGAAATTAAATGTTCGCAAAGAAAATCTCCTAAATTCAGTGCGAAAATCTCCTCAATCGGGTCATTTTCCAAAAGACCAACAGACAAAATATCTCCTTCCAAAGATGCGTTTTGCGCGTCGGCTCTTTTTGAATTTTTAAAATTATCCATTACAAGTTCCTAAAAAAATAAATCTTCTACTTCTTATTTTAGTTATCGGCACATTTTTTAAAAACTTTTGCATTTTTTTAAAAAAACTTAAAAATTTTATACTAAAGTTTACAAAACCCCTAACCTTAGTATTAAAAATGTGCTAAAATTATTGAATTATGGAAAATTCAGTAGGAATAGTTGAAACAAAATATTTTAAATTTGACGGAGAGATTTTACTTGAATCTAAAAAAACCCTAAAAAACATTCAGGTGGCGTACGAAACATACGGCACATTGAATGAAACAAAAGATAATGCAATCCTTATATGCCATGCGCTGACTGCAGATGCCCATGCTGCAGGATATCACAGTACAAATGACAAAAAACCCGGCTGGTGGGAAACCATGATTGGACCAAATAAAGCCTTTGATACAAATAAATTCTTTGTAATATCATCAAATATTTTAGGCGGCTGCAAGGGGACAACGGGTCCCTCCTCTATAAACCCCGAAACAGGTAAGCCATACGGGCATGAATTTCCGGTAATTACCATTGAAGATATTGTAAAAGTTCAAAAAAAGCTTATAGACTTTCTTGGTGTTAAAAAAATGATTGTCGTAGGCGGCTCTATGGGCGGTATGCAGGCAATGGAATGGAGTATAAAATATCCGGAAATTATAAAGACAACAATAATTATAGCATCCACAGCCCGTCTTTCGGCACAGGCAATAGCATTCAATGCGGTTGGCAGAAACGCAATCATTTCAGATAAATATTTTAACGGCGGAGATTATTATGATAAGCCAAATACACCGGATTATGGTCTTGCAATTGCAAGAATGGTGGGGCATATTACATATCTTTGCGAAGAAGCTATGCACTCAAAATTTGGCAGAGACTTTAAGGATAAACCGAATTTTGACTTTGGTGTAGATTTTCAGGTGGAATCTTACCTTGAATATCAAGGCAGAATCTTTGTGGACAGATTTGATGCAAACAGTTATTTATATATTACAAAGGCAATAGATTATTATGACCCGACATCAAAATACGGAACTCTTGAAAACGCTTTTAAGCAAAGTAATTCAAGGTTTTTAATAATCTGTTTCACATCAGACTGGCTCTTTTCTCCGGAACAATCCAAAGAAATGGTTACAGCCCTGGTAAATGCAGGAAAAGAAGTGTCTTTTGTAGAATTAAAGAGCCCCTGCGGGCATGATGCCTTTTTAATTGAACATGAAAACCAGACAAAAATTATAAAAAGCTTTTTAAAGAAAGATGAAGATGCAAAATAAAGCAGAAATACAACTAAACTATGAAATTGTAACAAATATAATCCCCGAGGGGGTTCGCGTTTTAGACCTTGGCTGCGGAGACGGTACGCTTTTTTCAAAACTAATTAATGAAAAAAAAATCAAGGGCGTTGGCGTTGAAATTAACCAGGATGAAGTTATAAAAGCTTTGGATAAAGGGGTTTCTGTTATTCAGGGAGATATTGATGAAGGTTTAAAACAATTTCCCGATGGCAGTTTTGACTATGCTATTTTAAACCAGACCTTGCAATCTACAGAAAAACCGGATTTAGTTGTGGATGAGATGTTAAGGGTGGCAAAAAAAGCTGTTGTAAGTTTCCCAAACTTTGCCTATTGGAAGGTGCGTTTTTATCTTTTCTTCAAAGGAAAGATGCCCAAATCTAAAGCACTGCCTTACGAATGGTACAATACGCCAAATATTCACCTTATGACTGTAAATGATTTTTTTGAATTTTGCAAAAACAGAAATATTAAAATCCTAAAGTCTATTTATTTAACAAGAAACAAGGCTAGAAGCGGCTTTTTGATAAGAACAATCACAAACTTTTTCACAGAAGAAGTTGTATTTGTAGTGTCAAAATAAAAACTTTAAAACTTAAGATAAACTACTTTTCAGAGATTTGTATTTTTTCTTTATTATATTTTGCTTCATATTCAATCTTTAAAAGTTCTGTTATGTCTTCCAGCGCGCTTTTTAAATAACAAAGTGACATTGAAACAGAATCAAGCTTTTTGTAAAGCTCTTGTGATTTTTCAATTAAATACTCATGAGAAAACTTTTTCATACCAATCCTTTCTATATACTAATAACACACTAAGCTATGACACTATAATATAACTATAGCAGCCTCGGCTGATTATGTATTATAGCCAAAGAATAAATCCTATAACAGAAGATTGATAGCTTACCCGGCACATAATAAATAAAAAAAGGGATGCGAAGGTTACAAAACGCATCCCGAAAAGTTGTTCATCTAAAGATTTACCACTTTATATACACATAGCCGTTACCGCCATCGCCGCCAATTCCGTATAGGGAATAACTTTCAAATCCGCCGCCTCCCCCGCCTGCGCCTGCTTTACCATAGTCTGTTCCCATAATCAGAGTATTGAGCAAATAAAGCCCGTTATCCGCATTTGCGTTTGTAATCTTGCAGTTATTCACTACACTCAAAGAAGATTTATCAGATGGCGCATATGAACTATCAGAATAATAGAAACTTAATCCCCCGCAGCCTCCGTCTGTTCCGATACCGGAAACACCGCCATTGCCGCCTATGCTCTTTTTTGTTTTGGATACATCATAGTTATACCCTTTAACCCCGCTCTTGCCGGCACTTGCTGTCATTCCATATCCTATATTTATGCTTGATTTAGCTCCGCCAGCTCCGCCTTCTCCCCCTGTTCCATATGTACCGGTGTGATTTCCGCACTTGCCTCCTTTTCCTTCATTTGTTTTAATTATTTTGCCATCTGAATATTTAAAACTACTTGGATATCCGTTATTTCCGTCACCATTAACAGTGCCTCCCTTACCCCCTTTGCCCGTTATAACTTCATATGTTTTTCCCTCCTCCACATCTAATGATGCAACAGCAATCATACTTCCGCCACCTCCCCCGCCGCCTGAACCACCTGTTCTTTCAATGTCATATGTGATTTTTGCATATCCGACATATCCGCTTCCGCCATTACCTGCTATTACACTGCTTGAATCCGCTCCTCTTCCGGAACTCCCGCCACCGCCTCCGGCACCATATGGAACATTACTTCCTGATGCGGACGGACTCTTGCCATCTATAGCCGCCTGCTCAACAGTTTTACTTGCTATACCGTTTCCTCCGGAACCTCCTGCAATAGAAGTGTTATACGTGGATACACCGCCGGCTCCGCCTGATACTGTGGTATTGTATGATGCAGAAGCGTTACTTACACCGTTATTACCTCCTTTAGAAACAACTGCCACTCCGTTCCCTATTGTTGAACAATTAACATTCTGGTAATTGGTACTGCTTGTACCCAATCTGCAAGTTTCAACGGCATTTCCTCCGTTTCCATAGTTTGCCGCTGAAGCCCCCCTTCCATAGTCTCCCCCGTTTGCACAAAGATAGAATATACTTGCATTCCCGCTATTGTATACAGTCAAACAAGTTGGGCTGCCATTGCTGCCGTTTACACCCGTACCAAAACCGCCTCCGCCGTTATTTCCTCTTGAAATTGTGATTTTATTTCCTTTTTCAAGGAGTTTATTTCCATTATATGTTTCAGGCAAAGTATAATTATATATCCTTGCACCTGAACCGCCTCCGCCTCCTGTTTTGTACGCAAAAGTAAATGCTCCGTTATCCACAGTCAGGCAACGTGCAGACATTGCGTTATGCATAAGACCTTGATTTGTCTGGCCGGGATTGTCAAAAACTTGAATATAACTGTTAAAGAATGCTTTCATATTAGTGCCCACCGAATCATACATACTATAATAATCAATATCACAATCATTCTCCGGAAGGCTTCCATAACATCTTGACGAATTACCTCCGCATCTTGCAACTTTAACCGAAACTGCTACACTTTCGTTGTACTGGCATATTTGTAATCCGTTTGCACCTTTGCCTTCATTAATGTCACTTCTGTATGTTGTCCACTTTTGAGCATCGGCAATTTTTGGCAGCCTCCATTTACCTTTGGAAAGACCTGCACCGGTGTATGCATTACAGGCATCGTTTGCAACATGCCACTGTACTGCAGTCCTTCCGCAGCCTGTCCAGCCGCCCGCCGGATCATCCGAACAATCGGTATATGTTCCGATATAATAACACTTTGCATAGCTTGAACTTGTACTATCTGCACATTTCAGGCATTTTGCCTGCTCTGAAGCGTCTGTCTCACCCTGGATACATTTTATTGCCCCGCTTACAACTGCGGGACCACCCGAATTTCCTACATTAAATTTATTAACACACTGCTGGGTACCGTTTCCCTGGGTTGGGTTTATATATTTATGAATACTTGAATCTTTGCAATCTATTACTGTGGGCTGCGCAGAACCTCCCCCTCCGCCTCCGCCGGTCAAATCCACCCTTAAATTTTTTATTCCAATTAAATTGTCTTCTATAGTTATTGTTTGCGTTGCTAAATCCGATGTATCCAAAACATTGTTATAGCTCGTATACCCAGATGTACTTCCTCCGCCTCCGCCGCCGCCAGCCTGCAATACGAGACTAATAGTATAGACACCCTGCGGGACGAGAAAATCATACTTTGAATATTCTTTATCAGAATCAGCCATGGCATCGTATTCAAATATTTTCACCCCATGGGTTTCATTTCCGTTATTGACTGTACCCACGCCTGATACACTTATCTTTGATTCATCCATTCTTCTTGTCATTACAGGGGCTAGTGCCGCCAGCAGCAACGATGCAACCAATAATGCCATAAGCATTTCAACTAAACTAAATGCAGTTTTATAATTTCTGCAAATGCTGTACCATTTGCTTATTTTATACTTTACCCATTCGGGCAATACTCTGGCGGACAATATAGAATTATAATCATTAACATTGATTATTTTTGTGTTTAATTTGGTATTCAGATGTTCAATTTGCATATTTTTCTCCTTAACATTTGCTAAATATTAATTAGCAATACTAAAACATGAATATCAAATTTTCATAAAATTGTCAAATGGTATAAAAAAATGTAGCATTGTTACGATGTTAAATATCAAACAGGAAATACAAATAATACTTTTAAAATGTGGACTTTCAATGAGAAAGCTCATCATAAAAATGAATGAAGCAGGGTATTCGATGCCGGCTTCAAGCGGGCTTTCAGTGCTTTTTACAAGAAAAAGAATTCGTTTTGAAACCGTACAGGAAATTTTAGACTTTCTTGGATATGAACTGCAGATAGTAAAAAAGCAGTAGCATTCATAAAATTTTAATCATATAAAAAGCTTGTCCCGAAAAATTTCAGGAAAAGCTTTAATTTTACATAATTATTCACTAATTACAATTTTTCAAAAAGTTCTTAGTGTTTATACTATTTTGCCATAGCACCTTTTACAATGTCAGCAAAACTATCAGCCTTTAAGCTTGCGCCGCCAACAAGAGCTCCGTCAATATCAGACTGAGCCATTTGTTCGACAATGGTTTCAGGCTTAACAGAACCGCCGTATAGAATTCTTATTGCATCAGCTGCAGCTTTAGAAGAAACTTTTTCTACAACGCTTCTGATGTGTTTAATTACACGGTTTGCCTCTGTTGAATCACAAGTTTTGCCTGTGCCTATTGCCCAGATTGGTTCATATGCAATAACTGATTTTGCAATTTCTTCAACACTTAAGCCCTTAAGAGCTTCTGTAATTTGTTTTTCGATATGTGTATCAGTTACGCCTTGTTCTCTTTGTTCTAAAGTTTCACCACAGCAGATAATAGGAATAATGCCGTTATCTAAAATAACTTTGGCTTTTTTGTTAATCATTTCATCAGTTTCACCAAAGTATTGACGACGTTCGGAGTGTCCTATAATTATATAAGAAACTTCAAAGTCTTTTAACATATCGATTGAAATTTCACCCGTAAATGCACCTTTCGGTTCAAAATAAACGTTTTGTGCAGCAAGTTTAATTCTGCCGCAGCCGCAATGACAAATTTCTTCATTAACAGCGCCCAATGATGTAAATACAGGTGCAACAACAATTTCAGGAAGTTTTGCAATATCAAGACTGTCTACGTTTGCCTTAATACCCTTGATTAATTCTTTTGACTGTGCACAGTTGTTGTGCATTTTCCAGTTTCCGGCGATGATTGGTTTTCTTGCCATTTTTATACTCCTTTTTTAAACTTTATATCCAAACACGTTTATAGTAACATAAAAACAAAAAGGAAGCATTTGGGAGGGATTTTTTATGGAAATTTGGCATCCTTTTACGCAACATGGGCTTGAAGAACCTATTGTAAAAATTGAAACTTCTTACGACGAATTTTTAATAACACCCGACGGAAAAAAAATAATTGACGGCATTTCAAGCTGGTGGGTAAACACAATAGGGCACAGAAATCCTTATATTAGCAAGGCAATTCAAAAACAAGCTGAAAAACTGCACCAGATAATATTTGCAGGGTTCACACATGAGCCTGCACTTGATGTGGCAAAAAATTTGAGCGAATTTTTACCAAAGAATTACACACATATTTTCTTTTCTGATTCAGGCTCTACAAGTGTTGAAGTAGCGCTGAAAATGGCTGTCGGATATCACCATAACAATGGCAGCATTGAACGCAGCAAAGTTGTTGCCATGGAGCATTCATACCACGGAGATACTTTTGGCGGGATGTCATCAGGAGCAAGAAGCGTATTTAACGAGCCATATAAAAAAATGCTTTTTGAAGTAGAAAGAATTCCATACCCGGCACCCGGCAGAGAAAATGAAACAATTGATACTTATAGAAAACTTCTTCAAAAAGAGGGAAATAAAATAGGAGCAATTATCCTTGAACCATTGGTTTTAGGCTCGGGCGGAATGTTCTTCTATGAACCTTTTGTATTAGAAGAACTTTATAAAATTTCAAAAGAATATGGTGTGATTTTCTGTCTGGATGAAGTAATGACAGGTTTTGGCAGAACAGGCACGATGTTTGCATTCAACCAAACAAATATTATTCCCGATATTATTTGTCTTTCAAAGGGTTTAACGGGCGGCTCAATTCCTTTGGCTGCAACGGTTTGCACAAAAGAAATTTATGATGCGTTTTTATCTAAGGATAAAGCAAAAATGTTCTTTCACTCTTCCTCATACACGGCAAACCCCATTGCGTGCGCTGCAGCCAATGCAAACCTTGAAATATGGAAAAAGAATAACATCCTGGCTGATGTTAAAAGAATCAATGATTTTTATAAGACACAAATTGGAAGGATTCAAAAACTCGGCGGGAAAAATGTACGCACGCTTGGAGATATTTTTGCCTTTGAAGTGCAGACCAATGGAAATGATTACGTTTCAAATATTGGTGTAAAATTATATGAATATTACAGAAAAAATGGTGTACTTTTGCGTCCTCTTGGAAACACGGTTTATATCATGCCGCCATATTGCATAAAAGAAGAAAGCCTGAAGAAAATTTTTGATGTTATCGAAGATTCACTAAAAGAATGCTTATAGACATTTACAAGAACCACTTTTAGATAAAGCACTAAAAAGCTCCCAAATAAAACCGGGAGCTTTTTAAAATTTCTTGTTTTTTCTTTTCTATTGCTGATATGCAGAGAACAAAGGCATATACAAAGACAAAGCAAGGAATAGAACAATACCACCAATTACAATTAACAGTGCAGGTTCTACCAACTTTGTAAACTTATCAATAATATCATCGAGTTTTCTATCAATGAAAGTTGTACAGTGATATAACATTTCGCCCAAACGACCGGATTGTTCACCAGTTGCAATCATAAAAAGCATCATATTCGGGATTTGTTTTGTACTCCTTAAGGCAACAGAAAGGTGAATACCTTGTTGCACCTTTGCAGCTGCACTTAAAATTGCCTGTTTTAAAACAACATTATCCATTGTAAGGTTTGAAAGATACAAACAATCCACAACAGGAATACCTGCATCATATGCCACCTGAAGCACAGCAAGAAAGTTTGAAAAGTTTGCATATCTCATCAAATCAGACAAGAGCGGAACTTTCAAAATATTCCTATCAACAACTTTTCTTGTGGACTCTGTTGTGAAAACTTTTTTGATACCAAAGCCAAGCAAAATAAGCCCGCCAATAGGCACATACCAAAACTGGCGCATAAAGTTTCCAAGCTCAATACACAGCCTTGTTGTAATAGGCAGTTCTCTACCTAAGCTATCAAACATGGACTGGAATGCAGGAAATACAAACACAAGCATTATCGTAACAACTATAAGTGCCAGTACAACAACAAAACAAGGATATACAAGCGCACCGATTACTTTTGACTTGATGTTATCTTGTTTTTTCAACAATTCCAACATTCTGGCAAGGGTTTTATCCAATTCTCCGGAATCTTCCCCGGCCTTTACAAGACCAACATATACTCTGCCAAATATACTTCTGTATTTTTCAAGAGTTTCCGCAAGCGTAGAACCTGCAATAATATTTCTTCTTAACTCATATGCAATATCCCTGATTGTAGTAGCCTCTGCGTTATTTTCCATAAACACAAGGGTTTCAATTATAGGAATACCTGTAGCGGTTAATATTTGAAGTGTTGATGTAAACTCAATCTTGTCTTTTAAAGACATGGGTTTTAAATTTGCTTTTGCAAGCTTAATTACCTGCTCTGAAGCATTTTTATTTGTTTCATCAACAATTTTTGTCGGCAAAAGACCGAGCTTTTTTATACCTTCGCGGGCAGATTTAATATCATCGGCTTCAAGTTTGCCTCTGACAATCGTTTTATTATTTTTAAGTGCTATATATGCAAATAAGGGCATTATTCACCAGCCAATCCTAATGTTCTAACAAATTCATCAATAGAGGTTATACCGTTTTTAATATGCTCTAAACAAGCAACATTAAGTGTTTTCATTCCGTGTTTTACAGCATATTCTTCAATTTCAACGTCATGGGCACGCTGCGCAATAAGCTTTTTCAAATCATTATTTACAACGAGAATTTCAAGTGCAGCAGTTCTGCCTTTATATCCTGTATTATTACAGAATTCACAACCTTTTGCTCTGTATATTTTGTGTTTCATAAATTCCTGAATCTCAAGCGGGTCAGAAAGTACTTTTCTTGCATCCTCTAAAGTTGGAGTATACGCTTCTTTGCAATCAGGACAAAGTTTTCTTACAAGTCTTTGGGCTAATACACCATTTAAGGTTGAAGATACAAGGTAATCCTTTGCACCCATCTCAATAAGCCTTGTAACTGTTGCAGCGGCAGAGTTTGTGTGCACCGTACTCAATACAAGGTGACCTGTTAAAGATGCAGAAATTGCAACTTCAAGAGTTTCAAAGTCACGAATCTCGCCGACCAGAATAACGTCAGGGTCTTGTCTTAAGATTGCTCTCAAAGATGTTGCAAAAGTAATACCTGCTTTCGGATTAACAGCAGACTGGTTTACACCCTCAAGCTTAATTTCAACAGGATCTTCAATTGTAGTAATATTAACATCTTCTTTATTCAAAGACTTCAAAAGAGCATAAAGTGTCGTTGTTTTACCGGAACCGGTAGGACCGGATGTAAGCAGAATGCCGTTCGGTGCAGAAATAAGATACTGTATTTTTTCAAGATCTTCTTTTGATGCTCCGTCAATCTGAATATCATGACCCATGCCTTCCATAGAGGTTACAGCAGGAGCTAATACCCTGATTACCATTTTTTCTCTTCCGTTCACAGGAAGGGTGTTAATACGGAAGTCAAACTGCATCCTTTTATATTTAATTGTAAAACTGCCGTCCTGGGCGCGTCTGTGTTCGGCAATATTCATACGAGCCAAAACCTTAAAACGTGAAATAACAGCACTTTCAACCTTTTGCGGAATTTTTAATACTTCCCTCAGGGCGCCGTCCACCCTGTATCTAACCACATAACCAATGCTTCTCGGTTCAATATGAATATCAGATGCTTTTTGGTCAATTGCAGAAGTAATAATTTTATTTGCAAACTTGGAAACAGTACCTGTAGTATCCTGAATTTCTTTTTCAACCTGCTCCCAAAGAGTATCTTCATTTGTAACATCAGATTTTTCTTTTTCAATCTGTTCTAAGATTTTATCTGTTTCTTGTTTATCTGTTTGATAGTAAGTTTGAACAAAGTTTTCATACTCATAGTGGGTAATCATCATTATTGTTGGCTTCAAACCGGTTTGATACACAATTTCATCAATAACCTTTGTATCATTAGGATTTACCATACCAACAACAAGTGTTTTGTCCGTCATAGACAACGGAATAACCCTGTTCACACGAACAAAATCTTCAGGCAAAACCGAAATAGCAGTAGGAAGAGCACGCAGCTGGTCTGCAGAAGCAAGTTTTAAACCCATTTGAGCACCGAGCGCTTCTTTCAACTGTCTTATGGTCACAAAGCCAAGCTTAACCAAAACAGAACCAAGAGGAACATCTAAAACTTTTGCTTCAGCAAGAGCGATGGTTAGCTGTTTTTCAGTTAAAAGCCCTTCTTCCATTAAAATCTCACCAATTCTTTTTGTCTTAGGAGATTTCACCTGGTCAATTGTTTTAATCTGCTTTCTGGCACCTGTACGGGCAGCAGCAATCTTAGCTTTTTTTGCCTGTTGTATTTGTGCCTGTCTCTGAACAGAAGGCTGACTTTTTGGCTCTTCTATAATATCTTCAGGCAACGTATCATCAATATCGTCATCTTCAATGGTCAAATCAACATCGTCGTCAGACGATAACGGTTTTGGCTGAATTATTCTTCTTTGCTGGGGTTTCACAGCAACTGCAGAAGGCGCCTTTGGCTGGATGTTAGGATTCATAGAAACGTTAACATCCTCAAGGGCATCAATATCAACAGAGGAAACCTCCATAGTATCAAAACTATCATGTTCATCTTCAAAAGAAATATTGTCAGATTCTACAATATCATTTGAAATTTCTTCAAAAACATCGCTGCTTTTTTCCGTTTCCTGGGCGGATTCAGAAGTAAGATGCACATTGCCATACTTTGAATTAAAAATCTTTAAAAAATCATTAAATAAAACATCAAAATTTGTTTCTGAAAGAAAAATAAACTCAATTCTGCAATCAAATATTGATTTAATATATTCATTAATTTTGGCCTTATCAGAAGTTGCAGACACAGCTACAAAAAAAGCGTCACCCTGCATATTAATTGGAACAAATGACAATTCTTTTGCAATGGCAAGCTCAAAATGGTTGGCATAATCAAAATTGATTTTATTTATAAGTTTTACTAATAATTCATTTTTCATAATAGGTTTTTGTCTAACTTTATAACTAATGTATTTTTTACTGGGGTTTAAACTTGGCAGGGTTAATCATTTCTAATCAAACCCTGCCAAATATTTATTTAATGTTTTTATAGATCCATTGCCTTGATTTCTTTGGCTTGTTCTTCAGAGTAAACGATATGAGGTGTAATCATAATTACCAGTTCTTCTTTGCTCTTGGTATTGCTGGAGCTTCTAAAGAACACTCCTATCAGAGGAAGGTCACCCAATACAGGAACCTTGGTTACATCCTGCCTTTCACTTTCTTTGATAAGACCTGCTATAACAAGAGTTTCACCATCTTTAATTCTCAGGTTATTTAATTTCAAATTACGTCTCTGAAGCATTGTAGCTGCAATGATATTTTCATTGTTTTCATCTTTAGTTGTCATTTGAGACTTAATTGTAGAGAAACTTGGAGTCATATTCAATGACACATAACCGTCCTGGCTTATGAAAGGAATCATTTCGATCTTCAAGCCTTCGTCATTACCAATTTCATATGTTCTTGTAATAATCGGGTTGCTTGTATTTGTACCCTGGTTCATTTCTGTACTTGTAGTTTTTACATAATCTGAAGTTAAATCAATAACAGATTTTTGACCGTTTGTTAACATAATCTTCGGATTTGTAAGTACTCTGCCCTTTTGATTATTAACAAGATATTTTAATTGATAAGTAAGTACTGAGCTGCCTGAATATTTAGCACCGCCAGCAGTGGTATCAGGTCCGAATATAATCGGTCTGCTTGCATTTCCTGCTGAGCCATCAGCATTTGTAGAAGCCATATTGCTTACACCGTTTGTTTTATCAAAGCCGATGCTTAGGAACGGAGTCCATAAGTTCCATTGGTTATCAAATTCTTTAGAACCTTCTTCGTTAAGTTCAATAACTGCAAGTTCAACATAAGCCATAGGCTGTTTTATATCATTTTTTGCAATAAATTCTTTAATTACGTTAAGCTGTTCAACAGAACCGCCGTACACAGTAACCAAACCAAGATCCGGAGAGAATGTAATTGTCATAGGCACAGAAGAGAATGAAGAAATTGTTGTACCGTCAGAAGAAACGTTACCGGTAGTACCACCTGAAATGTCAACAGCAGTAGCACGGCAGGCAACAAATCCGCCACCGAGCTTCACTGCTTTGATTTCATCATCTTCGGCATCGGTTTCTGTTTCGCCATCATCAATCTGGGTTTGCGCTGATTGGCTTGTAGTACCTTGGTTATTCAATGATTGGTTTGAAGGCATCATGGTATCGCAAAGCAATGCAGCCATTTCCTTTGGGGTTGTATGATTTACTTTAAATATGTTAACCATTGGTTTTTTGTCAACCTGGGCAACAACCTTTTCAGCTAATGCCGCATCGGTATCAGAACCAAAAATTAATATTTCGTTTGTACGCGGGTTTGATGCTACAACCTGTTTGTTAGATACGCCAGCCATTTTTGAAGAGAAAACGTTAGCGTTTAAAAATCTTGCAACAGCAGGGGCTTCAACATATTTAATAGGAATAACAGTTAAACTTTGTTTACCTATACCTAAATCCTTAGAAGCTTCAATTGATGCAACTATCAAGTTTTTACCATCTTTAACATATGTAAGTTCAGATGACTTCATAACAAGCAAGAAAGCATCGTTCAATGTCACATTAACCAAGTCAAGGGTAACCTGACCTTCGACAGAGTTATGGAAAACAACGTTTATGCCAGCCTTATCGGCAAACATTCTTAATACCTGGCGAACATCAGAATCTCTTAAAGATAGAGTGATTTTATTTGGCGAATCGGTAATAGAAACGCTGCCGTCAAGCTTAACTTTTGTTGTGGTACCCTTAGCTTCGGGACTGTTAAGGTTGACCATTGCACTTTCGCCGGTATTGTCAATCATTTGTTTCAAAGCAAGTGTGGATGCATCCTCTTTAAAGTTCGTATCATCAACATTCATGCTCAACAGGGTATTACCACCCAGAGATTCGTCTTTTTGTTCGCTTAGAAAACCCGCCCAGCAAGTTTGCACTAAGGATAGAGCAAGCGCAAAAAGCGTAATGTTTCTAAATAGTTTTCTTTTTTTGTGTGTTAACATTGTATTCTAACTCCTAGATTAATTTTCCTTAATTTATTATTCCCTTACACTAACTTCAACATCGGAGGTTGAGGTGTATTGTTTAGCACCGGCGAATTTACCGGAAGTCTGTCTTTGAGCCATACCGGAAACAGGTGAAGAATTACTAAAGCTTTCGCCCACCTGAGCCCTGTAAATATTAGTACCGTCTTTAATAGCTACATACTGTGTATTAATTGCAATTACCTGGAAATCATCAACCTTGTCGCCAATTTGAACAAAGTAGTCAGAACCATTTACATTAATAATTGCAGAAGGTTTAACATTATCAAATAAGATACCTGAAACAGTAACTTTCATAAGTTTTTTAGCTTCTTCCGCAGCTTCATCTGCAGGAACTTCCTCCGGAGGAGAAAGAATTTCATAATCTGAGAATGCATATTTCGCAGTAGAATTTTCAAAACCGGCAGGAGGGGTGAAAGGATTAATTCTTCCGCCATTTTGAACTGAAAGTGTTACAAATTTTTCAGCCTTCTTCTCTTCAGCTGTTGTTTCTTCCTTTTTAACATTTGTATCTGCGGGTGCATTAATATCTATAACGGGTTGATTTGGATCAACCGAAGGTATCTGGGATTCCTGCGCGGGACTTACTGCCTTTTTAAGAGAATCTACATCAAATCCGGTTAAGGACTTTCCATAAGTCATAAATAAATATACAAAGCCCGCAATTACGGCAAAAGCAAGCAGCACACCAACCAAACCAGGAAGAATGCCTGAAGATTTTTTAGCCTTTTTGGGTTCAAAATAGATATCGTCATCATCATTACCAAAGGCAGCCTTTGCTCTTGAAGGACGTCTTGTTAAATCCGGAGTAATGGTATCGCCACCTACAGGTTCAGCCTGAGCAGAAGCGCCGCTATGAGTGTCGCCGCCAAATACATCAAATGCATCTTTTCTTTTTGCACTCTGGTGCCTTGAAGGAGCGGGTCTCAATTCTCCCATTGTCGTATCATCATCTTCCAGAAGCGACATATCATCAGCATCATCTAAAAGAGCGTCATCCATAGAGGCTCCGCCTTTTTTAATGGTACCAATATCGATATCGGCATCATCATCCAGAAGGTCATCCCAGGTAACGGACTTGTCATCGTTATCGATGTCGATATCTAGTTCATCGAGCGCGTTACCATCTTTCATATTTTCTTTTTCGTCTTCAAAATACATTGAAATCTTTCAACTCTATTACTCTACTACACTAAACTTTATATACAATATTGCGTATATACTTACTAATTAATATCATACATTTCAGACAATTTGTCATCATGATTTAAAATAAATCCACCATATGTATTAGTTGGTTTCCCTATTGATAATCGCCAATGTACGTCGTTTCAATATGAGCTATCAATATTGTATCATATTCTTTGAGCCCAAGTTTTTTCAACTCCTGATAAACTCCCATTGAATCCATTATGTTTGCAAGCCTCCGCATCTGTTGGGTATTTCTGATATCGGTAACGCCTGCTAACCTTCTTATTTTACCACCATCTACAAGAAATGTGTTTTTGTTAAGTTTGACAACACTAAATTCGCTGTCATCATTATTGTCGAAACCATCGTCATACTCTATTTTTATAGGGTTTTCAGGATGGGGTATTTCATCTGTTTTTTTGTAAAGATGATTTAAAAATTCATTCAACCCGTCTCCGGTTGCGCAGGATACTGCATATACATCTTTGTTAAATTTTTTAAAGTTTTTTATCATATTCTTAACATAATCATCATCAAGAATATCCGTCTTATTTAGCATAACAACCTGATATAGGGAAGAAAGTCCTTCGCCATATTTTTTAAGCTCATCGTTAATTATATTGTAATTTTTTATAGCATCTTCATTTGAAATATCCACAACATGAATCAAAAAACGACATCTTTGTACATGTTTTAAAAATTCAAAACCAAGACCCACACCCTGGTGCGCCCCTTCAATAATGCCGGGAATATCAGCCACGACAAAGCCATCTCCTGCAGGTTTTCTTACAACTCCAAGATTTGGAACGAGCGTTGTAAAGGGATAGTCAGCAATTTTAGGTTTAGCTGAAGAAATTTTTGAAATAAAACTTGATTTTCCGGCATTTGGCATTCCAAGAAGCCCTATATCTGCAATCAGCCTGAGTTCTAATTCTAATTCACGAAGCACGGGAGCCTCACCGGGCTCACAAAACTGGGGTGCTCTTTTTTGCGCAGTGGCAAATCTGGCATTTCCTCTGCCGCCTCTGCCGCCTTTTGCAATAAGAACAGTTTTTTCATGCTCATCTAAATCCGCAATTACTCTTCCGGTTTTTAAATCCCGAACAATAACACCCACCGGGGTTTTTAGAAAAATATCTTTTCCATCTTTCCCATGACAGTTTTTATTATGTCCGTTTTCCCCATCCTGTGCTTTGTATACAGATTTATAGGTAAAATCCAAAAGAGTCGACATATTTTCATCTGCAACAAAATAAATATTCCCGCCTCTGCCGCCATCTCCGCCTGCAGGACCGCCTTTATCGACAAATTTTTCCCTTCTCCAGGCAACAGCACCATTCCCGCCTCTGCCGGATTCAACTTTTATTTTTACTTTATCTATAAATGCTGCCATGGATATTATCGTACCATTGCATAAAGCACTTGCAGAAGATTTAAAGCGTATACTTTACAAATATTTACTTAAAATATCTTCACATATCGGGGGGGGGGGGAGCAATTTTTTATATTCAACGCACTTTATGTAAACACAATACAATTGAAAGAAAGGTATAAAATGAAAATTCAGAATCTTCCCCAAAACACAAATATTGTAAAATTCAATGGAGTAAAAAAACATACAAGCAAACCCGAAGGATTAACAGAACACAAAACAACATCTTCAGATGCATTAAGGTCATTAACTCTTTTGGGAGCAGCACTTTTAGCAGCAATAAATATTTCATCCTGTTCTCCTGCAAAAACACAAGATGCCGCACAAACCAAAACGCCGGTTATAGTTAAAATGGAAGAAACAGAAGAAGAAAATACCGAAACAGAAATTGCCGGCATTGATGATAAAACAGATGAAGATGGCGCAAATTATGACTTTAATGAAATTAACCTCACCCCGGGACCAAAACCACCAGTCAAATACGAAGGGTATGCTTCCCCGATAGCTTTAACCGAAGGTATGGTGGCAAAAAGTAATGAAGCAATAGAATATATACAGGAAACAATTGATACTATGGATTTTATTTACGGTGAAGTTTGGAATAATTTCCCCGCAATGTATAATGCAACAAAAAATCTGGATGGGGTTACAATAAGTAATGTTCAGCCGGGTGATGGTACAATACTTAAAGACTACAACACAGAAGGTGATTTTGAAGAATATTATAATAAATATGGCACAATAGCAGGAATTGCAGCAGGTAAAATTGAACCCTGGAAAGATGTCGCCACGGGTAAGGAAGCGGTAAATCTGATAAATAAACTTTTACTTGAAGCAACAGCAGGAGGAAGCGAATATTACGAGCCTTACACGCATGAGCACGGCGTAATAGATGGTAAAGATTTTATAAACAAAGGTGAATTAGATATAATCTACCAGGTGCTTGACGAGCTTGATGCTATAAATCCTGACACACAATATGTAGCAGAAATATTTAGAAATGCATTAGACAACAAGCTTGAAGAAGCTGCAGATTGGAGAAACCAAAACAGCCTGGAAGCAAAATTAGAAGGTGATAAATATAATTTTTATAGATCCACACTGGCTGACAATCTGGATGATATAAAAATTCAGGCAGAAAGCATAAAAGAAGCAAAAGAAGCTTATGAAACAGCAAAGGCTGATTTTGTCAACGGAAACTATACGCCGGATAACAAAGATGAAAAACTATATGATTTGCAGGAAAAACTCAACGATTTATATGCAGCATGCAACTGGCAAATAAATGGTCCTGCAGGCTTGAACAGTTGGAATATAAACCCAAATATAAGAATCTCATTTTCAGATACAAAAGAAGCAATGGAAGAAGCAACGGCATTGGCATCAAAATTCCTGAGAGTACCCTTAAAAATAAACTTTCCAGCAAAAGACACACCCACTAACGACAAAACCGATTCACAATCACAAAAACCCGGAGATGAAATTATGAAAAATGATTCAGAACAAGCTGTACACAACAACAATGGTACTGAAAATTAATAATGATAAGCTTATAAACAATTTCAGACAAAAATTAAAAGCACCCTTGTATGAATACATGGTGCTTTTAATTTTTATAATAGCTCCAAACGTCTCTTTTCTTTTATTAATTCATCATAAACCCAGGAAGGAACAAAATTCTTGCCCATTAAAATTGACCCATGGTTAACAGACGGCGCATGAAAATCAGACCCGCCGGTTATAATAAGTCCGTATTTTTCAGCCAAAGACGAATAGTGTTCTATCATTGCAGGAGAATGTTTCCTGTGATATGCTTCAATTCCGCGAAGTCCATAGCTTGTCAGGTCTTTTGCAAGCTCATCTGATATTTCAACATCAATCGGGTGTGCAAAAACAGGAATACCGCCTGCATCGTATATAATTTCACAAGCATCATGTGGTGAAACTGTTTTTCTTTGTACATAAACATTCGAAGCATCGTTTATATACTTGGCATAAGCTTCCATAACATTATTCACGCCGCCGGCATTTGTAATAGCACGGGCTATATGAGGTCTTCCAATACTTCCACCCTCTGCAACAAGCGATTTAATATCTTCAAATTTTATCCTAATGCCAGCTTTTTTGCTTAAAAGCTCAATGATTTCATTTGTCTGCTTTACACGGGCCTCCTGCTGGCTCTTCATAAGATTTTGGAAATCAGCATTATTTGTATCCATAAAGTATCCGAGAATATGAACTTCATAGCCTTTGTATATTGTATTAATTTCAACACCGGGAATTATTTCAAGATTGATATTATTCTTTTTCACATAATCATTTGCAACCTTGTGGGATAAAATATTATCGTGGTCTGTAAGTGCTATGACATCAAGACCGCAATCCACTGCTGTATCTACCACCATCTCGGGTGAAAACGTACCATCAGAATATGTTGTATGAATGTGTAAATCAATCTTCATTGAGTCTCATCCTCATTCTTTTTGTAATTCAAATTTATTCTATTGATTCCAAGTGCAAAACCGGACTCAAAATCAAACTCGACACAAACAGCATTAATTTGTCTGACACTTGAAACAGCAACATCAAACCTCTCAGGAATAGATGTTACAAGCCTTTTAAGGGAACTTTCATATTCCATCCCGATAATACTGTTATGCGTGCCGCAAAAACCAACATCCGTGATATATGCCATAGATTTTTTGGAAACAAAATCCGAAAAAACTTTTGATGAAGGTGCAGCACCAGGATTTTCTACGCCGGGAAAGCATTTAAAATCTTCACTTAGTTTAAAACCGTCAGAAATAAGTCTTTCATCTGCAGTCTGGACATGTGTGTGTGTTCCAAAAACAGCACTTACGCCTAAAGAATATGCAAAATTTGCAAAACAAATCTTTTCTGCAGTGGCTTCAGCATGGAAATCTACAATTACAATTTTGTCATCCAGCCCGCTCTTGGAATATAAAGATGTCATAATGTCATACAAAGCCTGAAAAGGACAAACGACGGGCTGCATAAAAGTTTTTCCAAGCAGATTTATCACGATTATTTTGTTTTGAAAAATACGATAGCCAACACCGCGCGCTGTTTTATGATAGTTAAAGGGGCGGATTAAAACATCAGACTCATCGATATATGTATAAATATCTTTTTTATCCCAAATATGGTTACCTGATGTCATACAATCGATACCATAGGATTTTAGTTCATCATGGTTTTTTTTAGTAAGACCAAAACCATGGGAAGCGTTTTCAACATTTGCAACAACAAAATCATATTCTGTATCAAAACTTTTAAAGCCTGTATTTTCTAATGATTCCACAGTACACAACGATTCTGCAGAATCACTTTCGGATTTTGCAAAACCAGTTTTGGAAACTTCTTCCTTCAAAAACTTTTCAACTGCTTCTCTTCCCGGGCGACCTACCAAATCTCCCAGAAAAAGAACTTTAATTGTTTTCGACATTTCTTATTTCGCTATTTCGGTAACTCTTGCTTCGCGAACAACCGTTACACGGATTTGTCCGGGATATTCAAGCTCATCCTCAATGCGTTTTACAATATCGCGGGCAAGTTTTGCTGCTGCAGCGTCGTTGAACACATTGGGCTGAACCACCACCCTAACTTCACGACCTGCCTGGACAGCAAAGGACTGCTTAATTCCCTCATAGCTGTTGGCAATTTCTTCCAGCTTTTTGAGGCGTTTAATATAGATTTCAAGTGTATCGCGCCTTGCACCCGGTCTTCCCGCAGAAACCGAATCTGCTATTTTGACCAGCGCCGCGACAAGTGTGTTTGCCGCAACGTCATCATGGTGCGCTTCTATAGCGTGGACAATTTCTTCTCTTTCGCCGTAGCGCCTTGCAAGCTCAACACCAAGTTGAATATGTGTGCCTTCCTGATCATGATCTACTGCTTTTCCAATATCGTGCAATAAACCGGCACGTCTGGCTTCAGCGGCATCAGCACCAAGTTCAACAGCAAGCATACCTGCAATTTGTGCCACTTCGATTGAGTGTCTTAAAACATTTTGTCCGTAACTTGTTCTATAATATAAGCGTCCAAGAGTCCTCGTCAGCTCTTTGTTAAGGTTCATAATCCCAAGGTCAAGTGCAGCTTTTTCGCCTTCCTGCCTCATTTTGTTTTCAATCTCTTTTTTAGATTTCTCATAAACTTCTTCAATCCGGACAGGGTGAATACGCCCATCCTGGATAAGTTTTTCAATTGTAAGTTTTGCAACCTCGCGTCTCACAGGGTCAAACGATGAAAGCACAACAGCCTCGGGTGTATCATCAATTATTAAATCCACACCGGTCAGGGTTTCAAGAGTTCTTATATTTCGACCTTCGCGTCCGATTATTCTTCCTTTCATTTCATCATTCGGAAGAGAAACAACGGAAACGGTGCTTTCTATAACCTGGTCTATAACGCATTTTTGCATCACCTGGGATAAAATCTCTCTGGATTTTTCCTCGGCAGTTTCTTTTATCTTTTGTTCATTTTCCCTGATGAGCTGAATCTGTTCCTGTGCAAGCTCCTGTTTGATTTGCTCAAGAAGCATATTCTTTGCCTCTTCGCGGCTCATTGAAGAAACCCTCTCAAGTTCATTCAACTGCTTTGCAACAAGCTCTGCAAGATAATCTTCTTTATCTAAAAGCTCATCATATTTTTTATTCAATTCAAATTCTTTATCTGTTACCTTTTGAACCTTATCTTCAAGGCTGTCTTCTCTTTTTGAAAGAGAATTTTCAAGACGATTGATTTCAGACCTTCTTTGTCTTATTTCATCATCAAGTTTTTGTCTGTCAGAGTGTAGTTGTTCCCTTGCAGCAACAAGAGCCTCTTTTTTAAGATAAGCTTCTTTTTCCTTAAATTCGTCTTTCAGCCTTTCAGCGTCTTTTTGGTAAAATTCCAGTTTTGTTTTCTGTCTTGCGCATAAAATCGCCGAAACAATTGCAACAACTGCAAGAATAAGTATTAATATATATAATAAAAATATAGATTCTATTTTCCCATACCTCAAATTGTTTTGCGCACAAAGCTAAAAACTCTGCAGCATCAGTATATTCTCTGTTTTTATATAAAATTAAAAATTAGTAAACTATCGGTTAATAAAAATATATCACAAATTAAAACATTTTAACAACAGAATTATTAAGTTTTATAAAAATTGTGGGTCAAACAGAGTATATTTGTAAAGTTATATTAACTTTTTATATCTTCGTACGATAATAAATATGACATGTATTTTTCTATCATTAAGCATTCTTTTGAAAAGGTATTTTTTAGGAAAGTAAAAGGTCGTTAATGTTAACAAATCTGGTATCTTTAATTACAAGGTCTTTAGCATCTACAAGCACTCAAAGTGCCGCAAAAGTCAGTGCCAAACCTGCAAATTATAACCCCTTCTCTCCACAGGGAGAAAATTTAAACCCTTTTATGAATTCAAGCTTCAGAGGGAATGAAAACTATGCCAAAAATACACCTGTTTTAGGCGGATATTTTGCCGGATATTACAATGGAAAGCCAAATATTGTAGGCAGAAAATTATTTATTGAAGTTTAAAACTAAGCCTGCATCTGAAATTGCCCAGACTGGGCATTAAGACAAGCGTACATATCATTTGAAAAATCTATGTCTCTGCCTTTATTTTCTTCAATTTTATCTATTATTTCCTGCTGACCAAGCACTTTTATAAGCGTGTTATTCATAAGCATGCTTTTTGAAATAGCATCCTGGGAGAATGCCGCAAATACATATTCTCTGAGTGCCAATGCACCGCCAAATTTAGCAATACCCCTTACAGTTTTTCCTGCACCCCAGGCGGCAAGTCTTTTTACAGCAGTACCTTGAAGCTCCTGTTTTGGCAGCAGTGCAAAATATTTTATAGCATCTCCAAAATTACGGTAAATCAGACTGCCTGCACCCTTGGTTACATTTTGTAGACCTATTTTTCCGGCAATCGTTCTTACTGCTGCATTGCCTATGCCGTTTACAATAGGGCTTAACAAACCGCTTATTGCACCTGTTGCAATATCATATGGTGCTGTTTTATATTCCCTGCCTGCACTGTAAGCATCAAGCTTTTTTGCACCCGCTTTAAACAGTGCACCACCCACAGCTGCGCACCCAAGAGCAAGCGGAACACCGGCACCAAGAGGTATCGCAAGTGCAAATGCCCCGGCACCGATAACGGTTGCGCCCCAATCTGCAACAAAATCTAACGCTTTTTGCTGTCCTTTGGCATATTTATTAACCAAATTAACAATTTCATCTTCTGAAATTAAACCCTGTTTGTACAATTCAATCTTTTTAGAAATAGCCTTGGAGCCCATTTTGTTGCCAAGGGTATTTTTTGCAAAATCCCAAACCTTTCCGACCAATCCTTGTTTATTTAAAATGTCGGCATATTTTTCCTCAATTTCAGGGTTTACGGATGAAAATTCTACACTGTCCAATTTAATATCAGTAAGAAACGGGTCATAGACCGTGTCAAATTTCGCATTGTCGTTCCCGACAAAATTCAAATACGGGTTAGAAACACCAATGTTATTATGGTAACCAATATTTTGTACACAGCCTTCCATACATATATAAAAACAAAAGACAGCAAAAAATTGCCACTGTTTTTATATTATTATCTTTGGAGCAGATATCCTACGCGATGGTCTTTAGGGCATTTGAAGAATTATTATTTCCCTCAAATGCCATCTGGTGTCTGATTTGTTTTTCAAGGTTTGTAATGGCTTCGTTTTCAGTGCTTCCTGTAAGTTTTTCTCTGAGCTTTAATACAACATTTGTTTGCAATATTCCCATTGCCCAAATACCAAAAGCAATAGCCGAAACAATTGAAAGTCCTTTTGCAGTCTGTGCACCTTTCAGGTAATTCAAAGCTTTATCCATATTGCCGACAGCACCTTTTTTATTCATAACACTGACCATTTTCATCAATTTTTCAATACTGCTTTGAATGGCTTTCGTATCCATATATGCAAGGGAATCAATCTCATCGGTTGCCTGCTTGATATTAAAGAGACCAAATTTCTTTCCAATAGTTTCTTTAACTGTTGCAACATCGCCAATATCTTTCAGGAATTTCACAACAGGATTATCCGGATTATCATAGATAAAATTCAAAATATGTTTGTCGACAGCAGCATCGACACCGATTTTTTCAATATCAACATTCTTTACAAGGTCTGAAAGCGCATCTTTCATGGAGCCATCACCAAGAGAGTTCTTAAACCTCTCAGATGCAAGAACTGCATAATTAAGCCCTATATCCTTACCAAACATTTTGCCAAATAAAAGGTCAAAACCCGTTTGGATAGGAACAGCAAGCGGATATAAACAAGCAATTTCAAATGCTTCTTTTATTAGAACATCTCTTCTTTCACCCTTTCTCGCGGTTTTCGCCCTGAGCCCCGTAATACCGCCATCAAGTATCATCTGGTTTAACACGGGATTATACATAAACGCGGAAAGTGCATTTCCAATGCCACCCTTAAATGCGAGACTGCCGGTGTCATTAGTGTTTTTATCCATCTTTGACATAAACATTTTATGTACGTCAGTGTTTCTTACATTCTGCTTAAGAATATTTTCCTGGATAACTTTAAGCTTAACATTTTGCTCTGCTTTTTGTTTCGTATGCTTTTGTTTGTAGGTAATAATCCCTGCCAATGCTGCCATAGTTAAGGCTGTTGCTGCGGCAAATTTTCCAACAAACAAACCTTTTGCAAGATTTTTATGGCTTGCAACACTGTTAAGTGCTTTTAATTGTTCCGTGGCAGTATTACCCGCCTTACCTGCAGCTATTTGCTCTTTCAGCTTATTTATAGCAAAAGCCGTGCTGTCTGAAGTACCTTCTTTTAATTTTCTAATATCGACATCAGAACTAATGCCGGCTAATTTATAAATTGTTTTATCAAATAATTTTTTAATAAGCGGTAAACCGCCAAGCCAAATGGCGCTTGTTCCGTTTTCCTCTACAAATTTTTCAAAAGCGTCGTATTTGCCGCCCTTTTTTGCATATTCTGCAACTAAAACCTGGTTTTGTATTAAATCTTTTGTGGCAATAGGTATAACAGATCCTGTATTATTGCCAAGTGATGACAGTACACTTGTTGTTATGCTTGATATAGACATCTTATCATTGTTCCTTATTTTAAAATTACAATCCCCAAATAAGGTTTCTCAACCTTTGATAAAGTGCCTTGCATCGTTTTTGATTTATTTTCATTTAAAATTACCTTCTTTCTTCCTATAATTTATTAACGTCTGTGATGCTTTTTTATTGCTATTTTGGTGATGTTTTTTAAAAAATGTTAATTAAAAAAGCCTTCCTTTTTCAAGGAAGGCTATATATTTTTATATCTTTTGCACATTATTTGTTTTTAACAACCACAAAAGCATAGCTTTCCTTGAATTCGTTAAACAAAAAACGTCGTACAAAATATTCAAACAATCTAATCATTTTTTACTTAATCCTAAAACTCTTAAGCCATTACATTCTACATGCAATACATTTTTTTTGCAAGTATGCCTTATGTAAAAATTTAACAAATATTAAGTAATATGCAAATTGTCCGTAAGGGTAATCTTCAATCTGCCAGCTTCGGGATTCATAATTTCAAGAATAATTTTATTCAACCCGTCCTTCAGGCAGTTTGCCTTTTCTAAAAGTTTCATTGTGCCTTCCTGATTCAATCTAAAATGAATAGGATTGGCTTCATTTACAATTTCCGCAGCAAGCTCCATTCCCTGCGTTACAAAACTTATAACATCTTTAGAAAAAATGTAGTCATTTATCTGAACGCATTCAAGACCTGAAATTACCCCGGGACCAAGAACGTTTTTCAAATCAAACTCAACACCATCTTCTGTTTGCCTGAGGGAGCCTTTTTTATACACCCTCTTAATTAAAAAATCAGGAAGTACCGCCATAATATTTTATCTCCTTTGGAAATTACACAGCCATTTTGAAAAGAGACGCACACCTTTAAGGAAATTTTACCTGCATCCTGCAATAATACTATCGGCAAAATCTTTCAAAAACTTTAATTTTAAGCCGGTTGAACCAAGAGTTTTTGTATTCAAAAACCAGTCATCTCCCATACTTTATAATTTTCAACCTTTAATGAGACATTTTCAAGATAATTTTTATAGTCAAAGACAGATTTTATTCTGTGGCTTTTCTCCCACACAACAAGCTTTAAAACATTTTCGCCTTCGCTTTCTTTCTTTAGAAAATGAGGCGGAAGATAGAATTTTTCCTGCGGGGAGTTATTTCTTATAAATCTCCCAATCTTTGTATCGTTCAAAAATATGGTAACACGCCTGAATGGTGTTTTATCCATATCTAAAACAAACGGCGCAAAAACATTTTCTGATAAATATTCATCAGGAATTGTAAATTTGTTTTCTAAAAGTGCAAGATAGGGTGCCTGTGTATCTTCCACCGGTCGTTTTTCAAGTGATATTCTTCCCCGTATTTTCCAGTCAATCTTTTCTTCGGTATCGGTTTTGAAATATATCAGCCCGCGCGGAGAGTTTATATCATTCGTAAAACCTTTATCAAACCCTAAATTTTGCACCAGAACAGTAATCTCATTTGTTTCTTTTGTCAAAAGTTCCGGTCGGATTAAAACACTCAGATGTTCATCAACCTGGATTAAATTATCATATTTGTAACTGTTTCTGTTTAAAAGTTCTCTGCCATTTATATATATTGCAAAAATGTGCCTTGCAGAAACTGAAATCTCTGATGCTCTCCGCGAAATTTGTCCCTTATACCATACAAATTCAGAGTAAACATCAGAATTAAAAGAATCAGCAAGAGAAAAATCGTCATTATGTTTTACGCTTTTCCACCCTGAATAATCATATCCTTTTTCGATTTCAGGCGCTGCAAAATAAACATCAAAATTTGTAAGCCTGATTTTCTTTTTTTCAAGCCCGGGCGCGGTGCAATATGTCTTAAAACCTTCATTTATTGTATATGTTTTTATTTCCCTTTCGCTGTCATATGCAATTCTTCCATCCGGATAAACAAAGCTCGCATTAAAAATCATCTTGTCGCAGCCGGAGGTGCAAAGCTTCCAGGTATAGTTTGCAACTTTTCTTGAAATAAAGATAAACTTTGTACATTTTTCAAAACCGCCGCAGTTATCTCTAAATTCAATTTCAAAAAAATCATCCTTATCACCCGAAATTGATGTTTCTATACCGTTAGAGTCTTTAATTATTATACTGTTTTTATAATCAGAAAGAAGAAAAATAGTTTCTTTATTCCCATCTTCAAAACGCCCGAATATTTCCATGCCGGATTTTACTATTTCACACGCCTTGAGCTTTAAATTTAATGGTAAAATTTTCATCTCAAATGTATCAATGGAGATGTCGTTAATATATGTTTCACAGGTATTAAAATTCCTTAAAAACATCCATTTGCAATTATTTATTTTGTCTTTGCGAACTTTTGCAAAACAATTTTCAGGAATTTCAAAATCCGCATCTACGGGTTCCGTTTCGCATAAATTAAAAGAGTCGAGAAAATAGTTTATCTCTTTTGCTTTTCTGAAATTTTCCTTAATAGCCCCAAGCTCGCTTATTGGTGCAGCAAAATCATAGCTTGTATAAACCTCATCTGCAGCTGTATCTAAAATATTTGTACCGCCGACTGTCATATAATGATTAAAAATCGTCACTCCGTTTGCAAGAGCACTTTTTGTCATAATATTTATATGGCTGTAGCCTAAATCTTTCCTTATATTTTCATACCCTGCACCAAGCCATTTATCATACCAGCCTGCCTGCATCTCCGCCACAAAAAGAGGAGTTCTATCATTAAATTCACGAACAATATCCTCAAGGTTATCCAAAGTATCAAAAGCATAAGTATTTTGTTTCCAGGAATTTGCAGGATTTATATAAGGGTAAATATCACAGGCATACATATCTACAACATCAGCATAGAGCCCAGCAATGTATGCATCATTATGAAAAGTCGGCGCCTTTATGCCGCTTTTTTTAACGATATCAATAAGCTCTTCGATATATTCCGTTTCGCCGCCGTTTGTTGAATATTCGTTTTCAACCTGAATTAAGATAACATTGTCAAATTCCTTAATTATAGGCAAAAGTGCATTATACCAACCTTTTAGAGCATCCATATAATGCGGCGAATAAATATAATCACCATCTTTTCTGTTTCTTATAACAGCTTCTTTGTCCTTCAAAAGCCAATAGGGTATGCCTCCTGCAGAAACTTCACCATTTATATATGGTCCCGGGCGTGCTATTACAAAGAGTCCCAAATCTTTTGCCGTTTTTAAAAGTTCTTTAATATTTTTATAGTCAGAAAAATCATAATAATCGGGCTTTATGCCATGAAAACTCCAGCAAAAGTATAAATCAACGGTATTATACCCGCCTGCTTTCATTTTAGACAGCCTGTCAAACCATTCCTTTCTTCCAAAAGTACGAAAATAGTGCATAGCTCCGCTTTTTATAAAGGTTCTTTTGCCATCTATAATAAGAGAATATTTATCAAAAACACAATCCATATTCTTATTTTAACCGATTAATGAAGTGTTTTCACTAGTCAACAAAATGTATAGTATACAGGCATTTGTAGAAACGTAAAAATTTATTAAGAAGTTTGCATAGTAATATCATTTATGTAATAATGTGAACTGTTAATAGTCTAACCATTCCTTTCTTGACTTATGCGGTTTGTTTACAAATCGCATTTTATTTTGCCCGGATTTTGAAAACTTTAGCATATTTTGTTGCATTTGATATGGTATAATCAAAGCCATGAGAATTTTAGGTATAGACCCGGGGATTGGAATTACAGGATACAGTATTATTGAAGCTGATAAAAACGGCTACAGGCTTATAAATTCAGGCAGTATCCAGACAGATAAATCCATGCCTGTATCAAAAAGGCTTGTTGAAATTTTTGATGATATAACAGAAATATGTAAAAGATATGAGCCGGACGAGGCTGCAATAGAACAGCTTTTTTTCTTTAAAAACCAAAAAACGATAATTCCTGTAGCAGAAGCCAGAGGTGTAATCCTTGCAGCACTTGAAAAAGCAAATATCAAAACAGCAGAATACACACCGCTTGTGGTAAAACAAGTTTTAACGGGTCACGGCAGGGCAGAAAAATCCGAAGTAAGGCTTATGGTTGAAAAGTTTATCGCACTAAACAAAAATACCAAACTTGATGATACAGTGGATTCAATTGCAATAAGCATATGCCATGCAAGAAACAGGGAATATGACGGGGATTTTAAATAAGGAGGAAATATGCCGACAGATATTAATATAATAAAAAAAATATCCTTATACAGTGCGATATTTGGCGCAATCCTTGCATTTTTAGCGCTCATTCCTGCGCTTATGCCGATTATAAGTCTTTTTATACTCCCCTTTTTAAGCGCGGTAATAATACTTATTGCAATCAAAATAATTGACCCAATGCAAGAAACAGATATAAAAGAATATGCTGTTCTTGGCAGTATGATAGGCGGCATTTCAGGATTTTCCTTTCTTATTGTCTTCACTCCGCTTGTGCTTTTAATACATCTTATTTTTAAAGATTACTATGCATATGGCATAAACTATTTGAATTTTTTCATTGCGATGGTATTTATAATTACAATTTCAATAATATTTCTTATAACAAATGCGGGCGGAGGTCTGCTTGCAGGATTTTTGATAAAACAATTTGACAAACTAAAAAACAATAAAAAGGAGCAAAAATAAAATTATGAGCGAATTTCATTCAAAAATAAAAACTATAGAATGGTGCGAAATCCCAAACGGCGGATACTCAAGAATGGTAGACCAGACAAAGATTCCGCATTCATTTGAATACGTTGAAATAAAAACCCTGGAAGAAATGTATAATGCCATTAAAACAATGATTGTGCGCGGAGCGCCGGCTATAGGAATTGCAGGGGCACATGGATGTGCACTTTATGCTCTTGAATTATCAGAAAAATATAAAGAAACAAACAAAGAAACTTTTCTAAAAGAACTTTTGAACGGCTTTGAATATCTGAATTCTTCCCGCCCGACTGCCGTAAACCTTTCCTGGGCAATAGAAAAACAAAAAGAAATTGTTGAAGAATCAAAAAATTTACCAATCGAAGAAATTTGCAGCAGTCTGATTAAGAATGCCGCAAAACTTGAAAACGAAGATATTGAAATAAATAAAAAAATAGGAAATTTTGGTGCCGAAGTCATTCCAAAGGGCGCCGGCATTCTGACACATTGCAATGCGGGAGCTTTGGCTACAGTAGGATATGGTACAGCACTTGGAGTTGTTCGCAGCGCTTTTGCAAAAGATAACACGATTCAGGTTTTTGCAGATGAAACCCGTCCGAGAGGACAAGGTGCAAAGATTACAACCTTTGAACTTGTAAAGGACAATATCCCCGTAACCCTTATTACAGATGGTATGTGCTCTTATTTTATGAGAAATAAAATGATTGATGTTGTTGTGGTCGGTGCAGACAGAATAGCTGCAAATGGTGATACTGCAAATAAAATAGGCACATCGACCGTTGCTATTGCAGCAAAATACTATAATATTCCGTTTTATGTTGCCGCACCAAAGTCCACGATTGACCTTTCAATTAAATCCGGAAACGATATTGTAATTGAACTTCGTGATGAAGAAGAAGTGACAATGGTTAACGGAAAAAGAATCTGTGCAGAGGGTGTAAAAATTATAAATCCGAGCTTCGATGTTACAGATAACTCTTTAATAGCAGGCATTATAACTGAAGACGGAATTTTCAAACCCGAAGAACTCAAAGAAAAATTAAAAATATAAATTATTAGTGATAATATAAGATAAAAGAAAAATAAAAGGAGCAACAGATGACAAGAGAATACGGCAGAGTTTACAATTTTTCAGCAGGACCTGCGGTTTTACCGGAAGAAGTTTTAAAACAGGCAGCAGACGAGATGATGAATTATGAAAATTCAGGCATGAGCGTTATGGAGATGTCTCACAGGTCTAAAACGTATGACAATATAATTAAAACAGCAGAAAAAGACTTGCGTGAATTATTGAATATTCCTGATAATTACAAAGTTTTATTCCTGCAGGGCGGAGCGCATTTGCAATTTTCAATGGTTCCCATCAATCTTTTAAAAAACGGCGTTGCTGATTATATTGTTACCGGTCAATGGGCTAAAAAAGCTTATACCGAGGCTCAAAAGTACGGAAAAATAAACAAAGTTGCAACAAGTGAAGATAAAACATTCTCATACATCCCGGATTGTTCCGATTTACCAATTTCAGAAGATGCCGACTACGTTTACATCTGCGAAAACAATACAATATATGGTACAAAATTTCGCACACTTCCAAATACTAAAGGAAAAGACCTGGTTTCTGATATGTCATCGTGCTTTTTATCAGAACCCGTGGATGTTTCAAAATATGGTTTAATTTATGCAGGAGTACAGAAAAACGTTGGTCCTGCGGGTGTTCAGATTGTGATTATAAGAGAAGATTTAATCAGGGAAGATTTACCTGAATGGTGTCCTACAATGCTAAAATATAAAACCCACGCAGATAATGACAGCCTTTATAACACTCCTCCTGCATATGGCATATATATTTGCGGACTTGTATTTAAATGGCTCAAAAAAATGGGCGGCTTGGGCAAAATGAAAGAAATTAACGAAAAGAAAGCAAAGATTTTATATGATTTTCTTGATTCTTCAAAACTTTTTAAAGGCACAGTTGAAAAGAATTCAAGATCTTTAATGAACGTTCCTTTTGTGACAGGAGATGAAGAATTAGACAAAAAATTCATTGAAGAAGCAAAAAATGCAGGACTGGTTCAGCTAAAAGGTCATAGAACGGTTGGCGGTATGAGAGCTTCAATTTACAATGCAATGCCAATTGAAGGTGTTGAAGCACTTGTAGAATTTATGAAAAAATTTGAAAAGGAGAATGCTTAAAAAAAGCTGATAATTTTAAATATTTTGCCTGCAAATAAAACAATTTGCAGGCAATTTTGTATGTTCATTTGTTTTAAAAAGCTATGAAGATTTTAAACACAATTAATTTTTTAAACATAAAATGCACTAATAGAATCCGGAATATAAATAATATAAACTTTTGCGGAGCAAATTCCCTGTCAAAAGACATATTTGAGAAATCTCCCATAAAAACCGTTACCATAAAGAATACAAAAGGCAATAATGTTGATGCAATAATCAAAGAGGAATTTTACAAAGATGATACGGGATTTTTCGGCACAAACCCAAAAATGCTAAGTTTAAATGTAAATGGAAAAAGGCTTGGCTACGCAGTAATGTATGATTCCAAAGATGAAGATGAACTTTATGTAAAAGAACTTTATACAGAAGAAAATTTTAGAAGACATTATAAAGGTGCAGGCACAGAGCTTTTAAAATGCCTTGTAGAAGAAAGCAAGAAACGCGGTCATAAAGGAAAAATCAGCCTTACTGCATCAAATGTCCCGCCGCCTTTTGTTTTTTATTATAAAAACAATTTTCAGGCTATATCTAAATATCCGCAATATATAGCAGCAATAGACTATGCAGCAAGAAATAATGTTCCTGTTTCAAAATTGCTGCCTGACGGTATGTCAGCCCTCACAATGCAGCTTGACGAAGAAGGTGCAGAGGCATTTTTAGCAGGGAAAAAATTATATGAGCAAAAAAATTCTTTCACAATAGCAAAAACAAATATTAGTAATAAAGAATTTGAAGCAAGCTATACAGAAGCAGAAGACGGCTGTTTTTACTTTCAGATAATAAGCAAAAATGTAGATAAAAAACAGCAGCGTTGGTTTGCAACCGGAAAATTTACAGAGGAAAACGGAAAGAAATATATAAGACTATACCCCATAGATGAAAACTTCTATGCCTCAAACAAAGTGTGTGAATTTGCAAAAGAAAGTGCTCAAATCCTTGCAGAAAAAACAGGTGTGGATGCGGTAGAAATAATTGAAGAAAATTTATAAAAGATTTATCTTAATCAAATCTTAATTTGCAAATAAAGTTTTTGCATAATAGAATTAAACAATTAGGGATTAAAAGAGGAACCTTCTTTAGGGAGAACAGAATATGTGCGGAATAGTTGGGTATATTGGCAACAAAAAGGCTGTTGATATAATTTTAAAAGGGCTTTCATACCTTGAATACAGGGGGTATGACTCTGCAGGTGTTGCATTAATTAAAAAAGATAAAGTAAATATCTTTAAAGCGCCCGGGAAATTAAACAATCTGCGCGAAATTATCTCAAATGAAGCTTCTGAAAATACAAATGCAAATGCAGGCATTGGTCATACAAGATGGGCAACCCACGGACTTCCGACAGAAAAAAATGCGCACCCGCACACCTGTAATTGCGGAAGCCTTGTAATCGTACATAACGGCATAATTGAAAATTATAAAGATTTAAAACCGGGTCTTGAAAAAAAGGGATGCAAATTTCAATCACAAACAGATACAGAAGTTGCTGCACATTTAATAGCCCATGAATTCGACACTTGCAAAGACCTGTTAAAGGCTGTGCAAAATGCCGCAAAAAAACTTAAAGGCGCCTATGCATTCTGCGTTATGCATAAATCTATGCCCGATAGAATAATTGCTGCAAGAAAAAACGCACCTTTAATTATAGGGGTTGGCGAAGGGGAAAACTTCATAGCATCAGATATCCCAGCCATTATTGAATATACAAAAAAAGCAATATATTTAAGCGACAACCAGGTGGCTGAAGTAAAAACCGATTCAATTAAAATCTATGATGAAAACGGTGATTTAATTGCAAACAAGGTTGAAAACCTCCCCTTTGAGCCAATTGCGCTTTCAAAGATGGGATATAAACATTTTATGCTGAAAGAAATCCATGAACAACCCGATGTTGTAAGAAATGTGCTCGTAGACAAACTTCACGATGCAAAAACCAATGTTGTTTTGGACAATGTTAAATTAGCAAAGGAACAACTGAAAAAAATAAACAGAATTCAGATTATTGCCTGCGGAACGTCGCTCCATGCCGGTTTAGTGGGAAAATATATTATAGAAGAATTAACAAAAATCCCCGTTGATGTTGAAGCATCAAGCGAATATATCTACAGAAACACAATAGCTGATGAAAATACACTTGTTATAGGCATCTCGCAATCAGGCGAAACCGCAGATACAATAACTGCAATAAAACAGGTGAAGGAGAAAAATTCACACGTTTTAATCATTACAAACAGAAAAGACAGTGCTATGGCAAGGCTTGCAGATAGTCTTTTACCTATAAATGCAGGTATCGAGGTATCTGTTGCAGCCACAAAATCTTATATGGCACAGCTTTTATCCATATACCTTTTTGCAATTTTTCTTGCAGAAAATATCGGTATTTCAAATAAGACTGCAATTGAAGAAATTAAAAAAGAACTTTTAACATTACCAAGTAAGCTTGAAATTATATTAAACGACACAAAAAACATTAAAGAAATAGCTAAAAAATATTCAAGCGCAAAGAATTTTATATTTATAGCGCGCGGAATAAATTACCCATCCGCTCTTGAGGGCGCCTTAAAGCTTAAAGAAATAAGCTATATTAACGCAACGGGCTACCCTGCAGGGGAATTAAAACATGGACCAATTGCAATGCTTGATGAAACTATGCCCGTACTTGCCATTTTAAACGAAGGCATTGTTTATGATAAGGTTTTATCAAACTGTGAAGAGGCAAAAGCAAGACAAGCAAAGCTTATAGGCGTTACAAATTTTGTGGATGAAAAACATAAAAATCTTTTTGATGATTTGGTTATTATTCCTGAAATTTCAGATATTGTATCACCTGCTTTAAATATTGTGGTACTGCAGCTTTTAGCTTATCATATTTCAGAATATTTAGGAAAAGATGTCGACCAGCCAAGGAACCTTGCAAAATCAGTTACTGTGGAATAAACTAAATGTAGATGTTTAATCTATATTTAGTTTGTAAAGATGGAATTAAGAACCTGATGAAGACAAAATGTACTTTGGCGGCAATATTTTGCCTGCTTGCTTCGACATCCGCATCTGCGGAAACTTTAACTTTTGATTCTTTCTTGGAAACTGTGCTTCAAAATTCATATAAATTAAAAACCTCTAAAATTGAAAAACAAAGTACGGAATATGGGATTAAAGAAGCTCGTGCAGGATATTTCCCGACTTTGTCAGGCTATGCAACAACAGAAAGATATAACGATTTATCTGATGGGACAAGACAAATAACAGCTGTCGGGAATGAAATATTATTGAATAGAGATTACTATCAAGATGTTGCAGCAGTAGGGCTGAATTACAATCTTTTTGATTTTGGGATAAGGAAAAGAAGTTTAGAGATTGCGCGTGCTGATGATAAACAAAAAGAAGCCTTGCTTTTAAAAGATACAAGGGATTTAAAACTTGATGTGGTTGATTTATACGGCGAAACGCTTGCTTTGTATAAGGCTTTAGGGGTTAAAAGGCAGATTTTAGAATTGCAAAATGAGCTTTTAACCATAAATTCAAGGCTTAGAAATGCAGGGGAATTATCTGAAATTGAAGTTACAAATTCTGAAATAGATATCTCTGAAACAAAATCCGATATTGCAGAATTAGAAAATAATTTATCAAAAAGATTAACGGAATTTTCATATTATACAAATAAAAGTTATGGGGTGGATGATGTTGAAATAAAGGATTTTGAAGAAGGGTTGGAAGATAATAAAAGCACAGTAGGGGTTTTACCTGTGGGTGAAGTTAAAAAGCTTTCTGTTAAAAAAACGGCTGTAAGAAATAATGCAGGCGATGGTGGTGATTTTGATATTGAAAATTCTCTTGAGGCTAAAACCTATGATTTAGAAATTTTAAAGAAACAAAAGGAATATGAAATTCAAAAGAGAGCTAATTTTCCAAAAATCTCCTTTGATACAAGGTATAACTGGTATGGCTCTGACAGCAATAAATATTTTGACAGTTTTTCTGATTTTGAACAGAGAAGCTTATCTTTTAGGATTTCAACATCATTTACTATGTTTGATGGGATGAAGAATATTAATACAGTGAATAAGAAGGGGTTAGAGGTTGAAAAATTAAAGATTCAAAAGGAGATGGAGCTTGCTGAATTAAAGAAAAAATATGAGCAGATAAGGATTGATAGTGAAAATGCGGCGTTACAGGGGGAAAATAACAAAAAGACGTTGAGTTTGGTAAATAAAAACCTTGAAAACCTTGAAAGACTGAACACAAACGGTATAATAGCAAAGGCCGAGTGTGTTAAAAAAAAGCTTGAATTATTAGATAAAAAACAAAAACTTGAAGAAACAAGAATCAGGAATTATGTAGCAGGGTATAAGTTAAATGTTTTAAATGAGGAAAGTAATATATGAAGAAAGTTATTATAGGGATAATAGGCTTAATAGTTCTTCTCTGGTTAATCTTTTTTATTAAAGATATTGCAAGATATAGATTTGGGTATTTTGTTGAAGGGCCGGAGTTAAAGTATGAGCATAGGGATGCAGATGTTTTAAAATTAGAAAACGGAAATGTTTTAATTTTAGGGCAAAATGCACATTCCTGCCCAACACCAGAAGCTTGCAAAGATAATATTATGCCTGTTGTTGAAATTCCGTCTGAAATATACAATGCAAAAACAAATAAAATTGAAGAATTAAGACTTCCAAATAATATTAGATATCAGGCAAAAGGAATTTTGTTAAAAAATAATAGGTTACTTTTAACATATGCTTATGATCCGAGTGATAAAAGTTATCCAAAGGTAAAAAGAGTGGGTGAGACTATAAAAGATATAAAGCCACCATATTTATATGATTCAATGGCAGTGATTAATTTGGATAATATGAAGGTTGAGAAGATAGTAAAAAGAAAATTAAATAATACAAACATATTAAATTCTATACTCAATGAAGTTCAAGATAATAATCAAGATGTTTCGGATATATTGCTTGCGAACTCTAAATCTAAAATATCTTGGTATAAGAAAATCGCCATTAACAACAAGCTTTTGTTTTTTGAGGAAGATACTTCACACGATTACAGCATTTATAAATATGATAATTTATTAATGACTTCAAAACTTATCAAAGCAAGAATGTGCAAACCCAGTATTTTTAACAAAATAAACGACCAAGAAATATTGGTTATATGTTCAGATCTTAATTATGGCAAACCTGCTGATTATCCAATTAATATATATAATATTAGCACCAAAGAAGTTAAAACTATTTCTCATATGCCACGACAAAGGTGCGGCTATAATGGCACATCAATGAATAATAGATATTTCTTACTTGCAGGTGGACACAATTGCAGCCACCCACTTACAAGATATTACAAAAATTCTTTAATTTTGGATTTAGATAAAAATAAAATATACAGTGGTGCAAAATTACCATACAATATTGATGAGCCAAGTATGGTATCACTAAATAATGACAATGTATTGATTTTAGATAACAAGCTGAATGCTTACGCAAAGAAAACATTAATCTTTAAAAAAAGAAAAGGAAATATGACAACAAGTTTGAAATAATATTTACAACATATAATAATGGAAGGGAAATATATGTCTACAGATCAAGTAATAACAAACAAAGTAGCAACAGTACAGGAATTAGCACAATTAGCAATAAAAAATACTTATGATAAACATGATAGTGTAGGTAAAGTTTATAATAAAGGAACAGAAGAAATAAAGATTGGGGGCCACTATCCTGAACTTGAGCTTGTTAGAATTGCACCCGAAAATGATCATGGATATCAAGGATATATTTACAAAAATCGAGAAACAAATGAATATTATCTTGTACATGAGGGTTCTGCTGTGCCTGGTTTCAACAGCGAAACTGCAAAAGTCCGTAGGTTGGGTTTTAACCCAACATCATTTTTAATTATTAATTATCAATAAAATAAGGACATCAATGAATTACAGACGAGTATATATAAAAGATTCTAAAATCTTTATAACAATGGTCACAAGCAAAAGACATCCTATATTGATAGAAAATATCGAAATATTAAGAAATTCATTTAAACAAACAAAACAAAAAATAAAATTCAACATAGATGCAATAGTTATACTGCCGGACCATTTACATATGATAATAAAACCGGAGGATATAAAAAAATATCCTGAAATAATAAAAGGAATAAAGGCATTTTTTTCAAAAAATATTGATGAAACAAAAATAGAAAATTACAAATTAACTAAAAGCAGAAAAGATAAGAAAGAAAAGGATATTTGGCAAAGAAGATATTGGGAACATACAATCACAAATGAAAAAGATTTAAACATGCACATTGATTATATTCATTATAATCCTGTTAAACATGGATATACAGACAAAGCAGCAAATTGGAAGTATTCTACATTTAGAAAATATGCAAAACAAGGATTGTACGATGAAAATTGGTGTGATTTTAAAGGTTATGCAGAAGAGATAACATATGAATAAATTAATATTACCAGGTTAGCACCTAATCCCAGGAATCTGATATTTTAATTTTTTACCCCGCTATAATTTTTAAAATTATTTTCCCGCCCCATTTATATTTTTACCCCTACAATTAATTGCAGGGGTAATGAAAAATCCCACCCGAAATTTAACACTTGAATTTTTATTTTCAGCGTTTAATAATAGTTGTGTCGAGGGAGTTTCCCTTGATTTAAAACTA
>CAJULH010000002.1 GCA_910587175.1 Candidatus Gastranaerophilales bacterium | reverse complement strand
GAGATGGCGGGAGTCGAACCCGCGTCCAAAATGATGCCAAATGAACATCTACAAGTTTAGTTTATTTTTAAATCTTAAGCGGTTCAAGGAAAATAATCTTAAACCTAAGAACTGCTCAAAGCCCTTTTTAAAAGGAAGGACTAACCTTTAAGGTTGAAATCTTGACGTGCTATAACCTAAAATCACACGCTGTACTTGCATAATTGACCCTATAAACCGGCAAGTTGGGTCTATAGAGTAGCTAGGATATCCTACGCAGCCTTTGCGTATGCAAAGTTGGGACGTACGATATTGTTTTCAAATTTAGCGTTTATTTTAGTTGCTCGTTGATAACCGGGAACAGCGCCCGGGCTTGCAGCCCAGATGACACAAACACCCTGTCAAATCCATAAACATCCCCATATTAAAATTTCAAAGTACATTTTTATATAGTTCTGCAAACAAATACCGGCACAAAACTTCTGTATTTAGAATTATATCACACCATATTTACTCTGCAAGGCTATTCTTTAAATGAAATAATTGTTTCATAAAATTTTTCAAAATTTTTACAATTTTTGATGCAATCGTCATTTAAGTAAAGCCAACAAGCTGATGCATCATTTACCAAGCATTCTACAAGGCATCTCGCATTATTATCAATAAGCCATTTTGCTGCCATAATTTCATCTTTAGTGGTTATTAATTTTAAATCAAATTCATTAAAAAGTTTTTTAGTAAATTCAATAACGTTTTTTTTATGCTGAATTGAAACTGTGTCTAAATTCTCTTCAAACAACCAATCTACACTAATAAATATAGTTTTGTAGTCTCTTTTCATAGTTTTATGGAATGTCAGTCCTGTATATAAATTGAATTATAGTCCAAAATTGGAATATGAGTCAAGATTTTAGAAAAATTGTTGCACAAAATGTTAAGAAACTTCGTGAAATGAAGGGTAAAAAACGCGAAGAAGTTTCACTCGCGCTTGGTTTGGACAATTCTTATATAAGCAAACTTGAATGCTCTAATATCAACCTTACATTAGATAAACTTGTAAAAATTGCAGAATATTTTGAAGTAAAACCATCAGAATTATTAAACGAATAATTTTTCATAAAACACAATACCATCTTTGTCGATGCTGTTTTTCATTCCCTCATGGCTTAAGTTTTTATAATCTGTGACATCAAACATATATGGTGTGTCTAAATCATCTAATTCAGCTTCTATTCTTAGCTCATAGGCACTTTTGCCATTAGTCCAGACAGCAAAGTCAATATCAGAGCCGTTTTTATAATTTCCCTTTGCTCTGGAACCATATACCGCAACCTTTTCAACTTCAGGTTTTGATTTAAAATATTCAAATAATTCTTTAGTGGTTCTATCGGGCAAACCGAATTGAAGTCCGAAGCCCGGTTTAAAATTATTCATCAAAAGTTTTCACCTGTTCTTGAAACCGGCACAATTCATCAAAATAAACTGTGCTGATTTTTTCTAAAACTTTATCTACCTTATCCATATTATATTCGTGGCTTGTTGCATTTCTGTCTTTTAGCATATCAATCCAAATCTGACCGTTTTTGATAGTTTCTTTATTAAAAGCTTCTTTTATCACTTCTTTTGGATATGTTGCTTCAATTCCCTGTATATGAAGATAATCTTTTAAGACTTTCCATGCAAGCTCAAAAACAATTTCAAAAGCCTGCGTTAGAGCCAGCCTTGCAGAATCATTGTTTTTATTTAAAATATAATCTGTCTGCATATTAAAAAACAAATTATACGCTCTGTTAAAATTTTCAATTCTTTCTTTCAACCTTGACATAATTTTGTCCCTGTACCTTTTTATATCTCTCTATAGCTTCCAAGCAGGCGGTAAAATTCGCATCTTTCTTGTATTTCATAAAGCATATGGGAAATTTCATCTATTCCTCTGTCAATGTCCACAAAGAAAATATACTCGCCAAAGACTTTCTTGGATGGGCGTGATTCAATGTATATCATATTTAATTTGTGTTTATAAAAAATTTCGAGTACATGTAAAAGGCTGCCGGATTCATTTTTACAAGAAAATGCAAGAGATGTTCTCTCAGGCTTTTCAATGTTCAAATCCTCTTTTGAAAGTAAAATAAACCTTGTTTTGTTGTCTTTTACATCATTTATATTTTTCTCTAAAACCCTTTTGCCGTAAAGGTTTGCACAAAATTCATTTGCAATGGATGCCCAGGTTTCATCTTTTCCATCTAGCATGCTTGTGGCGGCAGATGTTGAATTTGCACTCACAATGTTTATATTTTTCTTAAAATTGTCTGCAATGTATGTTTGGCACTGGGATAAAGCCTGCGGCATAGAGACAATATTTTCAATGTTTTCTTTGGTTCCCTTGGAAATTAGGCAGTGACATATTGGAATCGTAAGCTCTGCCTGGATTTTTACCCCGCTTTTTGTGGTAATTAATTTATCTATAGTCTCTCTTACAATTCCTTCAATAGAATTTTCAATCGGGAGTACTGCTATTGTATCTTCCTCATTATCAAGCTGCTGAATCACCCTTGTAATTGATGAAATATCCTCAGCCTTTGTTGAAAAAAGCCCGAGTTTTTCCTTGAAGGTTTCCATTGCAATTTGTGTATAAGAGCCTCTTGGACCCAAATAAAGTATTTTTTTGATAGAATTATCCATATAATGATTTTAATACGATTAGGGTAAATATGGCAACAGAAATAAAATTCGGAACAGACGGCTTCAGGGGAATTATTGCAGATGATTTTACGTTTGAAAATGTGAAGAAAATTACTTTTGCAATCTCAAAATATATTCAGAAAAATAAATCTGGAAACACTGTTCTAATTGGCTATGACCCAAGATTTACGGCTGATAAATTTGCGGAATTTTCAGCAGAAATTTTAAAAAATTCCGGTTTTAAAGTATTTTTGTCTTCGCATGTTGTGCCAACTCCGGTTCTTGCCTATGCTGCAACTATAGAACCAGATTGTGCCGGAGCTGTAATGTTTACGGCATCCCACAATCCGAAAGAATATCTTGGCATAAAGTTTATTCCAAACTATGGCGGACCTGCAACAAAGGAAATGACAGATGAAATAGTTTCCCTTATAGATTTTTCTTTTGAAGAAATGTCTGAAAAAATTACCCTGAACAAAAAAGGTGAAGTCATATTAAAAGATTTTAGCGAAAAATATTTTAAACATATTGAAAAATTAATAGATTTTAACCGCATTAAAAAAGCAGCTCCAAAATTTATATATGACGGGCTTTATAGTGCTTCTATCGGATATTTTGACACCATTTTAAAAAGAAACGAAATAAACTTTGAAAGCTGTAATATGCATCATGATCCAAACTTTGGCGGGGGTCTGCCCGAACCTAAGGCAAAGTTTATGAAAAATACAAAACCCGGATATCTTACTTTTGCAAATGACGGAGATGCAGACAGATATGGTGTTTTGGATGAAAATGGCGAATATGTAAGTCCTAATATCATTATGGCAATTCTTTTAAAATACCTTTTATCAAAAGGATGCAAGGGAAAGATGATAAAAACAGTGGGTGTCAGTGAAATTGTTGATATTACGGCAAAAAAACTTAATATTGAAACAATTACTACGCCAGTTGGGTTTAAATGGCTTTCAGAAAAGATGAGAGAAAATGAGACCATCCTTGCCGGGGAAGATTCCGGAGGTTTGAGCACAGGCAAACATATTCCTGAAAAGGACGGTATTTTTGCAAATCTTTTAATCCTGGAAGCCGTATCAGCGCTGGATAAACCCTTGAGTGCGCTTAAAAAAGAAGCGATAGAGTTTGCAGGCAAAGAATTTTTCCAAGACAGGGTGGATGTAAAATTAAAGCTAAATGAAGAAAAGAAGGCATTAATAGAAAAATTTTCCAAAATGTCTGAAATTGCAGGGTTTAAGATTTCTGATACTTTAAAAATTGACGGTGTAAAATTTTTCTTGTCTGATAAAAACGGAAACAGAACAGGGTGGGTATTAATAAGGGAATCCGGCACGGAGCCTCTTTTAAGATTTTACATTGAAACATCAAATATGGAAAATATGGAATTAATCAAAAGATTTATAGGCACAAACGTTTAAAAATGTTAAAATAATTTAGTATATTAAGAGCAAATTATTTTATTCAGGTGTTTTTATACAGGTGTAGGAAGTCGTACCGAAAAGTTTTTTCAAAAAATGCAAATAAATTCCACAGTTTCATTTACAGGTAAAAAACCTCCTAAAGAGCCCAAGATTAAAAACAGAGGGCTTGTTGCAGCGGGATATATGAGCTCCATTATGACCGGGGCTGCGACTACGGCTGCTGCTGTTTTAAACAATAGCGAGAAGAAAATAGAGTTAGATTCTTATGATGTCGTTCAAATAAAAAAGGGTATCCAAGACGGTTTAAAAAATTCCGGACTCTATGATAAAGGTGTCAGGGTTTATAGAATGAAAGAAATAAACCAACAGACATTTTTAAAAAGAGTATTTTCCGAAGTTCAAAACTTGTTTAATGCGGAAACAAATGGTGATATTGAAACCACTATCAAATCTGCGGCTGATAACGTATTTAGTTATGGCAAGAAAGATAAAAAAGCCTTAAATGCAATTAAAGATGTGTTAGATACATTTTTAAATAAAAATTCAAAAATTAATACGCGGATAAATGAAGTTTTTCAAGATAATCAGGATACTGTCAGTGCCATAAAAGACGGGCTTGTGGATATTGCAGCAAAAACTGCCGGTTTAAAATATAAACTTGGTATGGCTGTAAATTATTTTCCAAGTACAAATAAAATAATTGCACCTGATAAATCACTTCAGGCAAGTATATTCCATGAAATGGGTCATGCTCTTAATAATAATGGCGGCAGTTTAATGAAGATGCTCCAGAGAATAAAACCTGTAGCTATGGTGCTTCCAGGAATTATTTTAGGAGCAGCTCTTTTGAATAAAAGAAAAGTAAATGATGAACAACTTCCGACAGACAGCAAATTCCAAAGGCTAAAAGACGGCATTAAAAGGAATGCAGGCAAATTAACAGCCCTTGCTTTTGCGCCGATGCTTGTGGAAGAGGGTGCAGCGTCTCTTCGCGGTGGTAAAATTGCAAAAGATTTATTTAAACTGGGTAAACTTTCAACAGTAATTGAAGACGGCAAACTTTCAAAAGAATTATTAAATAAAGTTCGTTTAGCAAATATAACTAAATTTGCCGGGTATGCAGTTCTTGCTGCAGGAACGGTTGCTGCTACCAAGCTTGCAATAAAAATCAAGGACAAGCTCCAAGCCAGATATGAAGCTAAACAGGAAGAAAAATACCAGGCGAAGCTTGAAAAATATAACCAAAAGATGGCTGTCAAAGAAGCCAAAAAGGTAAAAAAGGCATAAAACAAATTTTGTTTAAAAATGTTTAAAGGAAGTATCTCAAAAATCTTGAATGATTTTTGCAGATATTTTTTGCATTTAAATTATATTTTCTTGGAAAATATTTATAGAAATATTAAGATAAGTTAAATATTTAAAGCAATTTATTTTGTTCAGGTGTTTTAGAGAAAATACCAGAAAAAGTAAAGGAAAATTTTATTATGAAGCTAGACTCCGCTAAATTTACCCCCCCCCCCCGATATGATGCCGCATCAAATGTAAAAAAACCAAAAACTAGAAACAAGGGAATTATAACGGCAAATTATGCTGCACCGTTTGCAGCAGTTCCCACAGGTATTGCAGCCGGTGGCATTTTAAAGTTTATGAAGCAGGTTTCCAAGCTTTCCCCGGAAGAAACTACGCTTTTAAGAAGAGGAGCAAGAGAAGGTTTAAAACAATCCGGTCTTTATGATAAGGGTGTAAGAGCATATAGAATGCAGGAAGTGTCTTTGCCAAAGCTTAAAGACGCAATTAAAGATTTTCCTAAATATAAAGATGCTTTGATAAATCGCATTGCAAAGTTTAATGGTGTGATTGAAAAAAATCTGGAATCCGGAGAATTTGATACCGGAAAATTTATAGATTCTATGTTTAAGGTATTTTCACCTGTAAAATATGGCAGAAAAGATAAAAAAGCGTTAAATGCACTTCAAACTGAAGTAAATGCTAATGTAGCAAAGAGAATGGGCAAGATGAAACATATGCCCGAAGAAATACAGCAAACAATTAAAAGTTCTTTGGAATCATTATCAGGATTGATGGCAAAAATGCAGGGTATGATGTTTAAAACCGGCTCAAATGCTTGTTATTTGCCAAATGCAAATAAAATTATCACCCCGGATAAGACTTTGCAGACAAGTATTTTCCATGAAATGGGTCATGCTTTAAATAATAATGGTGGAATCATTATGAAGACCTTGCAAAAGGCAAGACCTGTCGCAATGGCTCTTCCCGGCATTATTTTGCTTGCTTCTATTCTAAATAAAAGAAAAGTAAATGATGAACAACTTCCGACAGACAGCAAATTCCAAAGGCTAAAAGACGGCATTAAGAGAAATGCAGGCAAATTAACAGCCCTTGCTATGCTCCCTGTGGTAGCGGAAGAAGGAATTGCTTCACTTAGAGGCGGAAAGATTGCAAAGGGTTTATTCAAAGACGGCAAGCTGACCAAAGAAATATTAAACAAGGTTCGCTTGACAAATTTGGGTGGTTTTGCGACATATGCTCTTAGTTTGATTGGAGCTGTGGCTACCGTAAAACTTGCAATCAAGGTTAAAGATAATATTCAGGCAAAGCATGAAGCGAAAGTTGATGCAAAATACCAGGCGAAGCTTGAAAAATATAACCACAAAATGGCAAAAAAGGCTGAAAAAGCAGCTGCCAAAGCTTAGTTTTGGTTTTTGAATTAAAAAATGCCCGTTTCTTTGATTCGGGCATTTTTAATATTTAGACTATGCTTAAATACGTTTTAAAGTGTAGTTTTGCAACGTTTTTTAGCTCGCCCCTGCCGTATTTTTCAGCAAATTTTTGTCCCTGTTCTAAAACAAGGTTTGACGCTCCTTTTGGTAGGTTTATGCCATATTGTGCCGATAAATTTGAAATCCTTTTTACAAATTCCGCTCTTGCTAAAATAGACGCTGCGGCGACTGCTGTGTCTGCTTCGGCTTTGGTTTGTTGAATAAGTTTAATGCTTTTACCACGTTCTTTTAAGGCAGATTGAATTACTGCATCATCTGCAAACTTATCGGAAATTGCAATTTTACAAGGTTTTTTTCCTAAAAGATTTTCTAAAACAGTGGAATGTCCCCAGGCAAGGAGTTTGTTTAGGTTTTTGAATTTTGCATAGAGCTCATTGTATTTTGATGGTGAAATTGCAATGATATCAAAGGTTGAAACCTCTTTTATCAAATTTTCAAGTTCCAGAATTTTTTTATCATCAAGCTTTTTGCTATCGCAGACTCCTGCTTTTGATAAGGTTTGTGCAGCACTTTCATCAAGAAAAGCACCGGCAATAACAAGGGGACCAAAGAAATCTCCCTTGCCTGATTCGTCAATCCCTATATGCGGATATGGGGCAATATCGCCTGCAGATACATTTTGAGTGACTTGAGCAGGGTTTTGTATATTTAGATTTTGTGTCAAAACGAACCCGGCATGCGGCATATCCGGTTCAAAATATTTTGAAACTATCTCGGCTGTTCTTTTGCCCTGTATGACAAGTTTTCCGCTGGTATAAAAAGAAACAGTGTAACCCTCGCCTTTAGCCTGAAAATGCATATATTGCGGAGTTGAAAACCTCGCATTTTCATTTTTGAATATATTTTTGAATTTTTCAATTTCAGCAGGTAAAAATTTTGAAGTGTATGTATTCTGTTGATTGTTCATTTAAAAATTATAGCTTAAATTTGCCAATCCGGCTTGAAAATATTTTGTTTTTAGAATATATTGGGGTTAGTCTCATGCTTAAACGTTTTGGTTTTGGCAGGGTTAAGCAGAAATATGACAGGTTTTACCAAACAATCGTTCTGCTACAAAAATTTTGTGTTTCGGTATTAATAACTATTATCTCAAAAAAGTTTAAAATTGAATAAAAATTTGATGGCGGGTGTCGCCAAGCGGTTAAGGCCTCGGATTGTGGTTCCGATATTCGTGGGTTCGATCCCCATCACCCGCCCCATTTATAAAATTGCACCTTCGGGTGCTTTTTTGTTAGGTAAATGTTAAGTTTGTAACAAAACTTGCACCTATCAAAAATATTGTTAGTAAGCACTTTTGGTGCTTTTAAGTATTATTTATATATAGATTATTGATTTATGTAATCCATGACTCATATAATAGAAAAGCTGCCCCAAGCAAAGCTCAAGACAGCCAAGTATTAATATACCAAATTTATATTTGCAAAATTCTTAAGTTTTGTCAATTGGGCAAGCGTATTTTAGTATACTCATATGAGTATTAGAAAGGGGACAAATATGTCTCAAAAAGATGACGTTTGGAACAAGGCAAAACCAATTAGGGGTAAAAATCCTGATGTTTGGAGAAAAGACGTTTATGGTGATACCATAAAATATGGGTCTTATGGAACTCTTGGCAATTATGGTTGGGAGATTGACCATAAACACCCTGTTTCAAAAGGAGGAACTGACAGCATTCGCAATCTTCAACCTCTTCAATGGCAAAACAATCGAAGCAAGGGAGACAGATATCCTTATTAAAACATTGAATTGGGTGCACATTTTGTGCACCCAATTCACTTAGAGTTTTCTTTAAGTATATTTACACATATCATGTTTATGTTTGTTATAAGTTCATTTTCATGTAAACTCAGCTGAGCAAATCTTATACAATTATTTTCTAACTCTGTACCATTACTTGCCCCACTATTTTAAAACCTCTGTAGAGGTCTTTTTTGCAGTTATATCAATACTTTCCAGGGTTCGAACAGAATATTATTCTGTATTTTTTAAATTGCAAAACAACGGCAAAGAATAAATATCAATTTCTTTAATCGGCTTACTATCATGCTTAATTGAATACATTTGTCTTAAAATTGTCCAAGGCGAGGGAAGCTCTTTTGGTTCATAGCCATTATATAGCGCTATATCATCACACAAATCCATAAGTACTCTGTGTTTATTATAAAAATATTCCATTTCATCGTCTTTGTTTGGGTCTATATCAAGTAAATCGGGTCGCAATGATTTTATAAACAAAAGGATTGTCTTAATTGATGGTTTATCTTTAAACTTTGGAAATTCTAATATACCTTTAACATTATGACCCATATGAATTTCAAACATCAAAAGTACATCTAAATATTCTTGTCTGCATTTTTCAAAATCTTTAAAATTATAATGTGCTATATCATTGCGTAAATTTAAAAGCTTTTGTCTGGATGAAATTAATTTTCCAAATTTATCAGGAACCTTAAAATAAAAATTATTTACAATTTCTGCTTTTCTAAATTGTTCACAGCACAAAACAATAAATAAAACGTCAGATAAAAACATTATATTTACTAATCTTATAAATTTTTGCGAACTCTTTGATATTTGGGGATTTTTTAATATTGCTAAAAAAGAGTTTCCAGTTGGATTATTATATTTAATAAGACGCTCTTTATTATAGAAAAACTTTTCAAATATATTTATTACATCATCTTTATAATAGGCTAATACCGATGAAATAAGCATGCGCTTCATAAGCCATTTCAAGGCGCATTAATCTGCCATATATTTTAGAAAATTCAAAGTAGTATTTATCAATCATCTTGCCAGTTTAGCATCAAAAAAGTGTATGCACAAGACATACACTTACTTGCTTTTGTACCAAGGGAACCTGTCAAAGCAGATTTATGCCCATTCTCATTTTGAGCAAGGGTACATTCTTATTATAATTTACTTCATGCTTGATTTCAATATTGTCAACATGTTTATAAAAATAAATTTACACATATTTACACACTACTATAAACAAATGCATTGTAGCTCTTAATCTTATCACCTTCCAACAACAATGCTTCTTTTGTTGTAAAAAGCGCATAGTAAAATATCAAAAAGTTTGTGCAGCAACCCATCACCCGCCCCATTTTAAATATTCTTCAAAAAGAAGTTTTTTCAGTTTAATTCTCTGCGCATAGATTTTTTGTTTTTGTAATTATTGCAAAAAGGTTTTATGCCTTTAATCTATCTGATACAATACTTACATTAACCTTAAAAAAGGAGTTTTATGAGCTGGCTTTATCTTGTTCTTGCAATTATTTTTGAAACTTTGGGAACAACGGCATTAAAAATGTCAAACGGGTTTTCTGTTCTGCTGCCTTCTGTTGCAACAATTATCACATATATTTTGTGTTTCTTATTTCTCTCGTTTGCCCTGAAAACAATTGATGTGAGCGTAGCTTACGCAATTTGGAGTGCCTTTGGAATATTATTGATAAGCATAATAGGAATCATATTTTTTCATGAGTCTATAAATTTTATAAAAATTATATCTATTTTGTTAATTATTTTTGGTACTGTTGGTTTGAAACTTGCACATTAATTTTAGTTTATTTATTATATAATCAAAATATTTAAGATATTTAATTATTATGGGGTATGATAATATGACTTTAATGAATTTCATCAAACAGCACATAGATTTTAAGTTTCATTTGGTTAGTTGGATAGCATTACTTGTGCTTTTATTAATTTTTCCTGCGCTTGCTTTTTTACCTCAAAAATACGGGTATGAAAATGGTCTTATTGAAAATCTGCAAATGGCAGTTCTTTTTGGAATTGGCTATATGTGCCTGTTTGCAAAATATAATAAAAGGATATTTAAGTTTGCGGCTCTTGCACTTTTAATTTTAATATTCAGAGAAGTAAACCTTGGCAGAACATTATTCTTTCCTGTTGAAGGCGAGATTGGCAAGTTTTATTCCTGGAGAGCCATTAATGCGCAGCTTGGGTTTCCATTAGGAAAATGTGTACACTTTACTTACGGAGCATATATTGCTTTTGTGGCAATTTTATTTATAGTAAAAGGTATTTTTAAAGAAGGATTTGAGCTAATAAAAAATACAAAACTTCCATTTTGGAATTTAATATTTATGGGAATATCTTCTTTTGCGGAGCCATAGCAGAAAAAGCCACAAACAACAATTTTATTTTCGAAGAGGGATTTGAACTTCTGTTTTATGTTGCTCTTGCAGGTATCATCTATCTCTATACTATGGATAGCAGGTTTACAGTAGAAGAAAAATAATATATAAATTTACAAATCAAAATTTTTCAAAAAATCAGCCCTGCTTTTAAGGAAGCAGGGCTCTAAATTTAAATTTTTTATGCGTCTTTCTTTTCTGCAGAATTAATCAAATCAATATAAATATCTCTTTTCATAATTGCAAATTTATATGATTCGCCATCCACAGTTTTTACTGTAAAAGCTACGGGCAAAAAGCCTTTTACGTTTGATTTTTCAACAGAAACTATCTGGCTGTAAGGTATATCTAAATTCAAACCGCCAAAAATCTGAAACATACTTCTAAAGGCAATTCTTTTATTTGTAAAAGCAAATTCTCCGGAATTTTGTCCTTCTCCGCCCACCACAAGCTTTTGCCAATAATCTCCTTTTACATTCTTTATAATTTCTTCGCCGTCAGAAAGCTCAAATTGTTTCGGGTTTAGCTTTATACTTTTGTATATTACATATATAAGCCCTGCAAAAATTAAAAATCCGACAATCTGTCCTAAAATACCGATTAATAAATTCATATTTCCTCCCTAAAATTCCAACTTTATTTAATAATATTCCATAAAATTTATTATTCATCAACCAAATTTTTGTTTTTCGTACCCTCTTTAAAGTTGCAAACGCATGATATATAATAAGGATAGCATATTATTAAGACAGGCATGAAGCATGAAGAGAAGAGAGATTATTAATATATATTGTGATGAAAGTTGCCATCTTCAAAACGAACAAGAAAAGCGAATGTTTGTTTCTTGTATATATTGTCCTAAAGATCTTGTTAGCAAAATATCTAATGATATAAGACAACTCAAACAAAAGCACAAAATATGGAAATATGCAGAAATAAAATGGACAAAAATATCAAAATCTAGACAGGATTTTTACTTGGAGCTTCTCAATTATTTTTTAAGTGAACCAAATTTACATTTTCGAACAATAATAATTGCAGATAAAACAAAACTAAATCATGAAATTTTTGGTCAAAATCATAATACCTGGTATTATAAGATGATTTATCAGTTAGTTGAGTATGTGATAGCACAAAAAATTGATAAACATAAAAAAAATCGCGATGATTATGAGTATAATATATTTGCAGATAAAAAAGAAAATAGTTCTCAAGCAAGGCGAGCACTTCTTGTAACCAAAGATTGTCTCCAAACTCATTTTGCTAAGCCATTTTTATTTCATAATATTGCATCACACCAATCTGAAATTATGCAGCTTAATGATTTTTTGCAAGGAGCAGTGGCATATTTTAATCGCGGTCTTTATAAAAACAAAAATGCAATTTCTACAAAAAAACTTATTATCGACGTTTTGATTAAGGAATTGAATATATCTTTAAACAAAAAAAATTATAACGATAAATTTAATATACTTGTATGGGAGGCAAAACATTGATACAGTCTCCCGAATTGATTGATACCAGCATATTTTTTTCAGGTAAGAAATTTGATAGCATTGCTTTCATTGAATATGCTTATATTATTTTTAAAAAAACTTTTATAGAAAATTCAGTTTTATTTCAAGGAAACAGAGTCAATATTAATTCAAAAATATTAGACTGTTCGAATTGTGGAAATAAATGCAATAATAATATCACTTGCGATAGTTGTCCATGGAAAGACAAGGAAGATATTTTTCAACATATAACAAGCGATGAAGACCATAATTTAAAATTAACTAAAGAATACAAAAAATCTAGAAGCAAGAAGCGTTTGCATACAAGAACTCCTGGCATATTCAGCATAGAAAGAACTAGAAGAATTACTTGGATAAGAGAGACAATAGAAAATGCCAATATTCTAAACAATAATATTTTTGTAAATACTACTCCTGATATTAATAATAAAAACGAGGACAAAATTCGTATTTATGATAGAAACCGAGATTTTTTAGTGGTATTATCCAGAACCAGATTAAGCGATGGTAATCATATCATCTACTTAAATTCGGCATATAATAACCCACCTAAAGGTTTCTTGAAAAGTTTTAATATTTAAAAGAGACACCCCGTAGGTGTCTCTATAACTCCTAGTACCGATTAATAGATAGGTTACTTGAGCAATTATATTATTCCACAAAAATAAATAAATGAAACAACCATTTTGTGTATTTTAAATTTTCTTAACCTGATATTATTATATGTCTTTAAAATCATTATATACTTCTTTGGATCAAAAAACTAGTAAGTAAATCAGGCTATTTTTATGCTTTATAATATTTTTGTTAAAACTTATCATTTAACAATTTGACTTCTCTATTATCTTAATCTCTTCATCTGTTAAGCCGTAGAGGTTGTAGACTTCTTGGTCAATTTCGTGGTCGGTGCGGTCAATTTCGGCTTTTATACTGCTTAATAGGTCTGATTTTGTTTTATACCAGGTTATCAAATCTTCTTTTTGTGCCAGCGTTAATTTTGCACCCTGTTTTTCAAGCTCTTCAATAAACGGGTTCAAACCTAAAATGTAAAACTGTTCTAATTTTTGGGTAATCTTTTTAGGTTTGTATTCAAGCTCTATAAGCTCAAGGGCTTTTTGTGTTTCATCGTAAAGTCTGCTGTTAAGCTCAATCATTTTTTCAGCTTTTTGAGCAAGTGATTGTTGCTGGTTTAAATTAGCCTTAATTATAGGCAAATTGCGAACATCATTAATTAAAATTTTAGGAAAAAGCCCCTTTTTGGCTTTTGGAGATGTATTTATGTGATACCAAGCAAATAATTTTGAATTTATTAAAGCTAATATGTATTTTAAGCTAAAGTCATTACTTCTTTTTATCACATTAATTATAGACGGATTGTTTAAAAATTCTTTTGAAACTATTGTTGCAAAAATATTAGAATTAACTATTTCTCTAATAAGAATCCTTTCACCATTGAAAAATTTTGGGTTTACATAACAAGCAACATGTTTTCCATATTTAAAATAAGACTCGGAAGTTGTATTTATATATCTACCAATATCCTTTCCTAAAATTTCTTGGATATAATCATCAGACATTTTATAGTTTGAATGCCATAGCCTTTCATCTACAATTTTGTTGCCCTGTTCTTCACCAAATTGCTTTATTAAATCAGAACGCCTATAAGGAATATATCCTTGGGAAATTTCGCATAATTCATTTAATTTATAATTTTGCGAACATATTTTTTCTAATATTGATTGTATTTCAGGATTAAACTCTAATAACCTAAGCCAATTATCTAAAGATTTATTTAATGTATCGTAATCTATTTCATTTATAATCTTAAATTCTTTTGTTTTGTCATCAATTTTAATAAAATTAACCTTGTTTGCTCTCCCCTGTTTTCTTACAGTAAAAATGCAAGTTCTAACAGAAGCATCTTCAAATGTATTGTCATTTGATAAATCTACAATTGAGAGTATTTCAAAATTATTTAAAATCCATTCTCTGTATTTTTGACCATACAAGATACTTAAAAACGTATTTGGAAAGATAAAAGATACAATTCCGCCATCTTTTAATAAATTTATTGCTTGTGAAATAAAGTAAATATATATTTCATAATCGGGTACATTGCTATCGAGTTTTGTTAAGTATTTTTTCTCATTATCGCTAAATGATACTCCATACGGCGGATTCCCTATAATCACATCAAAACCGCCATCATCCATTATACTTTTAAACTCATTTTTCCACCTAAAAGCCTTATTCCCTGCAATTTCAACATCATCAATTAAGGAATTTCCGCATTTTATATTTTCATCAAGGTTCTGCAGTTTATAATCAGGGTGTGCAGTTTTCAACCACAGTGCAAGCTTTGTTATTTCAACGCTTTCCTGGTTTAAATCCACTCCAAAGATATTATTTAAAAGAATTGACCGGTCATTTTCCGCAATATTAGAGTGTTTTAATAAATTTACCTGTAAATATTCCTGTCCTTTGCTTTTGCGGGATTTTTCAGCATTTATTTTTTCTTCAACCCTTATTCTGTGCTGTTTTCTTAAAAATTCATGAGCCTGGTTTAAAAATGCGCCGCTGCCGCAGGCAGGGTCTAAAATCTTAATTGTTTCAAGCTTTTCAGGATTTTCTTCAAGATATTTTCCGATTGTTTCTTCAACAATATAATGTGTTATGTATTCAGGGGTGTAGAATATACCGTCTTTTTTGCGTTTTGAGTTCTTTTTATCCTCTGTAATCCCATCCAACTCATTTTTAATAGCTTCTAAATCTGACAAAGACTGTTCAAATATATGCCCCAAGATATTAACGTTTAAATCACTTTCAAAATCATAAGCAGCAAGATTTACCATATGTTCAAACATATCATCTTGAATGACAAGCCTATCAAGGATTTCATCATCTTTAAATAATCCGCCGTTATAAGCATTTATATGCGGAGTAACATTCATGTTTCCTTTGTCTATTGATTTGAAAAGCCCCGTGAACTGCTCCCACACTCTGCATTTAGACATTGAAAAAGAATTTTTTGCTCTTTTGTACGTGCTTTCCACAGTTTTTGGCGGCAAAAGCCCTGCTGTATCTTCACAAAAGAATACAAAAATAAAACGGTCAAGAAGTTTTTGTGTTTTTTCCAAAAGTAATTTTTTATCAAATTCAGGGTTATTTTCTACAATGTGTTCAAAAAACAGCTTTCTTACTTTTTTGAATTGGGCATAGAATTCTTTTGTAATATCAATATCATTTTTGCCGGTTTGTTTAATCAGCAAGTCCATAGGGGAACATGCCTGCTTGTTAATAAGATTATCGGCACACAAACAGTAATAAAAACGCTTAAATTCCTTTTCATTATCAAGAGTTAAAATGTCAAATTCTTCATAGGCTGTCTGCCCTTTTGATTTATGATAAAGCCTTGTATATCTGAAATTTGAAACTATTACCCAATCACAATCTGCAAACTTGTAAAGGTATTGAAAAGCTTGTTCAACAGGGGTTTGTTTATTTTCCCTTGATTGCTGTTTTGCATCTAAATTACATTGGGCATCTTTAAGCTCTATAACGCAGCGTACGCAAGCTGAATTTTTAGTATAAAAACCTAGGCTTCCATCCGCTTCTTTACCATCCACTTCGGTTTTTGACTCCTGTTTAAGGGTCCAGCTCCCCCCCCCCCGATATATCGTCGATGGTTGTATAGCCTAAAATTTCGCAGAAGAATTTTGCAAAAAATTTGCCCTGCAAAGATGTTTCTTTAGCCTTGCTTAAATCGTGGTCTTTAAAAGCTGTTTGCCACCCTTGGATAATGCCATTAATTTTTTCTTGCTTTTCTCCATCAGGAAATGAGAACTTTTCAATGGCTGTTTTTAAAAGTTTTTGACTAAAAAGTGCTGCCATATCTCATAAATTACATTAAAAAGCTTGATATTGCAATTTTGTAAATTATTCAACAACCACATCTTTGCTTTCGGGCATAAATTCAATACTGTCTTCATATGGGTTTAAATATTGCACCCATTTGCTGAATGATGATGCAGAATATATTCTGTGACGGCAATTATTAAACAATGCAAAATCCAAATATCCATGGTCTTCATCATTTATATCTACAAAATTTACATTTTGTCCTTGAATATGTTTTTTTGCCCAGTCCATTCCGTCTGAAAAGATAAAAAACTTTACTCCGTTTTGTGTGGTGCCATAAGTGCTGTCTATAGAAGAGTTGCCAAATTTTTCATTAAAAAAGTTTATTTTTTTAAGAAGAAATTCTTTTTTTACCACGGGAATTTTGAGTCCCAAATAATCACCGCGTCTTATATGTATTCCGACAGAATTTTTACAGTTTCTTATTTTTTCTAAAATTTCTTTGTTTTTTTCATCAATCTTTTCTTTTAAGACAAAGTGCTTCTTCATCTTCTCTCTGAAGGAATGTTCATAAAATTCTTTAATGGGCGAATAACAATCGCATACAATAATGTTTTCAATCAAGTTTTCTTTTATGGCAGTTTTTGAATTATTCTTTGAGATGTTTTCCAAAACATTTTTATATGAAACCACTTTTGACATTAAAGCCGGGGTTTTAACAGGATAGATGTTGTATTTTAGGCGAATTCGCTGCAACATTTTGTAAAACGAGTTAAAATATTCTCTTCTCCTTGAATGAATATTTTTAATAAGAAATTTATAAAGAGTGAAATTTGCTCTTGCCTTTAAAAACCTTTCAATATCTTCTTTTGAAGCTTCGGTTAATTCCGTGTTAAATTTATTTAAAACAAAAGTTCTGTCAATGTTTTCATCGTCCAAAAACAAAAATTTTAAACCAGCGTTTTGTGCGGTTGTATTATACGAAGCTGCACTGCATTCAGCTAAAGCGCAATGAAGCAAAAACTGCCCGAAGACATAATTCCCTATCTGGTTCCCTATTCCACTATGCGGACAAACTAGCATAAGGTCATTTTAACACGATTTATTTTAAATAGCTTTTAAATATCGACACGAACTTTTTTGCCGGAATTTTAGTTTTAAAAGCGCTTCTTTGCATTATCTACAGATTGCTGCACAATTGCGGGCACATCCATTTTGTCTGTAAAAATTTCAATATAAACAAGGCTTTCCTTTTGTATAGTTTGTGCTGCTGTAAGGGCTTCCTTCAGCTCATTTGAAGTTTTTGCACTTAAATATTTGAAATTTTTTCCTCCGGAGAATAGCTCAAGTGCTTTTTTATAATCCCAGCTTGTAATGTTATTAAAAATATCATTAGGATTATTAGACAAAACGCGTTCTATCGTGTATCCGCTGTTGTTTAAAAGCAGAATGATTGGTTTAATCTCATATTTGAACATATTGGCTAATTCCTGAATAGTGAGCTGGTGAGAACCTTCTCCTGTAAATAATATAAGTCTTTTTGTCCTGTCTGCCATTGCAGCGCCGAAGGATGCAGGTGTTGCCCAGCCTATTGAACCCCACATTGTCTGGCTTATGTAGTTTGAATCCTTCTTCAGTCTCATTTTTGATGCAGGATAGGCTATAATCCCTGTTTCTGCGGTTATAGTATCATTTTCCTGTAAAAAGCTTTGCAAAACAGGAAATATTTCATCGGTTTTTATCGGGTTATCTGAAGTTTCAATCTCTCTATAACCCTTAAATATTGTTTTTGTATCGTCTTTTGCTTTGATATCTGCATCTAAAAGTCTTTTTATAACATCATCTGCATAAATATTTTCATATTTTTTGCCGTCAATTTCCGTGAAATTTCCCTGGATATTGATTTTAAATCTTTCATCCGGCAAATACGAAAAAGCAAGGGTATTTAGGTCTGAAAAAAGGGTTCCAAAACCGATAATTAAATCAACCCTGCCAAAAGTTTTTTGGAAATCTTCATCTGCCAAAATTCCGTGGTTCATTCCGATAAAATGCGGATCATCTTCATTTACAAGCCCTTTTCCCATAATCATTGAGGTAATTTTTATATTAAATTTATCTATAAATTCTCTTACTTCAGATTGAAGTCTGAACCTTTTCATCAAATAATCTGTTATAATGACGGGATTTTTAGCACTGTTAATCATTTCAGTGATTTTTTCTACGGCTGTTTTTAAAGTATCGGGGTCGGATTTAATTTTGATTTCAGGGATTTTATCCTCGATTAAATGGTTACAAACATCCATAGGCAGTGCAAGATAAACCGGTTTTCTTGTCCTTACCATTGTTTCAAATACCCGGTCTATCTCTTCTTTAGCGTTTTCTTCAGTCAGGAAAGCTGTTGTTTCCGTAACATTTAAATATGCATGTTCAAAAGCATAATAATCCGGGTTTGAAAAGTTGTGGTGTAAAATCGCATTTTGCTTTACGGCAGCAGTTTTTGGAACTCCTGCAATTTTTATAACCGGTACATTTTCTGCATACGCGCCACCTATGCCGTTGATGGCGCTTAATTCGCCGACACCGAACGTTGTGACAACAGCGCCAAAACCCTTTATTCTGGCATATCCGTCTGCTGAGTATGCTGCATTCAGTTCGTTTGTACAATTAACCCATTCTAAATCAGAATTTTGTATGATTGCATCAAGGATATTAAAATTATAATCCCCCGGAAGCCCAAATACTGTGTCTATTCCAATGTTTACAATTCTTTTTGCAAGATAATCTGCCACTTTTATTTTCATAGTTGTTTATGCTCCTAAATCTTTTTAAAGGCTGCTTTATATAATTTATTTACTACAATTGTAATATAAATAAATTATAACACAAGCATAAATTAAAAATAAAAGTTTGAAAAGGTATAATAATCTAGACCTGTAAGGGAATCCTACACCTTTTTTCTAAATCCGAAACTTGTAGACGGAACTCTTCCAATGCTTTTAATTAAGGCTGTTATTTTTTCTTTTGACGTGTCAGTATCATCGTTTACATTTGCTTTTCCGGGGTATAAACTGTAAAGTTTTTTTTCGTTATAATCTCCGACATTCGGCATTATAACATTTGCCCCTGCCTGCAGCGCCATAATTCGTCCTTTTGGGTGGAGCGTTTCCATAGCAGTAGTTGCAGGGATATTAATATCAGGCATTAAAAGTCTTGTAATTGCAATCATCTTCAAAGCCAAATTAAGCGAGCCGTTATTGCCGCCCTTCAAAGGTGTATCCTCATTTACAATTAAGGGTCCAAGACCAATCATATCGGCATCAATCTCTTTAAAGAAAATGATATCATTTGCAAGACTTTCAAATGTTTGTCCGAAAAGTCCGACAAGAACACCCGTTCCTGTTTCATATCCAAGTTTTTTTAGTGTTTTAAGACAATTTATGCGATGTTCTAAACTCATATCCGGGTGAAATTTTTTGTATAAATAAGGGTTTGTGGTTTCAATCCTAAGCAAAAACCTGTCTGCACCTGCATCTTTTAAAAGTTTATATTCCCTTTCTTCCATTTCTCCTGTGCTAAGGGTGATTGCAACGTTAAATTTTTTAATCCTGCTTATAATATTTGCCAGGATTTCAGCTGTAAAATAAGGGTCTTCCCCGGACTGCAGTACGATTGTTTTAAATCCTTTTTGCGTCGCATTTTTTGCCAGGGTTACAATATTTTCTTCATCCAGTCTGAACCTTTTAATATTTTTATTACCGCATCTTATGCCGCAATAAAGGCAGTTTCTTTTGCAAATATTAGAAAATTCAATCAATCCCCGAAGGTGAATTTCATCCCCGACGTATTCTTTTCTGACTTTGTCTGCAGCATAAAAAAGAGTTTCGTTTATGTTTTCATCTTTAAGAAGGGCGGTAATTTCCTCTCTTTCAAGGATATGGGTTTCTATGGCTTTTTTTATAATGCTTTCCATAATATAAAAGATTATACATCAGTTTATGATACAATTTTAACTATGCAAAAGGAAAAGAAAATACCCATAGTTTATATTGCAGATGACAATTACGTAATGCCTGCAACTGTATCCATATTGTCTCTTCTTAAAAATTTTAAAAATCATTCTAAAATGGCTGAAATTTACGTGGTAGGGGTAAGTTTATCAAAAGAAAATGAAGAGAGTTTAAAGAAGCTTGATAATGTACAGATTTTAAACCTTGATAATAAATATGAAAATCTGCATGCTGAGCATAATCATGTGACAAAAGCCGCTCTTTTTAAATTTGATATAGCAGATATTTTTAAAAATTATGATAAAGTTTTGTATCTTGATTGCGACACTTTGATTTTAAGAGATTTAACTAAGCTTTTGAAAACTGATATTAATGGATATTATGCTGCTGTTGTGAGAGATATTCTTGCCGTTTTAAAGGGTGATGCAAATGATATAGGGGTTGGAAACAATTATTTTAACTCAGGCATGATGCTTTTAAATATAAAAAAGATGCGGGAAGATAGTCTAGGAGAGAGACTTTTGGATGCAAAATTAAACGAAACTGTAAAAAGATATATGGATCAAAATGTTTTCAACACAGTTTTTAAAAACTATGTAAAATTTTTACATCCAAACTATAATTTTCTTACATCAAATTTAAAATTTACTTTCTTTACCCTGTGTTCACTTTTTAATGTTTGGACACTAAGACCTGTCGTTGTGCATTTTACGTATTATCTAAAACCCTGGGCGTATAAAGATGTTGAGTTTTCAAAGCAATGGATGAAATATTACAATCTGTCTGAATATAAAGATGTGCCGCTAAATCTGAAAGAATATCCTCATAAATACAGCAAAGTCTATTACAAAAGAAAAGAATACGACAGGTGGATAATAGATATTTTAGGGTTAAGATTCAGTTATAAAAAGGGCGGAAAAGATTTCAGACTTTTCTACCCTTAAAAAGACGGTGTATGATTTATGAATAAAATTCCTATTGTTTATATAACAGATGATAATTATGCAATGCCGACGATTGTATCAATAATTTCTCTTTTAAAAAATAAATGCAAAAACACTCTGCCTGATGTTTATGTCATAGGAATAGATTTATCTGACAAAAACAGGGCATATTTTAAAAATATAGATAACATAACGCTTTTAAATCTGGAAAATAAATATTCTGATATAAAAATTAAAGAGACATATGTTTCAAAAGCTGCTTTTTTCAAATTTGATATTGCAGAAATATTTAGAAACCATGACAAAATATTATACCTTGATTCCGATACATTAATTTTAGATGATTTAGCTGAATTTTTTAAAACTGATTTAGAAAATCTCTATGCGGGAGTTATAAAAGACTGCATTGGAGAGATTATGTGCAAGGATAATGAAAGGCTAAAAATCAAAAACTATTTTAACTCAGGCGTTATGCTTTTAAACGCAGAGAAAATGCGCGAAGACAATATATCTGAAAAACTTTTAGAAAATAAGAAAAATTCTGCAATTGATTATCTTGACCAGGAAATTTTTAATATTACATTTAAAGATTCAGTCAAATATTTAAGCCCTGATTATAATTATATGGTAACAAATAAAAGACTTACGCAAAAAACCGTGAAGGATTTCTATAATGTCTCTAAAATTTCTCCAAAAATTATCCATTTAACATATTTAAAACCCTGGGAATATGAAAATATACCGTATTCCAATGAGTGGATGAAATATTACAATCAGAGTCCTTTTAAAAAAAATAAGTTAAATTTGAAAGAAAATCCGCATAAACGAAAAATTTATGAAAAAAGAAAACTTTACGACAGGTGGATAATAGATATTTTAGGGTTAAGATTCAGTTATAAAAAGGGCGGGAAAGATTTCAGACTTTTCTACCCTTAAAAAATTTTAGTTTAAAATAATTCTGCAATCGGCTAAATTGCCTAATTTAAACTTTGAAAAATATGTTACAATTCTTTTGAAGATTTAAAAGAAAGGATATTGCCATGTGGGAAAAAGATGTCAACATCAATGAAGTCAAAGAAATTCTTACAAAAACAAAGGTATTTTTCGGCGTTGGTGCAATTAAAAAAATTGATGAGATTGTGTCAAATTTAAAAAATGACGGAATTGATAAAGTCATTGTTGTTTCAGGAAAAGGTGCTTATAAAATAACCGGTGCGTGGGATTATGTCGAAGAAGCACTGAAAAAGCACAATGTGGGATATGTAAACTATGCAAAAGTAACCCCGAACCCGACAACAGATGGTATTGACGAAGCAACCAAAATGGCAAAAGATTTTGGTGCAAAGGCTGTTATAGCAATAGGTGGCGGAAGTGCAATAGATACGGGAAAATCAGTTGCAATATTGATGGAATATGAAAATGAGACAGGCGCAAGTCTTTATGAATACAAATTTGAAGCAAAAAAAGCAGCACCGGTTGTTGCGATAAATTTAACCCACGGCACAGGAACAGAGGTGAACCGTTTTGCCGTTGCAACCCTTTTAGAGAAAAATTATAAGCCTGCAATTGCATACGATTGTATTTACCCTCTATATTCAATTGATGATCCCGGTTTGATGACAAAACTTTCCCCGAACCAGACGCTTTATGTTTCAGTAGATGCTGTAAATCACGTTGTAGAAGGTGCTACATCAAAAGTGGCATCACCTTATGCTGTTACACTTGCAAAGGAAACAATCCGTCTTGTTGCAAAATATCTTCCACTTGCAATTAATAACCCGGAAGATTTAAATGCAAGGTATTTCCTTTTATATGCCTCCCTTCTTGGAGGTGTAGGCTTTGATAACGGGCTTTTGCATTATACCCATGCTCTTGAACACCCGCTAAGTGCTATAAAGCCGGATTTATCCCACGGTTTGGGGCTTGCAATGCTTTTGCCATCTGTAATTAACTGTATATACAAAGATAAAGCCGCAACCCTTGCAGATATTTTAGAGCCGATTGTACCCGGACTTAAGGGTGAGCCTGATGAGGCTGAAAAGGCTGCAAAAGGTGTTCAAAAATGGCTTTTTGATATTGGCATTAAAGAAAAGCTTGAAGATTTGGGCTTTAAAAATGATGATGTGAAAAAGCTCACAGGGCTTGCTTTTGAAACCCCGTCTCTCGGTATGCTTTTAGGTCTTGCGCCAAATGAGGCAGATGAAACAACCGTTTGCAGAATCTATGAAACATCAATGAAAGCGATGTAAAAGACGCAGTAAAATTCGAGCGGTATTTATTTGTCCGGTCGAAATATTTAATAATATTTAATAAAAGCGGCAGAGAATGATTTTGCCGCTTTTGTTTTGGAGATTTAGTGTAATCATATCTTTTGTACGGTTTAATCTTGTGGTGTAATTTGTTGCCCTGTCCGCTTATTTTTAGGCGCTTTTAATGTAAATAATTGCAGAAGATGTAAATTTATGTAAAGAAAACCTTAATCTATTACAGTTATTAATAAGAGGTGTCGATATACCATTCATAGTTAAAATTTTAAGGGAGTGCAAAAATACATGACACAGGATTTTGAAGCAAATAGACAAGGACGCATGAGCGCAAGACAATTGGAGCAAGTTACAAGGACTGCAAATTTACATTCGTCTAATTCTGGTACTGCAGCTGCAGCGTTTGAAAATCTTTTTGGTGAAACAAGCGAAACTGTACAAAAACATGATACTTTTTTGCACACGGGAACACAATCAGCTTCTGCTTTGGGTTCAGGCGCTGCCGCCGGGGCAAATATTGGTCAAAAAGCAATGCAATCCATACAGGAACAGAAATCTTCCGATTCCAAACTTATTGATAATTCAAAACATAATTTAAGAGATACAAGCAGCCAATTTAATTCCGGACATTTGGCTGCGGATAATTTCCCTACCGAGCTGAGAACGCCAATAGCCGGACCTGCAAGTGCGGGAATCAATATAGCGGATGCTGCTAAACATAATTCCAGGACAAACCTTGGACAAAATCAGGATATGACAGGAGCCACGCATGCACAACGTACTGTAGCAGAAATGGCGGGTGTAGGTACTCTTGTAAATAATACAACGTTAAAGGATGGAACAGAAAATAAAAAGAAGGCTGAAGATAAAGACAAAACTGAAAAGAATGCTGAAACGGATAAGCGTTATACAAAAGCCGATATTAAAAAAGAAAAAGTGACTAAAAACGGTGATGTTACAACAACGGTCAGAACATTTAAAGACGGTACTAAACAAAAAATTACACAAGATGGTGATAAGATAACAACAATCTCCTATAATGCAAATGGTGTGCGCACAAATAAAGTCGTTAAAGAAGGCGAAGGCGACAATGCTAAAATAAGCACTGTAACTTATAATAAAGACGGCAAACCCGAAGAAAAAATTGTAAAAAACGGTGATAAGAAAAGCGTTATAAACTTTGATAAGGACGGTAAAAAAATAAATAAAACCGTAACACAGGGCGAAGGCGACAATAAAGTAGTTTCTACGGCGCAATATGATCCAAAAACGGGCAATGTTACCGCAAGGACAAAAGAAGGTCTTGTTGAAGGCAATAACGTTTCAGTTGCAAAACAATATGATCCAAAAACAGGTAAATTAACAAGTAAAATAACTGAAACTACAACTCCTGCCGGTACTACAAGCAAAGAACAGGTAGCTTACGAATATGATAAAGACGGCAATATGACAAAACGTGCCGCTACAGATAATTACGGACATATAACAACATCTTTATACAGTGATTATACAAAAGGCAAAGACGGTACAATGACAAGAAATGTTGCAATTACGATAACCACTGCTACAGGCAATCAAATTGGCGATGTTGTCTATAAGGAACAGTCAATGAACGAAGCAGGTAAAATAACATCGTCAAACTGGTTCTCTGATGCAGAACACAAAAATAAAACCAAAGATGTTCAATATACCTACGATGAAAACAATGTAAAACAAAGTGCTATAGTAATTTCCTTTGATAAAGACGGCAATAAAATAAGAGAAACCACCCAAAATAATTTCCAAAAAACAACAAACGGCACCACCTATGATAGTGTGACAAAAACTTATGAACAAGCAGCAGACGGTACTATAAAAGAAGTTATTGTTACAAGACCAAAGATTAAATATTTTAACGGTGTAACATACTTTTTAAATGATGAATTTGATAAAAAAGAATATACAATAGGTGCACGCCACACCAAGGCAGAAGAAGAAACAGGCGAAGCCGAAGATGTTGAGGACACTGAAGATACCGGAAAAGCAGCCGTAGCGGATAACCCTGCTGTTGATGAACCCCCCAAAACTACTGGTACAAACACACCAAAAGAAGCAACCACTGATGCAGATGACCCGGATGATCCTAATGATATTGATGATAAATTGGATCATGTGCTTGTATAAGTTTTTAAGACACCTAATTATTAGGTGTCTTATTTTTATACCATATTGTGAGCAAAGTTTGTAAGATAGCGTTAACTTAAATTTGTTAATTTGAAAATGGTCTATTGACAAGAAACACAGAAGACAAGAGGATAGAGAAGATATAAACTGTTTGATGGTTTGATTTAATATTCTTCAACTGCAGTGTGCTTTTTGGATTATTGTGGGTTCACAGGTTTCAATCAACCTGTTCGCAAAGGACGTTATACGTTCCGCAAAATCCGCTGTTTGCTCCTCGCCAGGTATCCCGCCACCTATGGGGCAGATGAGGTATCACCCATATCATCCTAGGCTGCGGTGGGCAAAAATAAAGCCGCTATAACTTAGCGGCTACTAGACTTGGGGAGGAGGTTTTGAGTGAGGGCTCAATTGCCCTCATACTATTATTCTCGGCGCTTTAATTTTTTTCTTTAACAATTTGCCTTAATATCCTCCAAAAAAATGAGTTTTAAAAAAGTTTTAAATTTCTACACTATCAGGTTGATTTAAACTACTAAACATTTGTATATACTACTCCAATGTAGGAGGAATTTATTCTTTTAATATTGGGGAGAAAATAAGAATGGCAAAAAATACCGTTAAAAAAAGTGAAAGCCAAAGCCAAAGTCAGGGTTTAAGAGTTGTTAAAGCGCCGAAAACAAAGCCTTATAACGACATTGACTTAAACAACTGGAAAGTCTATTCCCACATTAAAACAGGCACTCTTTGGGAATTTGCTTCCCGTGATAAATCAAACGGGCATTCTTATGATTACCATGGAAACTACATCCCCCAAATTGCAACCCAGCTTTTTGAAAGATATACAAAAAAAGGCGATGTTGTTGTGGATTTGTTTTTCGGCTCCGGCACCAGCGCCATTGAAGCCTTGAATATGGAAAGGCGTTGTATCGGTGTTGAACTAAAACAAGAGATGGTGGATTATGTCTCTGAAAAATTTTCCAAAAAAGAGCTGGTAACCGATGTAAATATTATCTGCGGTGATTCAACGACGGAAGAAACCAAAGAAAAAGTCAGGGCAAGGCTTGAAATTATGGGTAAAGAACAAGACAAAGATACAGCCCAGTTTGTTGTTCTACACCCTCCATATGATGATATTATTAAATTTTCCGATAAAAAAGAAGACCTTTCAAACTGCGCTACGCCGGAAGAATTTTATAATTTATTTGAAAAAGTGGCAAAAAATGCATATGACCTTCTTGAAAAAGGGCGGTTTGCAGCGCTCATTATTGGAGATGAATACAAAAATTCAAGGGTAGAGCCTCTTGGGTTTGAATGTATGAAAAGAATGGAAAATGTTGGCTTTGTGACGAAAGCTATTGTCGTAAAAAATATAACGGGAAACGAAAAAGCAAAAGGAAAAACTGCAAACCTTTGGCGTTACAGAGCACTTGCGGGCGGCTTCAACATCTTTGAGCATGAATATATCATGACCTTTCAAAAGGTGTGAAGGTTAATTTATGTTCAATCCCGATTTTGAAAAAGAGCTTGAAGAGGCTATAAAAAGAGCTTCAAATTTTGCTAATGACAATTTTGTAACTGTTATCGGAAATGTTGATAACAGATTAATTGAAGAAGCAAAAAAGCACGGGTTAAATTTATCGGGTTACAGACATAATATTGATGTTTATGGTATTAAACACAGTTTCAAAAGGCATGGAAATAAAGATAGTGAAAAATTGCACGGGCAGCTTCCTATAACTGATAATGATATAAAAAATGCCAAGGTATATGTTTATAATTATGATAAGTGTTCTTTTGGTGAAAAAAATAATCAGGGAAGAGATATTATTAAATTTTATAAATATATGCAGGATGGGTGTGTTCTTTATATTGCGGAAGTACGAACCGGACGTCATACATTAACGTTAAATTCAATGAGAAAATATAAAAAGTAAAATCGGTGCTTCTGACATTTTGGCGGGAATTACCCGACACGTCCGGAAGAACACCGACATTATTATTATAACCTATTTTTTGCAAATCTCAACCCTTCAGCCGTGTTGTATTATTTTTAAGTTTGAATGCATTTTATTTCCTTGAGAGATTTCAAAAGATGTGAAGTGATAAAAAATCAATAAACCTGCGCTGATAAAATTTAATACACAAAATCAGGGGCTGCAAGGTGATGCTTGATAGCGACCTTGCAATGCTGCACGGGGTTGAGACAAAAAACTATACGAATCAACTTCACTTTTAATGAACAGGACAAAACCTTCTGAAATAGGGCTTAAACACATTTCCAAGAATAATTAAATGCACCTGTTGCCATTTAATTATTTTGCAGGCAGACCAAAACTACCCCTTTCTTTTTACGGGGACAAGGTCATACCCCAGTGCATCAGCCAAAATAAAAGCCTCGCTGAAACGAAAAGTGTCTTTTGCAAGCTTGCTGCTGACAGAGGTTTTGGTGTAATGCCCGCCTGTTTTTTTCGCTAAAATTTCTGCAACTTTTTTATAGGTTAAAGCTTCTTGCGCGCATAAAACTTTTACTAATGTTCTTGAATCCATTTGTAAATGATATATTTGTTTGACAAAAAATACTATATTTGTTATTATGATAGCTAATAAGATATTAAGAAAGTTGATAAAGCTACATTTATTACAATTACAAATTATATTTAGTTAGGGAAAATATGAATATTGATAAAGAAGAAAGCAAAATAATCATAAATAAATTAACGGAAATAAACAAAACCTTAAGTGCTGTCACAAAAACGGCTTCTAAAATGTATGCCGAATGCAAGGCGATTTCTTTTGTGCTGTTTGTGGATAAAGAACTTGAAATATCCGATACTTCTAAAAACCAAATATAACCTCTACTGCACCAAAAATTTAGGGTTCAGTGCAAGCCACTGGTATGCATCCTCTTTTTCAGGAATCTCTACTATGTAAATACCGCCGTGTTTTCCCCTCTGGCAAAAGAGTACACCCTGTTCTACAAGCTCATTTACGGCTCTTCTTATTGTATTCGGGCTTACATTCAATGTGGTACCAAGTTCTTTCATTGAAGGCAGTTTGTCCCCCGCCTCATGGTTTATCATCATATATTTTTTAATCTGGTCTAAAACCCGCTGCCAGCTGTAATTATAAGAATTTCTAATCTCATTTTTTCCCTTCGGTGCTGACATAAACTTTGATTTTTCCCCGGATTCCCTTTGTTTTAAAAGTTTATCAGGCTCGTTAATGTATCTTGTGCCGTACTGCCCCCTTAAAGAAAGAATTATTTTTTCTTTATTCAGCCTTTTCATTGCATCATTTATTGTGCGTACACTTACATTAAACATTTTTGCAAACTCTTCATTCGGCATTATTTTGTCATTTAAATTGTAGTGTCCTGTTATATATTCTTTAATCTTTTGATAAAGTTTTTCAGAAAGAGTCTCACTTTTTGTTTCGGCTTGCGTATCGGTCTGTCCTATTTCTTTATAATCAATACATAAAATCTTTACAGGCTTGTTTGCATTTTTGTTGCTCTCGGATATTATTCCTTCTCTTATTAGGATATCCAAAGCAAGTCTTACTGTGTTTTGGGATGTTTCTATCTCGTTTGCTATTATTCTTGCTGCAGGAAGGGCTTCTCCCTTTTTAAATTTATTTCTAACTATATATTTTTTAATATTCAAAACAGCGGCATCCTTTTTGGAGGTTGCTTTTGCATTGCTTTGCGGCTGTGTTTTATCAGCAATCATTGTGCCTATGCATTGTTTTGATGTGAAATATCCTAAATCTTCAGCATATCTTATGGAATTTTGTATTGTTCCTGTGCTTACATTATGATATTTTGCAAAATCCTTTTTTGAAGGAATAATATCGCCAATATTTAAAACGCCCGCTTTTAAACCGTCTTCTACCCACTTTATAAACCATTCTAAAAGAATGCGGTCCTTTGGTATATTCAAAATAGAACCGTTTTTAATATCTGCCGGGGCAATGTGAATTTCTGAAATTAATATCTTTTTCATGCTTGTTTTTTTAATTATACAATACATAAACGTTCGTAAAACAAAAATTTTTGTTTTTATTTACCGGAAATTGTAACAAAATGTTTACAAAATTCCAAAAACGGTAAAGTTTACAGGAAAAAGCACCGATGAAACATGTAGAAAAAGTGTGGCTAACCAATAGGAAGGTATAGAACTATGAGCAACGGGAGCGTTGGAAGCGTTACAATAGCAGGACAAACCTATTATTTTTCCGATAAGGCTAAATATGATGAGGTAAGAAAGCTAAGCGGTGATATCGATGCGCAAAAACAGCTGATTATAGATTACCAGCGCCGGTATGGTACAAGTGTGGTTTCAACGGATGAAAACGACCTTGTTGTTTTTGATGAAGGTTCTGAAGATGACGGTGATGCAGGCAAAACCGAAGTAGATATTTTTGATTATAACAACTGGCTTGTGAATAACGGTCTTAGTGGTGCTTCAAAATTATCAGCAGACAGCAAACTTGAGGATATAGCCCAATATTATAACCAGATTGCAAATAACCTAAATTCTATTATGAGCAGCATAGACAGTGCCCTTTCAAGTAAAGACCCTGAAACGATTGATGCTTATATGCAGGAGCTTACATTTAATATGGCAGCATTGGATGGTATCAGCCAGCAAAGCGGTTTTGGAAGTCTTGTGCCGGAAGAATATCAGGCATACCTTGCAATTGGAGGTTTGTCTGCTGCCACAGCAGCAGGTACCGCTGCAGCTATGGGCATAACAGGTACTCTTGCCACCATAGCAGGTGTTAGTGTTTCTGTTCCGGTTGCCGGGTGGATTGTAGCCGGTGTTTGTGGTCTTGCTGCTCTTGGTGTTGGTATATACAATTATGCAAAACAAAAAGAAATAGACGAATTCAAAGAGCAAATGCAGCAGACAATGGACGATTGTATTTCAAAGAAAGAATATGCGCAAAAAGAAATCGGTGAAATCACAGAAGATATAGCAAAAGAAGCGGAACGCGAAATTAACAAAATAGACGGCGGTTTTGACAAGATAAAAAGTGTTGATGATGTTGCAAATAATATTGCATCAATCGTAGAATATCAAGCCCAAATGGAACAGTGGGCAGAGCTTTGTGAAAAATACGGAATTGAGTTTAAAGGTCAGGATTTGCTTGATAAGCTTGGCTCCGGCGATGAAAAGACAAAATACGCAGATGAATATGTTGAAAAATTTGTTGAGCATACAAAAAATGCCATAGAATCAAGCGGTAATGTTGTTGATGACACAGGAAGCTACATTGCATCCGCTGATGACATTACAGCCTTAATCAGCGCGCTTGAAAGCAATCAGGCAACTGCTGATATAAATCTTAAGCCTCTTCAGGATTTAATCCAGTTTATTAAAGAAAAGAATCAGGAAGATGTTAATAACGACGTATCATCTATTTCAGACGGCATGTACACAGGCGGTTCATCAGGCGGTGGTTCATATACGTCAGGTATGGATGGATATTCAGGCGCACTTGATGCTGCAGGTGAAAATAAAACCGGAGTAGATGGTGCGGCAGCAGACGGCAAGTACGATGTCAATACGGAAGATTACGAAAAAGTGCAGGCTGAAGCCAAAGAAAAGGCACAAAATGATATTGATGAATATTTAAAAGGAATTGATATTTCAGGCAAAACTATTGAAGAATTGGAAGATTTATACAACCTTACAAGTTCTGATTTAGAATTGTTCAAAAGCTATCAGGAAAATTTAGACCTTGATTTGAGTGAATTTGATACAGTATTGGCTGATATCAGAGAACAGCAACAGACGCTTTTGGATGATTATGCCAATTCCATTACAACTTCAGGAAAATCTTTAGAAGAGCTTGAAGCTTTGTACGATGAAGTTGGAGCTCAGTATGACACGTATAAATCTGTTTCATCCACACTTGATATGGGCAAAGTAGACGAAAAGTTGCTTCAAATCAGGGCAGATGAGCAAAAAATTGTTGACGAAAAAGTTCAGGAATTTTCTTCAAAGATACAAAGCACCGATTCTATTCAGGAATTGTCTTCAATCCAGGCAGAAGCAGCCCAATATTTGGATTCAATATCTTCATACGAAGTGGATTCTACAGGCGTAAATGCTATAAATGTTCAAATGCAGCAAAAAATTCAAAGTATTGCAGATGAAAAAACAATGTCATATACTGCCCAGGCAAATGCTGTTGCAACAAGCGATGAAGCAAATAATCTTGCAAATTCAATAAACCTTGAAATTGCAAATATGGCAAATCCAAATGTTGATACATCAGCCCTGCAGCAGCTTGCAATCGATTTAACCGCAAAATCTTCCGAACTTAGACTTGAAGAAGTCCGTAAACAGGAAGAAGAGGCAGCAAGACGTCTTGCCGAAAAAGAAAACAATGGTAAGAACAATAACACCCTTGCAGAGCTTGATGCCTATACACCAATGATAATTCCTGCTGCTCCTAATGATGGTGTACCTGCATATAGCCCCGAAGAATTTGAAAATGGCGAGCCCGCTGAAGAGGACGCAGCTAATCTTATACTTGCAGGCGATTCTTCTGCTGCAGAAGGCAGTCCGGATAATGGTGCAACAGGTGAAATTCCTGAAGGCACAGAGGGTGTTCTGGTATTAGGCGGTGAATCAGGTCCTGAAGCTGGCGCTGCTGAAGGGGTTGAAGGCACAGAGGGTAGCACTTCTGTAATACCAGGTTCACAAGAAGGTGCCGAAACCATTGAAGGTGCAGACCCGGAAAATGTTTCAGGTATACTGGAAGGTGCAGGTGAAGCTGGTGGAACAGGAGAAGCTGGCGAAGCAGATGGCGAAGGCATACCTGAAGGTGACGTCGGTGCCGGCAATACGGGTGCTGCGGATGGTGCAGCAGGTGAAATTCCCGAAGGTACGCCTGATAACACGTTTACAGACGGCACGATTCCTGCAGACAGCGCGGAAGAGCCCGCTGAAGAGGGTGTCGAAGGCAGTGTACAGGGCGAAAACCAGGTTGATTTAGCAGAAGAAACACAAGGTGAAATTCCTGCGGAAGAACCTGAAGCAGAAAAACCCGCAGAAGAAGCTGTAGAAGAGGCTGTTGAAGAAATTATCGAAGAAAATCCTGAAACCACATACACTCCTGAAGAATTGCAGGATTTAATCGAAATTGAAGTTGAAGAATAAAAAATCAGTATATATATGTCCGGTGGTTAATTCTGCCGGACATTTTACCATAATTTTCTGACATAAAACGCAAACATTTTTATTTTCAGGTGTTATATTGTAAAATAAAGGTATATTTTTGTGTTGGTAAAGTTTGGTGTCAGATGAGAGTAAACTGCCTGAACAGCTTGTCATACGGTAAATTCTGGTCAAAGCCTGATAAGAAAACATCGGAAAATGCTAAAAAAGATGCATCTTCCAAAGAGACAGGAAATTTTTCTGCAGATAGCCGTACCGGAATATATGTTAATCCTGTTCAAACCACAAAAGCCCAGGAAGGTACGATATCAAAGGCGCTGGATGAACTTTCCAAGGTGAGGTTTTCTGCAAATGATATTATCTATATGCAGAATCTTGGCGTAAGTCTTCCTTTTAAAAACGGCAGCGAGGCTGTAGATTATTTAAAAAGTAAAAATATAGATGTTATGTACGCTGAATTTTCAAACCCGAATGTTCATGCCTGTCTTGATACTACACAAGCCAATCCTGCCGTACTAATTAATTCAAACTATAAGGATTTAGCATCCTTCCCTGATATACTGGCAATATCGGAAGCCATGTTCCATGAGGCAGGACATGCAAAAGATGAAGATTCCGATAATTCAATTCAGGAAGAAATAGATTGCCTTGCTTTGAATGTATTGGCACATCAATATTATAAGGGTGCATACCCTGACATTTTTAAAGACCAGAAGTCCCCGCTTTATTTTGAGGGTGTAAATCTCTATGATAAGCTGTTTTTTGATTTTGATCCTGAAAAAAAGGCATTAAAGAGAAGAATTTCTGAAAAATATGGTTTTTTAAACGTTTCCTCAAAAAATCATGCGGGTTCTCAAATGGCGTATGACGTAAAGAATATGTCATAAAAAGGCTTATGTAATGAAACCAAAATCTCAAGAATAGGAATTTTTGCTGAAATATATTGTAATGGAAACTTGGAGCAATAGCTTAGTTATTAAATTACAGACCGTAAACAAAACTGTATTCCTGAGGCTAAAACTCTTGATATACATACATTTATCCAAAATACTTGACTTGGAGTTGACTCAAAATTGTATTGTATATATACAAGAAAAAATAAGAGGGGCAGATATGAAAAAAGTTTTGATAATCTCAACAAGCCTTAGAAATAATGCTAATTCCGAGATTTTAGCGTATCAAATGGAGCGCGGAGCAAAAGAAGCGGGTCATAGTGTTGATTTTATTTCTTTAAAAGATAAAGATATTAAATTTTGCAAAGGTTGTCTTGCCTGTCAAAAAATTGGCAAATGCGTAATAGATGATGATGCAAATGCTGTGACAGAAAAGATGAAAGATGCTGACGTTATAGTTTGGGCGACCCCTGTTTATTATTATGAAATGGCAGGACAGATGAAAACAATGATAGACAGGGCAAACAGTCTCTTTTCTGCAAGTTACCGTTTTAAGGAGGTTTATGTTATTGCAACTGCTGCAGATAGTTCAAAAGGCGTTGCACAAACCGTATTAAACGGTGTCAGGGGCTGGATATCATGCTTTAGCGGAGTAAAACTTTGCGGTTGTATTGAAGGAGCCGGTCTTGAAGGTGCTAACGATGTAAACCAGCGTAAAGATTTGCTTGATGAAGCTTACAATATGGGAAAAAATATTTAAAAACCGGGGAAAAATTTATGCAGACTGTAAAATTAAATAACGACTATTTCCAAATTGTTACAAAAATTTACACAAATGGGTACCTTTTGATGCCCTTTTATGGCAAAAAATATACTTCACAAACTTTATAAAATCATATAAATATGCTATAATAAATTATGTTGTTAGTTAAAAAAGTGTGCAGTGTGTGTTCAAAAACGGGAGGTGCTAAACATGACTACTCTGGCAGAAAAGCTCAAAGTTAAATCGCCCATCAAATCAAAATTCAACGATGAATTTCGAAGTTATCTAAAAAAACAATGTTTGAAGACCACATTCAATGGAATTGAGCTTGAAACATTTAGCTGGTACAAAAAAATGTTAGGTCTGATGTAAAAGATTTAAAAATTTAGTTTAATTCAGCATAGGCGGGAATAATTTCCTGCCTCTTTTTGTATGTATGTTTCTTGTTTTGCAGCATTTCTGTTTATAACAAACTTATAAAATCAAACTTATAAAATTTTGTTATAAACACACTGTAATTTGCCATTTGAGTCTGTTTTATATTTTCTTTGAAAATCTATTGTACCATCAGGCTCTATTACAACATTTTCACAAACCGAGAATAATTTCTCGTTTTTAAATTTAAATATTTGCTTTGCACTTATCTTGCCGGTGTCTGAATCTTCTGCTGCATCAATCATTACTTTTGAAATTTTACCCCCGGAATATATGTATTTTCTGGCTGTTTTGTGTATTTTATTGTCCATATCAACGCCATCCGAGATTATTTGTGTTGCATCCTTAATGCTGTTTCCGGGGTATGAATATCTAAATATTTCAACTGCATCTTTCTGAATGTTTTTTGCCTGAAGCTCAAGTTCTTTTGCTCTTTTTTGACCCATATTTAATAAGAATGAATATACGGGTTTTGGCATTATTGTTGGCTTTTCTTTCTTTTTGCCCTTAAATGCAGCAGTATCTTCTTTTAAAGGTTTTATAACTGTTTTTTGCTTTTCTTTAGAATATTTTTTTGCAGCAAAAATTTTGTTGTTACAGCTTATTGAATCTATGCGCATAGATGTATTCCTTTTGATATGTTGTTAAAGTGTGCCGGTGCCTTTTTGGGTTTTGGTGCGGCTTTAAGATATTAAAAGCGCCCGGGTAAATAAAAATACCACAAGCGCTTTTAAAGTGCAATATTAAATTAAATATACAAAAACCTTCTTACAAGGTTATTTTATTATCTTCATAACCTCTTCCAGCGCTTTCTTAGGTGCTCTGTTCGGGTTGTCTGCGTATGGTTTTCCGATTGTTAAAAGGGTTACAACTTTATCATCATCTTTCAGATTCAAAATCTTTTTGAATTCTTCGCTTGCAAGCAAAGGTGCTACCATCCAACAGCTTGAAAGCCCGAGTGCTGTAGCTGAAAGTGCCATATTTTCAACAGCCCCGCCCATACTTAAAAGGTAAGAATCCGGTCGCATTTTTGAAATTTCTTCCTTTGCATAATTTGCTTCTTCTAAAACGCCTCCCATAAAAGATGCAGCTTGTGTTTCGATACAAGCTATTACAACCGGTGCATTTTCAAAGAATGTGGAATGTCCTTTATATCTTAAAACGCCTTCTTTTGTCTCATCTTTGATTCTTGAAACTATTTCATCATATTTTCTTAAAATGGCATCAGCCATCTGTTTTTTAATATCATTGTTATAAATTGCCAAAAACTTCCAGTTTTGTGTATTCATTGCAGCAGGTGCCAGGCGGGCGGAATTTATTATCCTTTTGATTTCATCATCTGTCGGTATATAGTCAGAATATTTTCTGATAGTTTTTCTTGTATCAATACATTCAAATATTTCCATAAGTACACTCCTTTATAGTAGAATAGTTTTATGAATAATCTTAAGATAATTTTTCTTATATCATTTCTTATCTGTTTTGTAAATTATACCATTTTTGACAAAACATTTGCAAAGTCAAACTTTGAATACAGTGTCTATACGCCCGATACTTTCCAAAAATTAAAATCCGATGCTCCGCAGTTTTCGGAAGGTTCATATATTTTATTTATTGTGGATTATTCAAATTCCATGAATGAAAAAATGGCTGGCAAAAGCAAAATGCAGGTGGCACTTGAAACTTTAACAGTTATTTTGCCAAAAATTCCCCCTTCTGTTAAAACGGGGCTTCGTGTATACGGACACAAGGTCGGTTTCACATATCTTCAGGGGTGTATGGCATCAAAAATGGTTGTACCATTCAGAACCCAAAATGCAGATAATATCCTAGGTGCTTTGTATAACACCAAAGCTGTCGGATGGACTCCTATAACATATTCCCTAAAACAGGCTGTAAATATTGATTTTGCAGGAATCGAAGGCAAAAAACATATTGTCCTTTTAACAGATGGCGGTGAAAACTGTGATGAAAGCCCCTGTGATTATGCAATTGAGCTTATGAGGACAAGGGATGATATCTCAATTGATGTTATAGCATTTGATATTTTTGATGAAGAGGCAAATAACCAACTAAGATGTGCTGCTGTTGCAACAAGAGGTAAGTTTTACAGTGCAAATACCCCGAATCAGCTTTTAGACAGTTTGTTTGAAAGCCTAAATATAGACAAAAATGTAAAGGGTAAAATAAAAGTGAATGAAAATTAGGTTTTAACGGTTACGACTCTTTTGGCAAAGCGGCAAGAGGATTTAAGGAAAAGGATTTTATGAAACTTTCGGAAAGCTTGGAAGATTATCTTGAGGCAATTTACAATGAAATATTGAAAAAAAACGAGGCAAAGGTGACAGATATTTCAAACATTTTAAATGTAAAAAAAGCGTCTGTTACAGGAGCCCTTATCAGCCTTAAAAACAAAGGACTTATAAACTATGAACCTTATTCTGCAATAACCTTAACAAAGCTTGGCGAGAAACTTGCGGCGGATATCATTCAAAAACATAAGGTCATGAGCGAATTTTTAGAAAATATTTTGAATCTGCCAAAAGATGAAGCTATTGAAAATGCCTGTAAAATGGAACATATAATGTCTGAAACCATGTTTAACCGCATGACAAAATTTTCCGTTTTTATCCAGGAATTGTGCAAAACAAACCCTGAATTGAAAGAAAAAATCTCAAAATTGTATGAATAGCGCCTGCGGTTTGTAGTGCATTTATGCCTGCGTGGAACTGGGCGCTATTTTAGTGAGTTTATGTCCTGCGTATCAAAACTTTCTATCTATTTACAACCCTGAATATTTCATTCAGAATTTTGAATAAATCATAAGCTTCATTCAGGGGTATCATATTTGCCCCGTCGCAGAGAGCTTTTTCAGGTTCAGGATGAATTTCAAAAAATAAACATTTTGCGCCTGCTGCAACTGCAGATTTTGCAAGTAATGGTGCGAATTCTCTTTCTCCGGAGGATGATTCTCCGGCGCCACCTGGCAGTTGCACGGAATGTGTTGCATCAAACACAACAGGATAGCCCATATCCTGAATAATCTTTATGCTTCTCATATCAGATACAAGGTTGTTGTAGCCAAATGTTGTGCCGCGTTCTGTTATTAAAATTTTGTCATTTCCTGAATCTATCACCTTTTGTGCGATAGATTTCATTTGGGAGGGTGCCAGAAACTGACCTTTTTTAATGTTTACTATTTTTTCCGTCTTTGCTGCCGCTACAAGCAAATCCGTCTGACGGCATAAAAATGCCGGTATTTGCAATACATCAGCTACTTCTGCTGCGGGTTTTGCCTCTTCTTCTTTGTGAATATCGGTTACAATCGGCAAATTAAACTCTTTTTTGACTGCTGCAAGAATCTTCAACCCTTCTTCAAGTCCGGGACCTCTGAAAGATTTTATGGAAGAGCGGTTTGCCTTGTCATAAGAGGCTTTAAAAATATAGTTTATATTTAAATCTTCACAAACTTTTTTTAGTTTTTCAGCTGTTTTAAAAACAATATCCTTGGATTCAATGGCGCAAGGACCTGCGAAAACGGTTAATTTATCTTTTCCTATTTCAAAATTATTAAGCATTATGGTTTTCATAGAATTTATTATATAATGAATTACAATGAAAGTATAGTGAATTATTTAGTTTACACCAGTTTTGAGGAGAAAGAGGATATATGGCAGCGGAAACCAAAGTAAAAGCATCTGCAAAAGAAACCAAAGAAGATGCTGCAGCAAAGGAATTAAGAGAAGGAAAAGATAAAGCCCTGAAAATGGCTTTAGATAAGATTGAGAAAGATTTTGGCAAAGGCTCCATTATGCGCCTCGGGGATAAATCTTCCGTAAATGTGGATTGTATACCGACAGGAGCACTTGCTCTTGATATTGCTCTTGGGGTTGGCGGTGTTCCAAGGGGCAGGGTTATAGAAATATACGGTCCTGAATCTAGCGGTAAAACTACCCTTGCGCAGCACATTGTTGCAGAAGCCCAGAAAAAAGGCGGTATTGCAGCATTTATAGATGCAGAACACGCACTTGACCCTGAATACGCTAAAAATTTGGGTGTAAATGTTGATGAACTTCTTATCTCCCAGCCGGATACAGGTGAGCAGGCACTTGAAATTGCAGAAGAGCTGGTTCGCTCCGGCGCAATTGATGTTATTGTAATTGACTCTGTTGCAGCTCTTGTTCCAAAGGCTGAAATCGAAAAAGCTATGGATGAGCAGCAGATGGGTCTTCAGGCAAGGTTAATGTCAAAGGCATTGAGGAAACTAACCGGTATTGTAGGAAAGACAAATACTACAGTAATTTTTATTAACCAGTTGAGACAAAAAATCGGCGTTATGTACGGCAACCCCGAAACTACCACAGGTGGTAATGCGCTGAAATATTATGCTTCAGTTCGCCTGGATATCCGTCGTTTTGATTCTGTTAAAAATAAAGACGGTGAAGATATCGGAAACAGGGTGCGTGTAAAAGTGGTTAAAAACAAAGTGGCGCCTCCTTTCCGCGTAGCCGAGTTTGATATTGTTTACGGTAAAGGCATTTGCGCTCTGGGCAACATTTTGGACGTGGCTGTTAATATGGATATAATTAAAAAAGCAGGTGCCTGGTTTAGCTATAATGATGAGAAACTCGGTCAGGGCAGAGATAAATCCAAAGAATTTCTGGGTGAGCATCCTGAAATTTTAAAAGAGGTTGAAGAAAAAGTAAGAGAAACCCTTGCAAACAAAGAATAGGAAACAAATGATACTTATTACAGGCGGAGCAGGATATATAGGCTCTCATTCCGCTATAGACTTCATAAAATCCGGATATGATGTTGTTATCCTTGATAACCTTTCAGTGGGACATATTGAAATCATTGAAAGGCTGAAAGACTTTGCCAAAAACGAAAAAGGCAGCTTTGTTGATTTTATAAAGGCTGATACAAGGGATAAAGAGGCTCTTAATAAACTCTTTCAAACCTATAAAATTGATGCTGTTGTACATTTTGCAGCAAATTCTCTTGTGAATGAAAGTGTTATAAGCCCTTCAAAGTATTATAACAACAATGTTTCAGGTTCAATCAGTTTGCTTGATGCTATGGTGGAAAACAATGTTAAAAAGATTGTTTTTTCATCCACCTGTGCCACATATGGGGAACCAAACTATATACCAATAGATGAATTTCATCCGCAAAAGCCTGTAAATCCTTATGGCAGCACAAAACTTGCCATAGAACTTGCGATAAAAGATTATGCAAAAGCATATGGGCTAAAGTATACAATATTCAGATATTTTAATGTTATAGGTGCAGATGCGGACGGTGTTTCAGGCGAATGGCACGATATTGAAACCCATCTTGTCCCAAACATCTTAAAGGCAGACGAAAATAAGGTCTTTAATCTTTTTGGAACAGATTATGATACAAAAGACGGCACCTGTGTCAGAGATTATATAGATGTTTGCGACCTTGCAAAGGCACATACGCTGGCATATGAATATCTTCGAAATAATGACAGTACAATAATAAACCTTGGCAGCGGGGAGGGTGAAAGCGTAAAAGAAATATTTTCTGCCGTTGAAAATGTTTTAAACATAAAAGTTCCCTTGAAAATCTGCAGCAGGCGCGAAGGCGACCCGGCAAAATTGGTTGCAAATTCGGCAAAAGCAAAAGAGATGCTGCAGTGGAGTGCGAAAACTCCTTTGAATGTTTCTATTCAAAATGCTGCAAATTGGGAGCGCATTTTAAAAACTTTGCAACAACCCGCGGAAAACAAGGAAAGGACACACATATGAAAGGTATAATCCTTGCAGGGGGTGCTGGAAGCAGATTATATCCGGCAAGTCTTCCGATTTCAAAAATTCTTCTTCCCGTATACGATAAACCTATGGCATATTACCCGATTACAACCCTTATGCTTGCGGGTATCCGGGATATTTTAATCATTTCAAATCCAAATGACCTTGGGAATTTCCAAAAAGTGCTTGGGGATGGTTCAAACCTTGGCGTTAAATTTTCATATGCTGTGCAGACTGAAACCAGAGGAATTGCAGACAGCTTTTTAATTGCTGAAGATTTTATCCAAAATTCGCCTGTAGCGTTAATTTTAGGAGATAATATTTTCCACGGTTTTGGTTTTTCGTCTATGTTAAAATCTGTTGGTGAAAAAACAAAGGGGGCAACTGTTTTCGGGTATCAGGTGAATGACCCGCAAAGGTTTGGTGTTGTGGAATTTGATGAGAACAACAAGGCTGTTTCCATTGAAGAAAAGCCAAAAAATCCGAAATCAAACTATGCTGTAACCGGTTTGTATTTTTATGATGATAAAGTGGTAGAATATGCAAAAACCCTGAAACCATCTGCCAGGGGTGAATTGGAGATTACGGATTTAAACAATATCTATCTTTTAAACAATGCCTTAGATGTTGAAATATTGGGCAGGGGTTTTGCCTGGCTTGATACAGGAACATTTGAAAGTCTTCTTCAGGCTAGCAATTTTGTGCAGTCTATGGAAATAAATACAGGCATGAAAATAGCCTGCATTGAAGAGGTTGCCTACAGAATGGGCTATATTGATGCAGCACAGCTTTTAAAACTAAGCGAAAAGTATAAAAATAACGGCTACGGCGCCTACATAAGAAAAATTGTCGAACAGGCAGGCGTGGTGAAAGTGTAGACTTTATAAAGTTAAAAGTTGTTTGACCTTGTCATAATTTTTAAGAGCGTTTTGAATTCTTGCTTTGCTTATTTTTTTGATAGAGTATCTTGCATCTCTGCTGTCGAAATATAATTTTTCATAAAAGAAAAACACGTTAAGTCGTTTTGCTTCTGATTCGGTTGTAAGCCATTTTTTAATGCTTTCATGGGAATTTACGGAATTTTGGGGAATTTTTTTATTATAAAGATAAGCCTTTGCAAGACATAATGCACTGTAAAATAAAGTTGTAATCTGCCAAGCCTCAAATTTATCGATATTTGCTAAGTGGTTATACAATTCATAATTTTCGCAAGCTTTGTCTAAATAAACCTGTGAGTATTTATCCATTTTAAATTTCCATTACTCCTAATGGTAAAGCTAATTCTTTTTTTTCTATCATATCAAGTGGATAGACAAATACTTCAGGAAAATATCCGTACTGTTCTTCCCAATTTGTTATATATTTTACAATTTCATCTTCTATATTGAAATCTTCTTTAAGATAAAATACATATATTTCAAGCTTATCGTTTGCCAAATTTACATAAACACTATCAACCGTTTGTACTTTTTTAATATCTCTGAAAGTGCAAAGTAAATCAAAAACAAAGGGGGATATCTCATTATTTGTAAAAACAGCTTTCGTGGGTTTTATTTCTTCATTTATCATTTAGAAACTCTCAAACTATACATATCATTGTATCATAATATATGCTAAAATTCAATTCAATACGCTATTTTGAGTAATTTCTATTTTTATTCTATACTTAATTTATGATTAAACGGTATTCGAGAGAAGAAATTTCAAAAATCTGGGAACTTGAAAGCAAATTTTCCTATTATCTAAAGGTTGAACTTGCTGTAGTTGAGGCTTATTACAAACTGGGACAAATTCCAAAAGATGCGTATGATCATATTTTAAACACTGCAAAATTTACGGTAGATGAGATTGATGAAATAGAAAAAACCGTAAACCATGATGTTATTGCATTTTTGACCTGTGTAAATAACTATGTTGGCGAAAAATATTCAGGCTATATGCATAAAGGGCTCACAAGTTCTGATGTCATAGATACTGCCTTTGCGCTCCAGATAAAGGATGCGAGCGATATTATTTTAAAAGACCTTGATAATATCTTAAATACATTGAAAACCCTTGCTTTTAAATATAAGGATATTCGCTGTATAGGACGTTCTCACGGTATCGGCGCAGAAGTTATAACCTTCGGATTTAAACTTTTAAACTGGTATGATATGTTTGAAAGGGCTAAAAAACGTTTAGAATATGCACTTTCGGATATTCTAAGGGGACAGATTTCGGGTCCTGTCGGAACTTATTCAAACGTTGAACCTGAAATTGAACGCATCACATGTGAAATTTTAGGGTTGAAACCTGCTAAAATAAGTACGCAGGTAATAGCCAGAGATGCCCATGCTGCATATATTTCGGCTCTCTCTTTAATAGGTTCTGCGATAGAAAATGTTGCAGTCGAAATCCGTCATCTGCAAAGATGGGAAGTGGCAGAGGTTGAAGAAGGTTTTAAGAAAGGGCAGAAAGGCTCTTCTGCAATGCCCCATAAGAAAAATCCGATTGCAAGCGAAAATTTATCCGGTCTGGCAAGAATTTTGAGGTCAAACAGCTTTGCTGCAATGGAAAATATAACTCTCTGGCATGAAAGGGATATTTCCCATTCAAGCGTGGAGCGTGTGATTTTTCCGGATTCCACAATACTTGCTGATTATATGCTGCAGAGGCTGAATTTTACTCTTGAAAATCTGGTTATAAAGCCTGATAATATGTTGAAAAATATTGGCAAATACGGCGATATAATATTTTCCCAAAGCTGCCTTTTAAAGCTTGTTGAAAAAGGAATGACGCGTGAAGCTGCATATGAAATTGTCCAAAGAGAAGCGATGGACGCTTTTAGTGGGGTTAAAGGCAAAGAAAACTTTAAGGAAAATATGCGCAAACACCTGAATGATGTGGAAATCGCTGCTTGTTTCAGTTACGAAAAATATTTAAAAAATATGGATGAAATTTTTAAAAGATTTGAATATAATTGAACCTGACCAGCAAAAAAAATTGTGTTTGCGTTTTATACAAACACCTTTAACAAACAGTTTAATAAGGAGAAAAATATGCCGGTTAATGCAGTCCAAAATGTTTCATTTGCTTCAAGAAAAGCCAATAAAAATGATAATGCCAAAGAAGGAAAACACGACAAATATTTTAAATGGGTAAGCCAAAATCAGGCAAACGAGGCTTTGAAATTATCTGTGGGCAGAGAAGTGGAAGACGGTAAATATAAGGCTGTGTCTGCGTTTAGCACACTTGGTGCATTTGCAACAGGTTTGACTGCACTGTTTAAAACTTTAAAAGTATCGGATTTGTCAGATAAATATAAAATGATGCTAAGCCAAAATACAGCTGATGCTGATGCGCTTAAAGGTATTGGCAAACAAATAACCAAAAATAAAAATATTGCGATTGCTGCGGTTTTGGCAACTTCGGTTCTGATGTTAGTTTCTAATGCGGCAAAAAGTAAAAATTTCAAAGAAGCTGAAAAAACAGCTCATGAAAGAGGCTTTTTCACATATAGTGATAGACAGAAAATGAAAACCAAAGAAAATTACGAAAGAACTGATGCTGTATATAGCAGTCTTTTAAAGCCGAAAGAAGCTGAACAGGAAACAGAACAGTTGACTGAACAGAAAGCCGAATAAGCATAGATTTGTAAATAGAGTAAATACCCGCCGGAAAGTTTCACAGGCGGGTATTTTATTGTAAAAAATAAATTCCGAAATGACTGGCGGACAATAATTTCAGGGTTTATATTAATTTTTGTAACGGTTTTTTGTAAAATCATAAAGTTTAAGTAAAAGAGTACCGATAGTCTAAATATAAGGAACAGCAAAGAACTTTTAAAGCAAGGAGACAGAGACTATGGACAAAATTAATCTTAACCTTTATGGTTTAAATTTTCAAAAACAAGTGGAAAAGAAAGAAGAAGAAAAGAAAACATCCGCTGAAGAAAAAGCGCCTGTAAATTCTGAAGAAAAACAGGTAGACAACGAAGCGATTTACAATGCTATGCAATTGTCTGCAGCGCAGAACAAAGCAGTTGTAATGGGCAATGCACTTGCAATTGACCACAGTAAATATCAAAATGATGAGTCTATAGCAAGGATTCAAGCCTCCATGGGTAAATTTGAAGGCACTGTTGAAGATATGGTAAATGTTATTGCTGCTGAATTTCCAGGTCTTTCAGAAGCGCAAGTAAATGCTCTTGCAGCAAGTGCAGTTCTTCAAACCCTGTAAATTCCGGGTATATAAAACGGCAGTTTAAAAGAAGTTTATAAAAATCACATAAAGTCCCTGAATTCTGTAAAATAACGGGTTCAAATGGTCAAAAGGTGAAAAGCTCTTAATACAAGGGCAAAAGCCAAAGACAAATTTCTCCTCTCTCCTATATCTCCATAGTTCTTTAAAAGTTTTCCCCTGCGGGTTTTCGCGGGGGATTTTTTTATTTTTAAATTTGCATAAAAAATTTTTTGGGTTAAACTGAAAGTCTGCCCTAAAAGCGAAATACTAAAAATTTCAAAGAGTAATGATTGTGTCTTGTTCAAAATGCAATTAGATGTTTTGGCGGGTGGCAAAAAATTTTATTTACAAGCATTAATTATTTACACTTTTTAGTGCTTTACGCTGAAAGACAAAGAAAACTGGTTAATTATTAACATAAAAGGAAAAATAAAATGATTCAAAGAATAAACATAGCTTTCCCATATTCAACATTTGCAAGGGAAAAACAAAACCAACCTGTCCAAAACCCGATAAAAACCAATGTTGTTCAGTTCAAAGGTGCGGATGATATAAAAAGAAGCAATATTTCAAGTCAAAGTTTAATTAGTGCATATCAGGCTATGAATGGTATCAAGCTTGCAAGAACTGTCAGCTTCGAAGGCAGCATGAAGGCAATATTTACTGATCTGCGCAAGCAGTTAGTCACCTGCAAAGATTTAGAAAACGGAATGGCAGGCGAAGATGTAGGTTCCATGATTAGCATAAAAGAGTGGATAAACAGGCTTGCTGATGATTTTGTATCTTATGATGATTCTGTTAAAACCACAATACCTGTTACAGAAAAGGAAGATAAAGAAAACGGCACCACAACCATTCTTCCTGCCAGAACCCAGATTAAAAGACAAAAATACGGCGATTTGATGTATGAAATTGTTTTAAGAAGTCCCGTTACGGTGAATACAGAAGAATATAAAAAATACGGAGAAATTCCTACAAGAAAAGTCCTTACACCGTCGCAGCAGATGAGAATTACATTAAGTCCGAATAACGCGCCAAACGGAAGGGTTACCCCTGAAGAAGTTTATATTCTTGAAACAAGGGGAAAACTAATGTCTGTTGTGGAAGATGGCAAAGATGTGCTTTTGACGAATGCAGGTTCGATTAATAAAAAATCAATGGAAGAAGGAAGATTATCCATATTTACTAAGCAGAGGGGAAATAAATATGTTCCTTCTGAAAGTGAAATAAAACCCCAGAAAATCAGAAAGAGGGAGGTAAAACCTTCAGTAGGCAAAGGTACAGAGGTTGTAATCGGTCTTGAAAACGGCAGATTTGTCGGTGAATTAATTAAAGGCATAGAAGATTTTTCAAAGAAAGTTGAAAGCGGACAAGTATTGTTGGATCCGTTTGTTGAAAAAGAAGGAGCTCAAAATATACAGTTTGCAATGCTTGCAGGAGGTTACGGCTCCCGTGCTGAATATGCCAATGCTTCATCCAGTGCTATTTTCCATGATAAAAAAGGCGGTGCACAGTCTACAAAAGGTGTATTTCAAACCGCTACAGGCTTGACGCCTATGGAAACTACATTTATATCCCTTCATAAAGCAGGACTGTTGGATTGTTCAAAATTAAAAATCGGGGAAAATATAAAATTTTATTTAAATAAATCCGGCGTAAACAGAGGAAGTGGCGGCTTTACAGCAGAATTATACGATAAAATGCAAAGGGATGGCAGGGAAAGCCTTTTCATTCTTCCAAATGATTCTATGTCAAGACTTACAGAGGCTACCGGTAAAGTTGCAGAGCTTATGAATAGCGGAAAAGCAGCTATAGCAATGATTGCAAAAGAAGTAAAATCCGAAGATGCCAAAGGAAACTTCGGTATTATGAAACTCAATGACGATAATGAAATTCTTGCCTTTGCGGAAAAACCTAAAGAAATTCCTGAAGGATATGAAAAGGACGGGAATTGCTTGACCAATACATTCCAGTTTGCAGTGAGCAAAGAGGCTTTCAGTGCACTTTCAGAGATAGAACCGTATCTTTATGTTGGTGTCGGGAAAGAAAAAAGAGACTGGTCCGGGCTTTATGTACCTATTATTATGGCTTTGACACAGGAGCCTGATGCAGAAAAAATTCAGAAACAGATTTATAATCTGACTGCAGAAAAAGATAAAGAAACGGGTGAAATGATAAGCAAAAAGGTTCCGCTTGATGTTATTGAAAAGGCGAAAAACCTTGTGGCGGGGCAGAAAGTGTACGCTGTGCCTACGGATGAACCTTGGGCAGATTGCGGTACATTAAATGCACTGTATCATACTACTATGCAGATAGCAAGCGGAGATTTCCCGCTTGAAGACTTTGAAAGAGCCCATGTGCTTGAATGCATCAATCCAAAAACAGGACTTGTAGCATCAAGCAAAGAACAAAAAGAAAGAATTGAAGCAAAGTATGATGTTTTGGGTGAAGTAATGGCTACGGAACAAGCTGAACCTGTTGATAAGGATGCATATTTGGAAAAATACAAAGATGCAATTGTAGTGAATGAAAAAGCCGCATAAATTAAAGAGAGAATAATAAACAGACCGGTCTTTAAAAAGGAGACCGGTTTTGTAATTATGAAAAAAATTTGTTAAAATCAAAATATTGATTATGAAAAATAAAAATTTATATGAAATTTTAGGGCTCAGACCTGATGCAACAAAAGAAGAAATTAAAATCTCCTTTAGAAAGCTTGTAAGGATTTATCATCCGGATATTAATAAAACAAAAGAGGCTGAAACATATTTTAAATTGCTGAATAATGCGGTAGAGACGCTGCTTGACGATACAAAAAGGCTTCAATATGATGCTATGGCTGGTTTTTCAGGGTCTCAAAAAAGCGGCGTTGAAAAAACTTTTGAACACAAAACAAAAAATGCAGAAAATGAACAGTACAGCACTGCCAAAAATGATACTGAAAACCTTTCAAGACAATATTTTTCAGAACAGAAGACGAATGAAAATCAACAAGGAAGCGAATTTTTCAAAAATGAAACTCTGGAAAATGCTGAAAATGTTGCTTTCCACAGAACAAAAAGCACTAAAACCCGCGCGGAAGGCGCAAAGATAGATGGCAAAGATATTGAAACCATAGTAAAAGTGTCAGAAAGTGAAGCAAGGCAGGGAACAGCCAGGAAAATCAATGTTCTTCATACGGATAAATGCCCTAAGTGCCTTGGCAGAAAGTATTTTAACGGAATGGTTTGTGCTCTTTGCCACGGTGCGGGCGAAAAATCGGAACATAAAATAATGAACGTGAAAATTCCTGCCGGAATAAAGCAGGGTGTAAAAATAAAAGTGAAGGGTGAAGGCGAATATGGAAAATTCGGCGGTAAAAATGGCGACCTTTACCTTGTAATTGAAATTGAAAAAGGAAAAGATGCAAAACAAGATAATAAAAATACTGTTATAGAGACCGTAATATCCCCTTGGCAAGCGGTTTTAGGGGATGAAATTGATGTTTCTCTGGGGGGAGAAATTGTAAAGATGAAGATTCCGCCTTTGACAAAATCAATGACAAGTTTTAAACTTAATACAGGTGGCTCAATGTCAGGTCTGAAGGCGGAATACACCGTTGTTGTAAAGATAGATATTTCAAAAAATTTGAGTAAAAAAGAGCTTGAATTGTATGAAAAATTGAGGGATTTAGATATTTTATAAACCCGAAAGCTTCTAAGAGTTTGCGTTATATTAATTGAATGTATCTATAAACCAGTAGTGATAAGGATTTTAAGATAATTGGAAAAAACTTGCAAAATAACTGAAATTTTTGAATCAATTCAGGGTGAAGGGTTAAATATTGGCGAAAAACATTTGTTTATAAGGCTTTTGGGGTGTAATCTCAAGTGTAAATATTGCGATACAAATATTTTGGATGACAAAAAGACCGTGACTTTAACAAAATCGGCACTCTTTGATGAAATTAAACATTATAGTGCCAATACCATTAGTTTTACCGGCGGAGAGCCTCTTTTGCAGTCTGAATTTTTAAAAGATTTTTTATCTGAAAATAAAAAATCCCTAAAGAAAAAAATATACCTGGAAACCAATGGCAGTCTACCTTATAACCTTCGAGATGTCATTGAATATATAGATGTTGTTGCGATGGATATAAAGCTTGAAAGTGCCGCAGGGCAGAAGAATGATTTTTCCGTGAATGATGAATTTCTGCTCGTGGCAAGGGATAGCGAGGTTTTTGCAAAGGTTGTTTTTGATGAAAATATTACAGATAAAGAAATTTTAGAGATTGCAAATTTGGGAATAAAGCATGGAATTGAAATAATTTTGCAGCCCAAAATGCCAATCTCTAAAAACCTTGATATGACAGGAATTTTCCAGAAATTATATAAAAAATATTCAAGAATTCGTCTGATTCCCCAGGTTCATAAATATCTTAATCTGCCGTAAAACCTTATGAAATTTGAGTTTTAATACTTTGGTTTTTGATTTTTAAACCCTTTTGTTTGATGATTTTCTCTTGAAAAAAATACAAAATGGGTTATAATGTAAACACAGGGTGGCAGTTTGCGAAGCTGCCGGATGCTCTTAGGAATTGAAACGGCACTTATCTTTTTAGATGGGTGCTGTTTTTTATTATGAACATAATCAATAAAATCAAAATTAATGTTAAATTGATGTTTTCCATAATTAACTCCTTTCTCTTTTGTAACCATCGACCGGAATTGAAATATTAATGTTGTATCGAGGTTAAATCGAAAAGAGCATCTTTTACCCTGTATTTAAGTTCTAAATGTGCGTGTGGAATGCACTAAACAGGTACAGCGACACCTGTTTAGCACCTTTTTAATTTTTAATTTTGTCTATTTTCTAAATCTGGAGCGGATTTCAGCTTCCGTATCTTTTATTCCCTTCGTATCTTTTGTTGCTCTGAAAAGCTTTAATTTTGCTTCATACAGGCTTCTTTCATCAGGATATTTTGAAATTCCGTCATTTAAAACTTTTATGGCGACAGGCGTATTTTTTTTGTCGTAATAAATTGTTGAAAAATCTAAAAAGTCTTGCACTGTACGCGGTTTCAGGTTTGCAATGGCGTTAATTTCTTTTGAATAGGCGTTTTTATCTCCAAGACTTCTATATGCCTGAGCCAGATTGTAAAGGTACATAGCCCTTTTTGGGTCAAGTTCTATAGCTTTTTTGAACATATAAATTGCCTGCTCTGTATCAAAATTTTTATATTCAATAAGTCCCAGGTAATTATAAATATCTGCTTCAAGTTCAAAGTCTAAATCAAGCTCCATTGCCTTTTTAAAGGCATTTTGGGCAGATGAATAATCATTTTCACTGTAGTAAATTTTTCCGAGTTCAAAATAATAATTGTGGTTCTCCCCCTGTTTTATAGCATCTGTCAGATATTTTTTTGCTTCATTGAAATTTGCATTTGCTACACAAATTTTTGCCAGATAATAAAGCATATCCGGGTTTTTGACGGCAGCGCCGGACGCTGTAGAGGCTTTCCTTAAAGCTTTTATGCCATCAGATAAATTTCCTTCTTCAACATAGCTTATTCCAAGTCCCATCAGTGCTTCGTAGAAATTTCCGTCTATTAAAACAGCATTTTTGAAGTTTGAATTTGCAAGGGCGTAGTCTTTGTTCTCAAGGTAATAGTTTCCAAGCTCCAGATAAGCATATTTGCTGTTTGGATTTACCTTTAGAGCTTCTTTAAGATATTTTTCTCTTTGCTTGTTTGTATCTGTCTGCTTACCGGGTTTTTTAAGTGCATTATTTTTCAGGGCTTCATATTTTGCAAGGTTCAGATATGTCAGGTTAAAATTTTTATCGACCCTTAATGCCTTGTTTAAAGCCGTTTTTGCATTGTCAAAATCATTCAGCTGCAAATAGCAAAGAGCGATATTGTTGTAAACCTGTGCGTTTTTTGGGTTTATTTCAATTGCTTTATTGAAATAATTCAGTGCCCCTTTGGAATCACCTGAATAGTAATATTCAAGACCTTTTGTGTTGTAATAATCAAAGTCATACTTTGGAATTGCAGTCACGCCGAGATTTTTTGCCCAAACGGATGTTAAAAGGCTGTTATCAAGCATTAGAGCCTTTTTGAAATATACTCTTGCCTGATTTTGGTTGTTTTGGTTGTAATAAATTTTTGTCTTTAAAATAAGACCGTTTATATTATTCGGATTTACATTTAATATCAAATCCGTGTATTGCAGCGCCTTTATGTAATTTCCGGAATCATAATACATATTTGCCATATCAAGGTAATCATCTTCCGTGCTGCTTTCTGCCGTGTATTTTGGTGCAACGTTTATTTTCTCAAGGTTTTTGGATAGTTCATAAGATTTTTGCAGATGATAGGCAGATTTATCCATTTTATTTAAATTTTTATAGCAAAGCCCAAGGTAATAATGCCCGTCAGAGTCATTCGGGCTGCTTTTTACGTATCCTTCAAAAAATTTTGCAGCTTCTGCGTATTTTTGGCTGTTTATAAGATTAACGCCGGTTTCAATGTTCCAAAGAGGGCTTGAAAAGCCTTGGGATTGGATTAAAAGTGCCAAAAGTACTATTAAAATTCTTTTTTTAAATCTCATATTTTTCATACGTTTAAATATTCCTCAATTACATTTAAAGTATCGGAAAATACCTTTTCTATACTCTGATTTGCATCTACTACCTTTACCCTTTTCGGGTCTTTTTTTGCTATATCTAAATATCCTTGTCTCAGTTTTTTGTGAAATTCCAATCCTTCCGCTTCAAGCCGGTCTTTTTCGCCCTGAAGTCTTTTTTGCGCAACTTCTGAATCGATGTCAAAAACTATTGTTAAATCAGGTTTTATACCGTTTGTTGCAATATTGTTTAAGTATTTAATTTTTTCTAAATCCTGGCATCTGCCATAGCCCTGATATGCAAGAGTAGAGTCTGTATGTCTGTCACAGAGGACAATTTTACCCTCCTGAAGTGCCGGTTTTATTTTATATTCAATATGCTGGGCTCTGTCTGCAAGGTATAAAAAGGTTTCCGCTATGTTTGAAACCGGATTTTCATAATGGAGAAGAATTTTTCTTAAATGTATACCAAGGTCTGAACCTCCCGGTTCGCGCGTTAGAATATATTGAATATTTTTTTTGTTTAAATATTCGCCCAGAAGCTGGATTTGCGTGGTTTTTCCACATCCATCCGCTCCTTCAAAGGTTATAAAATATCCTTTTCTTCCGGCGTACTCCTCTTGCATATATTGAGTTTTCCCTAATCTCTTTCAATTTATTATATTATAATATTACAATTTGTGCTAAATTGTAAAAATTGAAAAATAAAGTTATAGTTTTTAAAAAATTTAATCTATAATGTTGTTGTGAAACAAATTACCCATATGAATTCACAAAAAACCGAGAAGGATTTAATTTGGAAAATTTTGAAGTGAAACAAGATATTAATCAGATGGAAGAAATAATAACTGCAGGACAGCTTTTGAGGATACTGAATTCCAATCCGAAGGAAGTATCAACACTGTGTCAGAAAGCATGCTTAAAGCCTAAAAAGGATGGTTTTGGCAATATTTATTTTTCAAAAGATGATATTGACGTACTGAAAAAAGTGAAAGAGCTTTATCAGCATACAAAAGAGCTTCAGGAAGAAAAAAAACGTGCAGTAGAAGAAGCAGTTAAGAAAATGAGTGTTAAAAAAGAAGCTGAAAACGAATCAAATATTTTATATAAAACGAAAGAAAATAATTTTCTGCAAAGAGTGAAACAAAAGGCACAAAAGCATGAGATGGTTTCTGCAGACGATGTCAATGGAATTTTCCCGTTAGATGAAGCTGAAAGCAGCGTTTCAAGAGGCTTGGCTGCTCTTGAAAATAATATTGTGGACAGGATTTCAAGTGTTTTAAATGAAAAAATGGATGGTTTGGATGAAATTGTTGTTGAATTAATCCGTGCCAAAACTGAAAATGAATCTTTAAGACAAAAACTCAACGAATTAAATAAAGAAAATTTCACTCTGAAAAGTGAAAATTCAAGCTTTAAATCGGTGGGTTTAGGTTTTTATGTTAAAAAAGCTACCGATGATTATATGCTCTAAAAAGCCCAATACAACGGCTTTATTCAGCGTGTTTTTATTGCGGGGCAGGGTTTTTGCATTATGAGCACCATCTTAAAAAGCTTTTATCACAATTTAAAAGAACCCATAATCATTTGTGATTTTTTGAATCCGGAAAATAATGCTTCAGACAGTGGTTTGAATGAAAAAACTGCGGAAAAAGGTGGTGCCGGGACAAATATCAGCAGTCTTGAAAATCTTAACAGTATATATTTTAATAAAGCTTTTAAGAATATTTTTTCTGATATTAATCCTGAAAATGGCATAAAAGCTTTAAAAAAACTGGATTACAAATTTTATTTTGAATTTTGCCTCTTGGAGAGTGAAAACCTGAAAACGTATTCTCCGCTTAAAGATGCGATTGAATCAAAGAAAAATTTCACCCTTTACGGGATGTATCAAAAAAATGAAAGAGAATACCTTTACTTTTTAATTCAGGCATTTTCATTAAAAAAATATCGTATTTTATATTTTTATGACATTACAAAAGAAAGAATGCTGGAGAAACTTTCAGGGGAAAATGAAAGACTGCGCATTGAAAACCGGGAGTTTTTGAACACAAATTCAAAGGCGCAAAACCAGGCTGTAAAGATGGCGCTTTTAAACAGAATTGCAACAAATATTTCTAAAACTATAGATATAAATGATCTTTTAAATACTGCCCTAAAAGAGCTCAGCATTATCTTTGGCGCCAAAAAAGCATATTTTGCTAAAAGGCTTCAAACCAAAAATGGAGAAGAATTCGGGGTTGAATATGTATATCCTGAAGACAAGTCTTTTATCGGAGAAATTTTAAGGTATGACAAGCAGACTACGGAAGAAATTCTGGATAATAAAACTTCAATACAGGTGTGTTTAAAAGAGCATGAAAATTCTTTGGAACCTATGAAAATGCCTGCAAACAGGATAATTCTTCCTATTATGAATAAAGAAAATCTGGATGCGGTTATCGTAATTTTAACTCCGAAAAAAAATATAGAACAGATTGAAAAAGAGCTTCTATTGGGTGTTTCAATGCAGATTTCCAGTGCAATTACCCAGGCAATGCTTTTTAAGGCAGTCTCTGATAAAAAAGAGGAGCTTGAATCCGCGCTTACAGAATTAAAAGAAACACAACTGCAGCTTATAAATTCAGAAAAAATGGCATCTTTAGGTCAGCTGATAGCATCGGTTGCCCATGAAATCAATACGCCGCTTGCAAGTATTTGCGCGAACAATGAAATTGCAAAAAGATTTTTTGACACAAATAAAACATTTGATACTGAGATTGTTGAAATTTTAAAGGATACAAATGATATTGACAAGGATGCAATAAAGCGGATTACGAATTTGGTGCAGTCGCTAAAACGTTTTGTAAGGCTGGATGAAACTACAAGTCAGACAGCAAATATCAATGATGAGCTGGATTTGACCCTGAATCTGTTGCGGCACAAGCTTAAAAAAGATATAAAACTGACAAAAAATTATGGCGATATTCCGCTTGTAGAATGTTATCCAAATATGCTGAACCAGGTATTTTTAAATATTTTAATGAATTCAATTCAAAGTATTGAAAAGCAGGCGGGTGTTGAAAATGCAGGGTTATCAGGTGTGCCGCCGGAGGGTGCGGTTGCATCATATGCAGCAGATAGGTATATTGGTGAAATTATCATTACAACTGCAATTGCAGATGATAAGCTTTCCGTTAAGATTGAAGACAATGGTTTTGGTATAAAAGAAGAAGACAAAAAAAAGATTTTTCAGGCAGGATTTACCACAAAAAAAGTGGGCGAAGGCACAGGGCTTGGGCTTGCAATCTGCAAGAAAATTATTGAAAAACATAAAGGCGAAATCACTTTTGACAGCACAAGCTACAGGGCAAAAAGCAATACTGCGGACGCTTCTTTAAACAACAGCAGGAAAGATAAAATTGTGAAACACACAGTATTTGAGATTCTTTTGCCTTTGTAAATTTGCAGGTGTAATTTCCAGCTTTCAAACCGGATAAATTTCTTATGCTTGTTTCCAATGCCGGCTGTGGTTGAAAATTTCGGATTAATAAAAAACGGGTGCTGCCCCAAAACAAGTTTATTTTTTGTTAGGGTTGACAAACTTTTTGGTTTATTTATAATAATTTTATTGTTAGGCGAAGCTAACAAAGGTTTGCAAACAGGGAAACTCTGCTGCATGAAGTTTATAGCAGAAGAATTTTGCAAGCCTGAAATCTTTGGTAAAAATCTGGCAAAGAAGCCGGGATGCAGCAAGCCAGCCTTATACAAAGCCCGATAACATCCGAAAACCGGAATTTTATCTGGGTACAATCCAAATATAAAATAAGGAAAATTTATATGAATATATCTGCCATCGGAAAAACATTAGACCAGCCGCTTTTAATAAGCAAACTTAAGGATAAAACCCCTAAAATTCTTGCTGCTGCAGCCTTTACCTATGGAATTTATGATACTTTTAAAACTCCAAAGGAGGAGAGAAAAAACAGAGGAATTAAAAATGCCGTAATTTTAAGTACTGTTGTCGGGACTTCTTTAATAAGTGCATTTGGACTGAAAATGCCTGCAGGTTTTGGCAGAAGTGGTCTTTCAGGTGGAAAACAGCTTTTGAAAGGTCTTGTAAACGTTCGAAGTAAGGATGGAATTTTAAAAAACCAAAATGAGGTTGTGGATAAATTTTTGAAAAATAATAATGTGCCAAAAAATGTTTCAAATGTGCTCCAAAAAGCTAAAACGAGGCTTTTAAATGTTAAAGATACGGAAACCATTTTAAATATGGAAAATATTACAGGCAGAGGCGCAGATATAACCAAAGGACAAGACGTCGCTTGCCTGAAAGCTAAAGAAGAACTTCTGGAAACACTTTTTTCAAAAAAAGAAGATTTAAATGCAAGAGAGATTTTTGAAGAAACAGGAAGACTTTCTGTTTTGGGGCTTATGCCCGTTGTTTCAGGAGTTTTAAGCGGTATTGCTGCAGAAAAAATTACAAAAGAAAACACCCCCGAAAACTCTTCAAATAAAATAAAAGAGGGGGCATACCAGTTTTTAGCAAATATTTTTATGTGCAATGTGGGTGCTGCAGGTGCGCTTTTTGGGGCGGAAAGACTTCAAAAAGCCGGGGTTATAAAATCTTTAACCCCCTTAAAAAAACTTGGGGTCATTATGGGCGGCATATTTGTGACAGGCATTATGGGCGGCAGTTTTGTGGCAAATTTCATAGGCAAAAAGGTTTTAGACCCGATATTTGACAAGAAAAAAGGTACAAATACAGAGCTTAAACCCGTCTGGAATCCCTATCTTGCAGACAGTTTGAATACCTTTACGTCAAAACAAAAAGGGTTTGAAAATTTTAAAATGCCATCAAATGATACTGTAAAACAACACAATAATCACGGACTTAAACATCATCATAAAAAGCACCATAAAGGTCTTTATAATGAAAGAAAACCGGAGCTTTTAGATATGGCATTGCACACGGATGATATTGCAACAGCAGGTGTGCTTTCAGGGTTTAAATGGATAGAACCGATGCTTCCTTTAATGTACACTATTTCAGGCTATAGGGCAGGAATAGGGTATCGAAACGGTGAAAAATAAATTTCCGTCTGAATTTGTTGAAATTTCTTGACTTTATATAGTGAAATCTATACCATAGACTTTATGAAAGAGATTTTTGTTGTATCACCCATAAAGCGCCCCTGTGATATTTTAAATTTTACAAAAAAGGTGAAATGCAGGGAGTTTTATGTTTATCATCACCGCTTTATGAAAAATACACCTGAAGGTCCGAATGGTCCGGGCGGAACGTTTGAATATATAAATGAATATATTGATGCTGCAAAAAAAACCGGTTCTAAAATTTATGTAAATTTTAAACATTCAATAACAGAAGAAGATGTAAATATTACAAAGAAATTTATAGAATTTCTTACCACCACTGAAATTGACGGCATATTTGTAAATTCTTACGGGATTTTGGAAATCATAAAAACCATGGATTTACCCTTTAAGGTAATTATTGACTCCTATTTTGATATTCATAATCTTTCAGGGGTGGAGTTTATGGAGATGTTCCATAAAATTGACGGTTTAATTATTACAGAAGAGGTTTATCTTAAAAATATTGAAAAGATAAGTAAATACGCAAAAATCCCTCTTGCTGTGGATACGGATAACCTTCCTTATTTTGCGGATGATCTTATAAAATCAAAGGCTATAAGCTATGTTGTAATTAAGGGTAAATTTTCAACATCAGATGAGATTTTAGATGGTATAAAGCTTATTGAAAAGATTTTGGACAAACCAAAGATGTTTAAGGAGCAAAAGCTTCCTTTTAAACATGTGAGAAAAAGTTTTTATAAAACAAGTCATTTTTCGGGAGAAATAGTTTCTGCAACAGGAGAGGATTTTAAGTTTGCAAACTATATTCAAAAATATGATTGGAAGATAAAGTGCAAAAGGATAGACAAGGATTTTGATTATTCAAAGCTGAAACTTCCAAAATTGAATTTAAGGCTTTCAAGCCTGGAGCAGTTTAAAGAGCTTCGAAAATTCATAAAAACTACAGGTTTTAATCCTGTAAATTCTATAGAATACGGGGAAGTAGCATCCACTGTGGATTTGTCCACAATTCCTTTTGAAGAACTGGTGAACCGTGCCCGAGATTTTTGTACGGAATTCAAGATGGGGCTTAATATTTCAACCCCAAGGATTTTAATTGAGCGGGATTTTGAAAGGGTGTATGAAATTGTAAAGATGCTCTGCCTGACTGAACCTAAGCCAAAAACTGTTGTAATAAACAATATTGGTTTTTTCTGGGCAAAGATGAATGATTCCGAATTTCAGGCTACACCTGTTGAAATAGGCGGCGGGATAAATCTTTTAAACAGCTATTCAATAAAATGTCTTTCAAATTTGAACCCCATTGATGCGCTTGATTTTTCTTCCCTTGGAGATGAGGAAAATATTATTAAATGCATTAAAAAGACAAAAAAGATAATAAGAACAAGAAAAATTCAGATTGCAGGCGGTAAAAGGGTGGAAAGCCTAGGGCTCTGTCCTTTAAACTGCAACTCTGCGGTGGTTTCAAGGCTTACCTGCTCTGCACCATGCCATCGCGGGCATTGGTCTGTTAAAGATCCCTCATTGAATAAAATTTTACCTTTTGTTGTAGACGGTTTTTGCAAAATGCATATGTTTGAAGCGGATATCAAGCAAAATTTTGATAAAATTTCATATTATGAAGAAGTTGGCATAAACGAATTTGTAATAGATTTTCTTGCAATACATTCCACTCTGCTTCCGAGGATTTTGAGGAATTTTCTGTGTGCAGTAAGAAAAAATGCAGAAATAAAGACAGGTTTAAAATAGCAAAAACCTCCAAAATTTTGGAGGTTTTAATTGCCTTTTATACTGCTCTATTATAATGTTACCTCATATAAAGCTCATATTTTTGACCTTCTTCAAGCTTTTTAAAGCCCTTAAGGATTTCAGGCGGATACTGTACTTTTTTCTTTGTAATTAAATAAACGGGCGAACCTTCTTTTTCAGCCTCATTTTTTATGGCTGTAAGTGCATTATATCCTTCATTATCAACTTCTATAATGTAGTAAACCTTATTATCAAACTTACTTAAAATACTGTATTTTTTACCAAAACCCATAGTTACAAGTTTTGAGCCTGAGACCATTTGTGCTTTGTCTGCGTATTGTTCAAGTTCTGTTTGTCCGAATGTTGTTGTATAGCTTAAAATCTTGCCGCTTGTAATTATTGAAACGCCAAGCATCAAAATTACATTTGCAATGAATAAAAGACTTCTGTTCTTTGAAATCAGGCAAAGGAGTGTAATCAACGATATTATGATTAACCACGATGACATAAGCATTCTGAAACCATCGGCGTTTTGTGCATAGAGAAGATTTTCTCCTGAAAGTACACAAAGCGCTAAAGCTCCTGCAATTCCAAATAATATGAAAAATACGGCGCTAACTATTGTAGAAATTTTTATACCTTTTTCAAATTTGTTGTCTGCAATATATCCCCACCAATAATATCCTGTAATTAATGACAAAGCCGGGAATAAAGGCAAAATATAAGTTGGAAGCTTTGTGGATGATATGCTGAAGAATATTAAAATTGAGAAAAGATAAATTGTTGCAAATATTAAAAGCTTTCTGTCGTTTGTATCATTTGAGAATATCTGCCTGAAAGATTTTGTAGATTTGAAATCTTTCATTAAAGATTTTATTCCCCTGATAAGTACGGATATAAACGAAAAAGTCCAAGGCATAAAGGCTGCAAGCAGAATCGGGATATAGAATAAAAACGGTTGTTTTCTGCCAAGTCCCATTGAAGAATTTAAAAATCTTGCAAAGTGATGTTTTATGAAATAGTCATTTATAAATGCCTGACCGTTTGCTTTATACACTAAAATATGCCATGGAAGGCTTATAAGAAGAAATACAATAATTCCCGGGATGATATTTGCAGGTTTTATAAGCTCTTTTGCCTTATTTAGGGCAATAAATGTAAGTGCAATTACCATAACAGGAAGAATGATTCCTATAAGTCCTTTTTGAAGAACACTTAAACCCATAAAAGCGTATGAAAGATACCAGAAGTATTTTTTATTTTCTTCTTTAACGTTAAAAAGCGTGATAACCGCACAATATATGGATGCTGCAGTGAGTGCCATAAATCCTGCATCTAGAATTGCAATATGTGAAAAAAGTCCGACCCATATGGAAGACAATAAAATCATAGCGGATACAAGTCCGTAAATTTTAGAGCCCAGAGCTTTTTTCCCAAAGAAATATGTCCCAAAAACAATTAAAAAGGTGGACAGAGCCACAGGAAATCTTGAAGCAAATTCATCTGTGCTGCCAAAAATTTTATAAGACAAAACTGTAAGCCAATAGAAGAGAGGAGGTTTTTCAAGGAAGGCTTCAAAATTCAGGTGCGGGGTAATAAAATCTCCGTTTAAAAACATGGCACGGGCAATATTAATATATCTTGTTTCATCAATATCTATGAGCCTGTATGAGCCAAGGTTTAAAAACAGGAACAAATACCCGAATAATAAAATAGATAATATGCAAAAGAAGTTTGCATATTTTGTGATAAAATCTTTTATCTTTTTAATCAAATCGCAAAAAGAGCCTGTCACTTTATCCTCCTTTATTCTACACTGATTATCTTTGTTTTTATTGAAACAGTTTCACCTGTAGTTTTAATGTTTATTACTTTATACTCGCCTGATTTTGCAAGTGATGGTACGCTTATATGTTTTATTCTGTTTTCATCTTCGCCTTCAAAATCAGAATTTGTATGTCCTGAAATTATTGCCTTTACATTTTTATATTGTGAAAGCAGATTTTTATACGGCTCTGCGTTATATAGTGTACCGTTTTCTTCTTTGCCATTATACAAAGGAAAATGCTGAATTATTATTACATCTTTGTCCATATATTTTTTTAGAGTGTTTTCTAAAAATATCAGTTCTTTATCCTTAAAATATCCTTTTGGCATAGGAACTGTTTCATTTATACCGTCCATAAAGATGAATACAAATCCGTCAATTTTTTTTACACAGGGAATCTTTGATACTTTGTTTTTTGAATATTTGTTTAATAATCTGTAATATTCTATTTTATCCAAATCTTTAACTCTTTGAATGTCCTGGTTTCCTATCCCTGCATAGACAGGTTTTGAAATTTTATTTATTATTTTAGAGAACATTACAAGGTCATATTTTTCTGCCTTTGCAATGTTATTGCCAAGAAATACAACAAATTTACTGCCTGAATGGTTTATATTATCCTTTGCACTGAGCAGTTTTTTAATGGACGGGGTCATAGAATTTTCTATTCTGTCTGATTTTATGCCTGCATCAGAAATTGTTGTGAATGTTAAATCGGCAGAATGTACTGCAGATTGAAAAATGAAGATAAACCCCAATAAACAAAATAGTTTAAAAACTTTCATACAGCCTATTATACACTAATTTTTAAGATAATGGAAACATAATTAATTTTTAAACGTCAAATAGAATGAGAAGTTTGAAAAGAGTTGTAAAAATTTCAAAAAGGGAGCTGGAGGAATTATTAATGAATAATAACGCGTTAAATAAAAACGTTTATTTTGATGAATATGAATATTTAAACTGCGAGCCAGGCGATAGTGAAAATGAAGAGAACGGAGAAGAAATTAAAACCTTTAATACAATTGCAAATAAAGATGAAATTTTACAGATGTATTTAAAGGATATTGGAAAGATAAAACTTTTAAACAGAACAAATGAAACAATGATAGGCAAGGCAATCAAAGAGGGTACAAAGAAAGAGGCAAAGATTGCAAGGAAAAAACTCATTCAGGCAAATTTAAGGCTTGTTGTATCAATTGCAAAAAAATACACAGGGCAGGGAATTTTGTTTATGGATTTGGTTCAGGAGGGGTCTTTGGGTTTGATTAAGGCGGCAGAAAGGTTTGATTATACTAAGGGATTTAAATTTTCAACCTATGCTACATGGTGGATAAAACAAACCATTATAAGGGCTATTGCAAACAATTCAAGGACAATAAGAATTCCCGTGCATATGAGCGATAAGATAAGAGCCCTGAAAAGAGCAATAGTGAAACTGAGTGTGGATTTGGGAAGGGAACCTGATGACAACGAACTTGCAGATTATCTGAAAATGGATATCAAGAAAGTGCAGACTGCAAAAAAAGCTATGATAAAAGAGCCTGTGAGTCTTGATACGCCTGTAGCACAAGATCTTTGCCTTGAAGATTATATAAAAGATGACATAGGAAAGATGCCTGATATCAAGACAGAAAAGGAATTTTTATATAAAGATATCCTAAAGGCTCTGGATATTTTATCTGAAAAGGAAAGATTCATATTAATTAACCGGTTTGGAATTTCCGGTCGTAAGACAAAAACGCTTGAAGAACTTGGAAAGATTTTAGGATTTTCAAAGGAGAGGATAAGGCAAATTGAAGGAGAGGCGCTAAAAAAACTGAGGAAGGCAAAAGAGACGGCTGAACTCAAAAATTATTTATCATAAGAGTTTTTATGCCAAATACACGATAAACAAAGCCCGTTTTACCTTTTTTGGGCTTTTTATTTTGTCCTTTTTGACATTCTGATTTCCTATAGAAAATGAGGTTAAAATATGTTAAAAAAGAAGATATGGAAAACCTTATAGAAATCAAAAATGTTCATAAAACTTTTGAGACCAAGGGCGGATTTTTGGGAGAAAAAAAAGAACCCGTATATGCTCTTAAGGGAGTAAGTCTTGATATTAAAAAGGGTGAAATTATAGGGCTTGTAGGAGAATCCGGCAGCGGGAAATCCACACTTGGAAATTGTATTTTAAAGCTTTTAGATATAAATTGCGGTGAAATTTTTTATGACGGTAAAAACATTGAAGCTTTTTCAAAAGAAGACACAAAACTTTTCAGGAAAAAAACCGGACTAATTTTTCAAAATCCATATTCAAGTCTGAATCCTAAGATGAAGATAAAAGAGATTTTGCTTGAACCTTTGATTGTAAATGGTGTTAAAGATAAAAAGCAAAGACTTGATATGCTTGAAAATATTATAAGGCTGACGGGGCTTAGCGGGGATGATTTGGGGCGTTTTCCGCATGAATTTTCAGGCGGACAGAGGCAAAGAATTGCAATTGCAAGAGCTTTAATTTTGCAGCCGGAATTTGTTGTTGCAGATGAACCCGTTTCTGCATTGGATGTGAGCATACAGGCTCAGATTATAAACCTTTTGATTGAATTAAAAGACAAATTTAACCTGACATACCTTTTTATATCCCATGATTTAAATGTTGTGAAATATTTATGTACAAGAGTTGCAATTATGTACAGGGGTGAAATTGTTGAAACGGGCGAAACAATGGAAATATTTAATAATCCAAAGCATTATTATACAAAAATTCTGCTTGATTCCATTCCAAAGGTATATTAATTATCAAAAGAACCGGTGTTTAAACGGTTTTCTGGGCTTTAACAAAATTCGGCGTGTCTGTTTTTATTTTGTATTGTTCTAATTTGATTTTTCCGAAAATATGCTTTTTAAAAGCTATATGTTATTATTTAAATGAAAAATTTTTATTATCCCCAAATGTCAACGATATTTTGTTTTGGTGCTGTTTTCTTTTCAACATGGTCAATATAGCCTTGAAAATCGTCTTTGTTTATTTGCCTTATCGGATATTCACCCGCGGAATCTGCTGTGCATACAAAAAATCCGCTCTCTTTCCAGAAATGCTCATTTATAGATGTAAGTTTAACTAGTTCGCTGCCTTTATGCATAGAGTTTTTTACTATTTGTGCAACAAGCGTTTCGCCAACACCCTTATATCTTCTTCTTTTTGATGTGTACTGTTCATCCGGTATTGTTTGGATATAGTCTATTTCCGTGTAGGACTTACCCCCAAATAATCCTTTTTTTCTTTCTGTTGTTTGTGAGATTGCAATTGTATTTCCAACCTCATCTTCAAGACCGTAGAAATGTTTATTTTGCATTGATTCCGGATTATTTTCAGCCTTGTCAAAATTTGAAGAAAGCCGTCTTACATATTCTTGCATTTGTCTTGAATGTTCGCCCCAATATAAGCCTATGCACTGCATTCTGCGTTTGTCATCATAGTTTTTCGGGTCATATTCTACAAATGAAACATTTTGTGTTCCATATCCTGTTGATCTTATTTTTGATTTATCTATAATAGTTTTTCCGAAGTTTAAACCATTAAGGTTTATAGAACTTATTTTCATTTTTTCCAACACCTTTAAATTTTGAATAATCTGCGTTTTTATATAACACTGCTGAAAAATAAAATTTGCTTTTTTAGTATTTGTAAAGAATAGGTAACAGTGTTATGTGGAATAGCAGGTTTTTGGCAAATAAAATATTTAAATTGTTTTTAAAAAGATATAGAAGGAAGAATGGATTATGACCGGTTTAAGCCAGCTAAATACATATTACATAAACGGTGCTCAGGAAAGTGCTGCACCAAATTATGCAACACCCGCTGCCGGGACAGAAGCACCTAAATCTCCGGGTATTGCAGAAGATGCCGGGAAAGACAGCAGTAAAAAGCTGAAACTTGCCCTTGGTGCACTTGCAGTTGCAGGCGTTGCTGCTCTTGCAATCGGGGCAGGGGTTAAACATAAATTTAATATTGATGATGCAAAGAGATTTTTTGATAAGACAAATACCGGCAATAATAAAGTTATTGAAGGAAGCGTAAATGAAACTAAAACCGCTGCTGATAAATTTATGACAGAACATGCAGACATTTGCGGGAGAATCAAAGAATATATTGCAAGTGTTGTTGAGCCCAGAAAACTTGATGAAATTGCGTCTGACGGGGTTGTATACCATGGTACAAGCGTTGAAACTACAAAAAGTATATTGCAAGACGGTATTACGCCCTATGCTTCAAAAACAGCATCAAATAAGGTTCCGGGGCTCGGGCGCGGAGTGTATACTACACCAACCCTTGATTTGGCACGACATTACAGCGAAGGCGGAGTAATATTGCCTTATAAGATTGAAGGACAGATTGGTGAATTAAATGTTGATATTGATGAATTCAGGTCTGTAGTTGCAGGTTTAATTTCAGAAGGATTGGAGCCAAATGCTAAGAGCACTGCATTTTTGGGTAAACAATATACAATTGAAACCATAAATACCGCAACAGAGTATACAGCTGATGTAATTAATAGAATTATGAAAGATTCAGGCTATGCAGGGCTTTACTCGCCAAAAGGCATGACGACAGGTCTTATGAGCGGTATATTTGGTAATTTGCCTGAAAATATTGATACAGCAGGGCAGCTTGCAGTATATGACGGTACCAGACTTATTCTTGATGTGGAAAAATTGAAAGAATTAAATCCGATTACAAAAGATAACTACCATAAGTTTCTTAAAAAGTAAAATTCTCTGGGGTTATGCTTTTACCCTGCCATAGATATCTTTGTATCTTATGATATCCTCTTCAACCAGTTTATCGCCCTTTTGAACTTCGATGATTTTCAATTCTTCCTTATAAGGGTTTCCTAAAGAGTGCTTTACTTTTACAGGAATATCAATACTGGAGCCGGGTTTTAGGATATAGTTTTTATTATCAAGTGTAACCCTGGCACAGCCTGAAAGCACAACCCAGTGCTCACTTCTGAAATTGTGGGATTGGAGGCTCAACTGCCCGTGGGATGAGACGCAAATCATCTTTGTCAAATACCCGTCTCCCTGGTTTAACACTGTATAATAGCCCCAGGGGCGGTATACGGTTGTGTGTACAAGGTGGGTTTCATCCTTTATTTCTTTTAATTTATCGAAAACTTTTTTGACATCCTGGGTCTTATCTTTTTTGCAGGCTAAAATGGCGTCGGATGTTTCAACAAGGATGATATCATCAAGTCCTACTCCTGCAACAAGCCTGTTTGAGCTGTAAAGAAATGAATTTTTGCACCCTTCTGTCATTGTGGTGCCGATTTTTACATTTCCTTCTTTATCCTTTTTGTTTATTTCATAAATTGCATCCCAGGAGCCTAAATCATTCCAACCGCAGTCAATAGGCACGTTTACAATATTTTTGGCTTTTTCCATAACGGCATAATCGATTGAAATAGACGGCATCTTATCAAACTTTGTAAATTCAATTGCGCTGTCTTTTTTGAAATTAAATTCCTGTGTAATTTCATAAATTTCAGGTGCAAATTGCTTTAAAGTTTCCATAAAGACGGAAGCTTTAAACATAAAAATACCTGCATTCCAAAAATAATTTTTATTTTTGAAATATTTTGCAGCAGTTTTTGCATCAGGTTTTTCTTTAAACTCGTCCACCTTAAATGCAAAATCCCCGGCTTTTTTAGAAGATTTTATATAGCCGTATCCTGTTTCAGGGGCTGTGGGTTTTATTCCGAATGTTACTATAAAATCTTCTTTTGCAAGTTTTTTGGCTTTTTCTACTGCTTCTTTAAATTTTTTATTATCTTTTATAATGTGGTCTGACGGTACGACAAGGACAACATCGTCTTTGCCTTTATCCAAAAGATATTTAACAGAAACACTTATAGCGGGAGCTGTGTTTTTCTGGGTGGGTTCAGAGAGCAGGATGGGGTCTTTTGCAATTGAAGAAAGCTGCGTTTTAACATCACTGAAGTGTTTTGCATTTGTAATAGAGAGAATATTTTTTTCATCCGTGATATCAAGAAGCCTTAAATATGTCATTTCTAAAAGACTTTTGTCGGTATTAATTTTTAAAAGCTGCTTTGGATAAAGCTCTCTTGATAGTGGCCAAAGTCTGGAACCGCTTCCGCCTGCAAGAATAATACCGTACATAAAAAACTTCCTCTTTAAAATTCTAAATCCCGTTCAATAATTATACAATAAAACCCTTATGGGCACAAATAGTTAAGTATTGTGATGAGCTTTAGGATGTATGAATGACTGTTAAGAGATAAAATTGTATTACTCATTCCGGCATGTGTCTTATCGATTATTTAAAAATACCTAAAATTGCAAAAAATCCATCAAAAATATTAAAATCAAAAAACGGGTATGACATAATGCTGTTTTATGAAAAAAATAAATACTATAAATTAATAGTCAAGCCGGTTGCAAGATTTACCGTATCAGAATTATCTATCCTTATTATAACCGCATTTTCTGTTTTTCAAGGTTTTGTCCCGGTATTAAAATCATTTGTGGGAAAAATTTTTCCCACTTGAATGCTACCTGCTCAACAGATATTTTTCAAGGGATTCTTCCCAGTTGGGCAGTGCTCCGGAACTATCTAAAACACTGTATTTCGGGCGTTTTGCGGGACGCGGAAAATCGCTCTTTTCTATGGATGAAACAGCGATGTTTCTTTTTTTGATTTCAAAAATTTTCTTTGTAAAATCAGACCATTTTGCTTCACCCGAAGATGCTATATGGTATGTGCCGTAAGGTCTTTTGTCGTTTATGATTTTAATAATTTCGTTTGATAGATCTTTTGTCCAGGTCGGGGCTAAAATCTGGTCATCTACAACGCTTATTGAGTTTGAAAGCATTGAAAAGGTTATCATTGTATCAACATAGTTTTTTCCGCCCTTGCCATAGAGTGTACTTGTCCTTAGGATATAGTGTTTTTTGGTTAATTTTCTGATTTCTTCTTCACCTTTTAGTTTTGATTCCCCGTAAATATTTATAGGGTGGGTTTCGTCCGTTGTTTTATAGGGTGAATTTTTATTTCCGTCAAACACTGAATCAGAACTGATATAGATAATAGGAACGTCAAGTTTTTTGGCAATTTGAGCCATATTTTTTGTTCCGATATGATTAATTTCAAAAGCTTCTTTCTTTGAAACTTCTGCCTGGTCTATGTTTGTATATGCTGCAAGGTGGATAATTAAATCAAGGCTTATTTTATCCATAATTTCAGCTGCAAGTTTCTTATTTGTAATATCAAAAATTTTGGAATTGGTAGCCCAAAACTGATGTCCCTCTTTATCCAGCATAGGGCACAATTCCTGTCCCAATAAACCGGATGCTCCTGTAACAAGTATTCTCATAAAAATTGCCATTCCTTAAATATTTTGAGGGCAAGCTTTCTTGGGGAAAATTAATGCTTTTTGTACACTTGTACACGCCCTGTTGTTTAGTAATTTTATATCAGGAAGTTATGGTAAAATCAATACTATGAAAAAAATACTTTACATAATCATCATATTGGTATTCTTTGCATTTCTTTTAAAAGGGTGTCTGAAACAGGACAAAGGGTATGATGAGCCTCCGAAATTTTCAGATGCAAGAGCTTTGGATATTACAGAGTATAATTTTCCTCCTGCAGAAACAAAAACAATTAATGGAGTGGATTATCTTGTGTCGCGTACGGATATTGGAAAATACGGCGGGGATTTTGTTACATCTACAATAGGCGAGGGTCCTAAAACATTTAACCCCTTTAATACAAATGATGCGACATCTTCCCAAATGGCAAGCCTGATGTATGACGGGCTTTTAAGTACTGATGCCTACACGGGAGATGTTACATTAAGGATGGCAAAAAGGCTTGAAATTTTGCCAGATGATATGACATATATTCTGGAGCTTCGTCACGGGTTAAAATGGTCTGACGGCAAAGAAATCACTGCAGATGATGTAGTATTTACATATAAAGATATTATTTTTGCGGGATATGGTGATACAAGCACGAGGGATGCTCTTTATGTGGAAGGAAAACTTCCCATGGTTGAAAAGGTGGATAAATATACGGTTAAGTTTAGAACACCTGTGCCTTTTGCACCGTTTTTAAGGAATTTGTCTTTATCCATTGCCCCAAAACATGTTTTTAAGCCTGCGGTGGATAAGGGAAAGGATTATTTCAGAAGCTTTTATTCAACAACCACAAAACCATCTGATTTTGTTGTATCAGGCGCCTTTAAACTGAAAGAATACATTCCGGCTCAAAGAGTAATCTTTGAAAGGAATCCAAACTATTATGTTATTGATAAGGAGGGGAATAAGCTTCCATATCTGGACAGGTGGGTGATTTTAATTGTCGGGGATTTAAACAACGACATAATAAAATTTGAAGCAGGAGAAACAGATACTACAACAATCCCCGGGTCTATGGTTTCAAGATACAGGGAACTTGAAAAAAATTCCGATTATACCTTATATAATCTTGGTCCTACCACAAATACATCCTTCATCGCTTTTAATATGAATACAAGAAAGGATAAGAAGGGGAAATTTTACCTTGACCCCAAAAAGCAGCTGTGGTTTAACGATGATAATTTCAGAAGCGCAATAGACTGGGCTATAGACCGCGACAGCCTTGTTCTAAATGTACTTTCAGGTGTGGGGCAGCCTTTATATACCGCAGAAAGCATAACAAGCATATTTTTAAACGAAGAAGTTGCAAAAGGTCATGAGCAGGATATTGAATATGCAAAGTCGCTCCTTGAAAAGTCAGGTTTTAAACTGAAAGACGGTATTTTATATGATAAATACGGAAACAGAGTAGAATTTGAGCTTTCAACAAATGCCGGCAATACCCAAAGAGAAGCAACCGGTGTCAGCATTAAGGAAGATTTAGCCAAACTTGGAATGAAGGTAAATTTTAAACCTGTTGAATTCAATACCCTTGTAAACAGGCTTACCCAGACTCTTGATTATGAGGCTGCCATAATGTCTCTTACAAGTAATCCGCTTGAGCCGCATGCGGGAAACAATGTTTGGCGTTCTGACGGCACATTGCATCTTTTCAACCAAAGGTCTGACGAGGATATGAAATCAACAGACAGGCTTTTACCCTTTGAAACCAAGCTGAATAAAATTTTTGATGAAGCAAAAGTTCAAATAGATGTACAAAAAAGAAAAGAGCTGTATAATGAATATCAAAAGATAGTTGCAGAGAATAATCCTCTAATCTATCTATACAGCCCTGTGAATATTGTTGCAGTAAGGAAAAAATTTAAAAATGTTTACCCGACATCATTGGGCGGTGCTGTTCACAATATAGAAGAAATTTATATAGAAAAATAAAAATAATCAGAGATATAGGAAGAGGAAAAAATGTTTGAAAAGGTGGCAAGAATACAGATAGTTGTATTTGGCGTTGTACTTGGTTTGAGCTTAATTTTTGCGCTTGTTTTCGGGGCAAAAATAATATCAAAGAATTTTTCAAAAGATGAAATAACGGTGACAGGCTCTGCAAGTGAGATTGTTACGTCAGATTCTGGCGTTTGGAAATTTCAAATTAAAACCGAAGGGGCAACAAGAAATGATGCATATCAGACCCTAAGTGCCCAAAAACCTATTGTTGTACAATTCTTGAAGGCAAAGGGCATAAAGGACAACGAAATTGAATTTTTGGGTATAAATGATTATGCAAGATATAAAACCACCCCGAACGGATATTCAACCCAGGAAATTAAAGGCTATACGTATGAGCAGGTAGTAAAGATTAATTCAAAAGATGTCGAATTAATCAAGAAACTTCACATTGAAATTCCGTCTTTGATTGAAAAAGGAATTGTGGTGTCATCTTTTGAGCCAAACTATATGTATTCAGGGCTTGCAGATAAAAAAGCAGAGCTTTTGCAAAAGGCAACTGCTGATGCTAAACTTCGTGCAAAGGAAATGCTTAAGGCAACACACAACAATGTTGGTAAAATCCGCTCTGTAAGAATGGGTGTGTTTCAAATCACACCGCCTGATTCAAACGCAGTTTCAGACTGGGGTATAAATGATACAACTTCTATAGAAAAGAAGGTTACCGCAGTTTCAAATGTTGTGTTTGGAATAAAATAGACTTAAAGAATCTGAAAATGCAAAAATTGCATATAATTAAACCGCCAATTGATTATTGGCGGTTTTTTTATTTAGTTAAAGATTTTTATAAATTTCTTATAATTTCATCCCTGAATTCTGTTGTTTTTGCACTGCCGCCAAGGTCTTTTGTTAAAACCTTACTTTCTTTAATTGTTTTAAACAAAGCCTTTTCAATTTTTTGTGCTGCATCAATTTCATCAATGTTTTTTAACATCTCAATAGCGCACATTAAAAGGGCGGAAGGATTTGCAAGGTTTTGTCCTTTGATATCGGGCGCAGAACCATGAACAGGCTCATATACTGCAGCTTCAAGTCCTATATTTGCCCCCTGGGCTACACCAAGACCGCCTATTAATCCTGCGGTAAGGTCTGAAACAATGTCTCCGTAAAGATTTGGGAGAACAAGCACATCAAACTTTGAAGGGTTCTGAACAAGCTGCATGCAAAGTGCATCCACAAGAATTTCTTTATATTCAATATCAGGATAATTTTTACTAACTTCACGTGCGCACTCTAAAAAAAGCCCGTCCGTTAATTTGCAGATATTTGCTTTTGAAACAGCCCAAACTGTTTTTCTGCCCATTTTTTTAGCGTATTCAAAGGCATATTTTACAATCCTTGTACTTGCCCCTCTTGTGATAAGCTTAACACCTTCCATGGTGTCATCATCTACTTTGCGCTCGATTCCTGCATATAAATCTTCCGTGTTTTCCCTTACAACAACTAAATCAACGTTATTAAACGGTGTTTTTATGCCTTCAATATTTTTACAGGGACGGACATTTGCATATAAATCCAATTCCCGGCGAAGCTGCACATTTACAGATCTGAAGCCTTTTCCAATAGGAGTTGTAACAGGCGCCTTAAGCGCAATTTTATTTTTCTTTATACTTTCTATAACACGTTCCGGTAATGGTACACCTTCTTTTTCAATAACATCAAGTCCTGCAGATTGTCTGTCCCAGTTTATTTTTACACCAGCTGCATCAATAATTTTTACTACAGCATCTGCAATCTCGGGACCTATCCCGTCTCCTTCAATGAGTGTTATATTGTGCATAATTTTCCTCTTTTATTTTATGCCTGCAATTTAATCAGGCTTTTACTTTTAATCTTTAAATCAAGCTATACAAGGCTGAAATCACCGTGTTTTTTAAGATGTTCAATAAGCCCGCCGTCTCCTAAGAGTTTTATCATAACATCCGGAAGCGGAGTTATTTTGATTTCTATATTTTTTGTAATATCTTTCAAAATGCCGTTTTTTATATCGAGTTCAAGCTCGTCTCCTGCATCAATTTTATCTGTGTCGCATTCAATGAGCAAAAGCCCTATGTTTATTGCATTTCTGTAGAAAATTCTTGCAAAACTTTTGGCTATAACTGCACCCACTCCTGCAATTTTAATAATCTGCGGGGCGTGCTCTCTTGATGAACCAAGACCGAAATTATTTCCGGCAACAACAAAATCACCTTTGTTCATTTTAGATGCAAATTCAGGGTCAGCATCTTCTAAAACATGTTTTGAAAATTCTTCCAGATTGCTTCTAAGGTGAAATAATCTTCCCGGTGCAATGTGGTCTGTTGAAATGCCGTCACCAAATTTAAATGCTTTTCCTCTTTTAATTTCCATAAAAAATAGTTCCTTAATGTTATTTGTTTCTTAAGTTCTTTTGTTTCAATTATAATACAAATATAATGGAAATTATGGAAAACAGAAATTTGAAATCAGGGCTTAAAATTGGTGTTATCGGCTTAGGGTTAATCGGAGGCTCCGTTTTAAAATCTCTTAATAATCTTGGTTATTATGTTGTTGGTATCTCAAAAAGCAGTCATATTGAAGCTTCAAAATTTTGTGCAAAGGCAAGTCCTTATATCAAAGATGTTAAAAACTGCGATGTTGTTTTTGTGTGTTCTAAAATGTCTGAAACCTTATCTGTTTTAAAAGAACTGGAAAATATTGTGTTCCCTGATTGTATTGTGACGGATGTTTGTTCCCTGAAAAGATTTGTCAATTTTGATGCTGATGGAAAACGGTTTGAACGCCCGTATAAATTTATTGGTTCCCATCCTATGGCAGGGACAGAGTTTTCGGGGTTTGAGCATTCATTTGCCGGGCTTTTTTCAGGCGCAAAATGGATTTTAAATGAAGAAAACGAAATTTTAGAAAATTTAATAAAAGATATGGGCGCAAAACCTGTACTAATGGATGCAAAAGACCATGATAAATTTGCATGTCTTATCTCCCACCTTCCGATGCTTATTTCAACTGCTCTTATGAAAACGGCTTCAAAAGATAGCGGGGCACTAAAAATAGCGTCAAGCGGGTTTCGTGACACTACAAGGCTTTCGTTAACTGATTTTAACCTTGCGTATGATATGCTGGATTTAAATTCTGATAATTTTGATATTTTAATTAAAGAGTTTGTCCAAAATCTGCAAGAGTTAAAGAATATGTCCAAAGAAGAACTAAAAGATACATTTTTTGAACTTCAAAAAATAAGAAAATCAATGTATGATGAAAATGGTAAAAACAAGCTTGTTTAAAACGGGTATTTTAAGTGAATAAAGATTTTAAAAAATATATAAGATTTGCAAAAATTAAAGCAGCACAAATAAGTATGCTGGATAAATACATCCTGAAACAGCTTATAGAGATTTTTATACTTGGGGTTATTATCTTTACATCTATCATTTTTGCCTCAGAAACTTTTACCCAGCTTATTAAACAGATTACCCAGTTTGGAATACCTTTTAATATTGCAATTATGATGGTAATTTTAAATCTGCCGCAGGTTTTTGTTATGACAATTCCGATTTCAACTCTTTTTGCAACGGTTATGACTGTAAATAAACTTAGCTTGAATTCTGAAATTACGGTATTAAGGGCATGTGGCATAGGAATTGCCCGAATTGCAAAGCCTATCTTTGTATTTGCAATTTTAATGACTATTGTAAGCTTCTTAATAAATGAATTTATTGTTCCTGCGGCAAGCACACAGGCAAAGTATCTTGCAATATATTCTCTTCAAAAAAAGCATGTGCCTGACGGCAGAATGAATTTTACGCTGAATGAAACAGACAAGGATGGAAAGTTGAAAAGACTTTTTTATGTTCAAAAATGTGAAGATAAAACTTTAAATAACATTACTGTTTTAGATTTATCAAACGAAGACACCGTGCAGATTATTCAGGCAAAAGTTGGCAAAACTGCAGATTCCGGATGGATATTTGACGGAGGGGTAATGTACACATTGTCTCCGACGGAAAAAGTTTTAAACACCACGCTTTTTGAAAGGTCGAATATAAATTTTGGCATAGAAAAACTGGATAGCCTTGTAAAAGAAGAAGCAAGCCAATATAATTTCTTCAGGCTTATGAAATTTATTCAAAAGAATAAGAAAAATCCCGATATCTTGGAAAAATTGAAGCTTGAATTGCAGGTACAGCTTTATGACAAATTGGCACTTCCTGTGACAACATTTGCTCTTGCACTTGTCGGGGTTCCGCTTGCAATAACTCCTCCAAGGGTGAGATATAACAGAGGATTTTTATTCAGCGTTATGATAATCTTTGTTTATTATGTAATCCGGGCATTTTCTCTAAATCTTGGAGAAACAAAAACCATATCTCCGTTTCTTGCGGCTTGGCTTCCTGTATTGTCCATTGCGTTAATCGGTTGGATTTTGTACAGAAGAAAAGCTTATACGATAACTTAAATGTTATTTTTCTTTCTTTTGATATGCCCAGGCATTGTGATTGTGGATGCTCTCCTGTGCTTCAATTTCAACTTCAAAAAAGTTTATAATTTCATTTTTTTCAAGTTTTAAAACAATATCTCTTAAAACATCTTCGACAAATTTCGGATTTTCATAAGCGCACTCTGTTACAGCTTTTTCATCTTCCCTTTTTAAAAGGGAATATACCTCGGATGAACCTGATTCTTCAATAGTTTTAATTAAATCTTCAAGCCAGATATGATGATTTTCGGGGTATGAAATTTTAACCTTTACGATTGCCCTTTGGTTGTGCGCGCCGTAATCCGATATTTCTTTTGAACAGGGACAAAGCGTTGTAACAGGCACCTTTGCGCCTAAATAAAATTTGTAATCGTCCTTATTCAGTGTGCCTTCAAAATAGCAATCATAGCACATCAAGGCTTCCAAGCCGCTTTTTGGAGCAGTCTTTTTAATGAAATATTTAAAATCAAACTTTACATAAGCATTTTCAGCATTCAGTCTTTCTTTAATATCCTGAAGCATTTTTTTAATATCAACACCGACGAGGTTTTCTTTTCTATAATCATTTAAAATCTCAATAAAACGGCTCATATGAGTGCCCTTAAACTGTCTCATTAAAGACACGCTCATTTTTGCCTTGGCATAAACCCTTTGGGTATCAATTTTTCCGTTCTTTAATTTTCTTTGAATAACAAGAGGAATTTCGACATCCTTTACGCCCACTTTTTGGATGTCTATATTTCTTTTGTCTTTTTGGTTTTGTACATCGTTCATATTTTTAAGTCTTTTCGCACAGAAGCAATCGTTGTGCAGAAGCCTGTATATTATTCATTAAAACTTTTTTCTTCAAGTGCAAGCAAAAGTTTCAATGCTGCCTTTCTTTGTGTTTTTGGGTCTGCATGTCTTAATATTTCAATAGCTTTTATCATAATAGGGTCATTATCATACCAGCGGTTTCCTTTGCCCTGATATTGGGTAATTATTTCATAAATGCGCTCTATCACTTCGCCTGCCACTTGCTCTTGTAATTGCAGAATAAAATCTTTTGCGTGTTCTTTTTCATTCGGGCTTGAAAGTCTTAAAAGCTCCAGAGCTTCTTTTAAAATGGGGTCTTTATCGTACCATCTTTTGTTTTCGGGCGCATTTTCCATTTTGTTATCCTTTTTAGTTCTTTAAAAGAAAGTATATCATAAAATTGTAATCAGCAGATTTTTTAACACAATTTTATTTTTTTCCATAAACAGACAAATGCCAAAAGTGATAATTTCAGCCAATAAAACTGCATGCCAGATATATCTGACTCCGAATATATACGGAACCGCAAAGATTAATAATGCCTTCAAAACAACCCCTCTGTTTATTGCAATGATATCGGATTTTAAAGTTTCTTTTGTTGAATAGAAATATGCTGTATATATGAGGTTTAAAGCCATAAATACAAATGAGACCGAAAAAACGGGAAGGGCGCCTGACGCCATATTTATCAGCCCGGCGTCTTTTGTAAATATTTCAACCGCTTGTCTGTTGAAAATAATGAGAAAAACAACCATTACAACTGAAGCTGCAAGGTTTATTTTTATTCCGGAATTTAAATATTGTTTCAGTCCTTCTTTGTTATTTTCTCCAAATAGCTTTCCCCACAAAGGCTGCAATCCTTGTGCTGTTCCTGAAAGTATTGCATAGGCAAAAGCATAGATAAAACTTAAAATGCTGAATGCGGCGACCCCGACATCACCGAGTGTTTTCAGTAAAACCCAGTTGTAGCAAAGCGCAGTCACCGGAGTATTTAACTGGGTTAAAAATTCGGGAATTCCTCTGTTAAAAATTTTACCGATTAAGGATAAATCGGGCACATAAAATTTAATTCTCAAATCACCCTTTTTAAATATAAAATGGCTTAGAAGTATTATAAATGCAAAAACCTGTCCGAGACCGCTTGCTATCGCTGCTCCTTTCAAGCCCATTTTCAGCGGAAATATAAAAAGCCAGTCAAGGAAAATATTTAAAACGGCGCCTGTGCACATGCCGGCAAAAGCAAGTCTTGGGGCGCCGTCATTTCTTACAAATACGGCAAAACAACTGCTCAGCAAAAACGGAACTGAAAACGCCGTGTAATAAAAAAGGTACTCTTTTGCCAAAGGAAGAATATTGTCGCTCCCTCCGCAGAGTCTTGATATTTGTTCGGGGAATATCATTCCTGTAAGCATTAATATAACAGATAAGACAAGGGTTAATAAAAATGCGCACATAAAGGCATTGTTTGCACCTTTAGTATCTTTTCTGCCCAATCTTATTGCTATAACTGTTGAGCCGCCCATTGCAAAAAGCGTGGATAATGCAACCAGCGCCGTTATAAAAGGAACAGTAATATTAACTGCGGCAAGTGCCATTGCGCTAATTCCGCGTCCTACAAAAATTCCGTCCGCAATATTGTATAAATAGGTGACACAAAGTGCGCCCGCAGACGGCAATATATAATTAAGCAGTTCTTTTTGTCTGTTGTTGAACATAACTTCCTCCGTGTTATTTTAAAAATTTTAATCTCAAATTTTCGCTGATTGTGCAAAATCAGAGATTTATTTTCTAAAATATACGGATTTCATTATATTCATATCTGCCATACTTTAATCCTAACACAAGTCTGAAATAAAATTATAAATAATTATGTTTCAGCCATACAAGCATATCAGAAAGAGCTTTGCCGCGGTGGGAATGCAGGTTTTTTTCAACATCTGAAAGCTCTGCCATTGTTTTGTTTAATTTTTCAACGATAAAAACAGGGTCATATCCAAAACCGTTTATACCTTTCTTTTCAAATGCGATTTCTCCTTTGCAGACCCCTTTTGTTCTGTTTAAAATTTCTCCGTCTTTATCCAAAAGAACAAGGTGACATTCAAAATGTGCCCCTCTTTCATGCAGGGTTTTAGCATCCTTCATAACATCTAAAAGTTTTTCAATTCTGTGTTCTGCAGTGTCTGCATATCGTGCGGATTTTATCCCAGGGGCTCCGTCTAAATAATCCACACAAAGTCCCGAATCATCTGCAAGGTATAATTCCCCACCGCCGCAAGTGTATGCTGCGTGTGCTTTTATATAGGCATTTTCTTCAAAGGTTTCGCCGTTTTCATCAGGGTTAAAATCTTTTTCTTTTGTGTCAGGCATTTGAAATTCAACCCCGTAAGGCTTTGAAATTAAATTCATTTCACAAATTTTATGTTCGTTTTGTGTGCCGAGAATAATTTTTAACATAGAACTCTCCATTCAAAAGCCGGAACCAAAGACCGGCTGGTCTATCCGCCGTACCTTCTTTGCCTTTTTTTGAATTCTTCAATTGAAATTTTAAGTTCATTTTCATCAAATTCAGGCCAGTATTTTTTTGTGATGTAAATTTCAGAATATGCTATCTGCCAGAGAAGGTAATTGCTCACCCTCATTTCTCCGCCGGTTCTTATAAGCAAATCAGGGTCGGGGATATTTTTTGTATAAAGATAATTTTTTAAAGTCTCTTCATCAATTTTATCCGGTGCAATATTTTCTTTTATCATCTCTTTTACAGCATTTACAAGTTCGTTTCTTGCACCGTAATTTATTGCAATTTGCAAATTTACACCTGTATTGTTTTCAGTGGTTTTTTCAGCATTTGATAAAATTTCCTGCAGATTTGAATTTAAACCTCTAATATCTCCTATGAATTTTAATTTTACATTATTTTGATGGAGTTCATTGATTTCATTTTTTATGGTGGATGCTAAAAGCCCCATTAAAAAATCCACTTCTTCCTGGTTTCTGTTCCAGTTTTCTGTTGAAAAAGCGTATAAGGTTAAGTATTTTACACCAAAATTGTGCGCTCCTTTTACCACTTTTTTAAGAGCATCTACTCCTTTTTTGTGACCCATTGCAGACGGCAGATGATGCTCTTTTGCCCATCTTCTGTTGCCATCCATTATTATTGCAATATGTTTAAGGTTTGTTTCATTTACTATATTTTTTGTTGTTTCTATTGTATTTTCGACAGTTAGCAAATCCGGTCTCCTTTATTTTTCGACCCTAATAAATTATAAATTAAATAAAGAATTTAACAATATTGAAACTTAATGCTAGAATAGAGCTTAGTTTGGAGATTTTAAATGATTGAAATACTGATTCTTTATATTCTTTCAAAATATGATGCAACAATATACAAGGCAAAAAAACTTATCATAGAAAAATTTTTTATGTACTCAAAGCCAAGCCTTGGCGCTATAAATCCTGCTCTAAAAAAGCTGGAAGGATTATCCTGTGTGGAATTTGAATCAAAAATGACAGATGGCGGGATGCTCTCAAAGATTTATAAAATTACTCCTTTTGGTATGAAGTATTTAAAAAATGCGCTCTTAACTTTTGAGTTTAAAAATAAGGCGCATATATTAAACTGTGTTTCAATATTAATTTGTGCTTCTGATGTTTTAGATGAGGATGATAAAAAAGAATTATATAAAAATTGCCTAAATAACATTTTAATTTTGAAAAAAGATATAGTTGACGCTCTTGAAAATCCCTACAACATGTATGAAGATGTGCAAAAAAAGGTCATAAGGACTGAACTTTCAACAATTGAAGGACTTATAGAGGTGCTTCAATGAAAAAGGGAATGGTAATATCAGAGGTGAGAGAGGGCTCTATTGCACAGGAGCTTGGCTTGTCAAAAGGGGATACTATACTTTCCATAAACGGTATTCAGCCAAAGGATATAATAGAGCTTAGTTTTATTGTACAGGATGAAAATATTAATCTTGCTGTAAAAAAGGCACCCGCGATTCAGGATGATGGCACTATTTTGCCGGGTGAGATGGAACTATTTGAGATTGAAAAAGATGAAGATGAAGATTTGGGGATTGATTTTGAATGTGCTGTGTTTGACGGCATAAAGCCCTGCCTTAATAAATGTATATTTTGTTTTGTAGACCAACAGCCAAAGGGGCTTCGGGAGAGCCTTTATGTAAAAGATGACGATTGGCGTACATCCTATCTGCAAGGAACATACATTACAGGAACTAATCTGAAAGAAGAAGACTGGGGGCGGATAGAGGCTTTAAGGCTTTCCCCTCTTTATGTTTCAATCCATACAACAAACCCGGATTTAAGAGTAAAAATGCTCAATAACAAAAGAGCATCTGAAATTTTAAAGATATTGGACAGATTTAAAAAAGCAAATATTGAAATTCACGGGCAGATTGTGCTGTGCCCTGAAATTAATGACGGAAAAGAGTTAAAAAACACACTTGAAGATTTAAAGAAATATAAAAAAATATTAAAATCACTTGCTATTGTGCCTGTCGGGGTGAGCAAATACAGGAAAGGCGACCTTTTAAAGCCTCTTACGGTTGAAAATGCGAATAATATTATTGATATGCTGGATGAATTTAATTTGTCTTTAAAGAAACATATAGCAATGGCATCGGATGAAATTTTTTTAACGGCAGGCAGAGAAATTCCTGATAAAAAATATTACGGTGATTTTGTCCAGATTGAAGATGGGGTAGGCGCTATAAGGCTTTTGGAAGACAGTTTTCAGCGGTGTAAAAAGAAATTAAAAAAACGCCTGTCCAAAAAAAAGAAAGTCTCGCTTTTAACTGGTTCTATTGCAGCAGAAATATTTAACAGGTTTAAAAAAGAGATAAATACAGAAAATCTTGAATTTGAAGTGATAGAAGTTAAAAATGAATTTTTCGGGGATAAGATAAGTGTTGCAGGGCTTATTACAGGTTCTGATATTCTTAAAACCCTTGATGGCAGAAATTTTCAGCATATTATAATTCCTTCCGTTATGCTGAAAGAAGGGACAGATGAATTTTTAGACGGTATTACAGTTTCTTTTATAAAAGAAACTTTATTGCAAAACGGTATGAAGCCAAACATTCATATAATTAAAGATTGTTACAATTTCGATGAAATCTTAACAATACTAAACGAAAACTGACAATTATTTGTCTTACAGGTTTTATCAAAGTATAAGTGAAAAGGTGGTTTTAGATGCAAATGACACCCGTAAACTCTGCATATAATAACGTTCCGCAGACGGCAGTGAATCAAAAGCCGCAAAAAAGAGGAAATGCGGTTTTTGATTCTGCGCTTGATATAGGGAAAACTGTTGCAGGCGGTGTGGGTGTGGGTCTTGTTTCAGGCGGGCTCGTTTCTCTTATTCCCTTTGATAATACTGAATTTGTTGAAACAGAACTTAGAAACGTTATTCTTCAGGCAGCCGAAGAAAATGAAACTGTGCCTGATAGTTTAAAAAGCGCTGCTGAACAATTTGGCAGTGCAAAAGAATTTATAAAGGCAAAGAATGATTACATCCAGATAGAAATAAAGGAATTGCTTTTATCAGAACAATTAAAACTTGCAGAAGCTCTGGATGATGATTCCATCAAGAACACGCTTCCCGAGGTTGCTGAAAGCTTAAAAGGCATAGGAATAAATATTAAGAGTCTGCCTGCCGGCGGGAATGTTGATTCAAATATGCTTGAATCTTTAAAAACAGAGGCACTTTTAGAGATTACAAATGCAATAAATAAAAATACGCAAAATGTAGGTGAAGCTGCAAAAACAACCGCACTTGAAAATATTATAAATGCTAAAAATTCTTTTATTGAGAGTATAAGCAATTTTGTGAAAAATGCTGATTCAAAGGATGTGCTTTTGAATTCGGTAAAAAAAGCTGCGTCGAATGCAAGCAGATTGAGCCTTATACAAAAAGCAGTGTCTTTTGCTGTTATGGTAGCCCTGATTGCAAAATTGTTTGATATCTTTTCTAATAAAAAACCGAAAGATTCAAAACAACAAAATCCGGCTGCTTTGCAAAATATTCCCCAAAACCCGGCACAGGCACCTTTAAATGTTCTTGATATATTTGCAAATCAAGCTTCTGCATCTGCACAAAACACCAATTTTAATAAATTTATGACACTTGGCTGATAAATTTGATATTTATTTTAAAATTATAAGATTATCGTGTATAATTTTTTTATGTTTGATAATTTATCCGAAAGATTACAGGAAATTATTCATAAAACCTCATCTTCCGCAACATTGACAGAAGAAAACATGGCAGATGCGCTTCGCGAGATTCGTCGTGCGCTTCTTGCATCTGATGTTTCTTTAAATGTTGTGAAATCTTTTATTTCAAATATTAAAGAAAAAGCTGAAGGGGCTGATGTTTTAAGGAGCGTAAAGCCATCAGAAATGCTCATTAAAATAGTTTCGGATGAACTTACAAATCTTTTGGGCAGTGAAAATTCGCCTCTGAAACTTGATACAAATCCGAGCATTATTATGATGCTTGGTCTCCAGGGAAGCGGCAAAACTACAAGCAGTGCAAAGCTTGCCCTGAAATTAAAAAAAGAAGGTAAAAAACCTTTGCTTGTTGCGATGGATGTATACAGACCTGCTGCGGTAAAACAGCTTCAAACCCTTGCAGGTGAAAATAATGTGGATTTTTTCTCCTTAGAAGGTTCAAAAGATGTTTCAAACATTGCAAAAAAAGCCTTAGAATATGCAAAAGTCAATAATCACACGGTTTTAATTTTTGATACGGCAGGCAGGCTTCAAATAGACACTGATATGATGGCAGAACTTTTAATTTTGGATAAAACCTGTCAAATAAATGAGAAGCTGCTTGTAATTGATTCTATGACCGGGCAGGAAGCAATAGATATTGCTAAAAACTTTGATGAGCAGTTGAATATTACCGGAGTTATTCTAACAAAGCTGGATGGCGATAGCCGGGGCGGATGCGCGTTGAGTGTTGTATATTCAACAGGAAAACCCATAAAACTTATAGGTACAGGCGAAAAGATTGCTCCGCTTGAAGATTTTCACCCTAACAGGATGGCAAACAGAATTCTTGGCATGGGTGATATTGTAAGCCTTGTTGAAAAGGCACAGGAAGCATTTGATGAAAAACAGGCAAAAGAACTTGAACTTAGCATGCTGAAGAACAAGTTTTCTTTTGAGGATTTTTTAAAGCTTCAAAAGCAGATGAAAATGTTTGGTTCTTTGGAGAATATTTTAGGCATGCTTCCTATCCCCGGGCTTAATAAAGATGACAGACAAAAAATTTCCCATGAGGGAGAAAAACAGTTTAAAAAAATTGAAGTCATGATAAGCTCTATGACAAAAGAAGAGCGTTTAAATCCTGATATTTTAAATGCTGGTAGAAAAAAAAGGATTACAAAAGGTGCCGGTGTCAGCTTGAACGAGTTAAATGCTTTTTTAACCCAGTTTGATACTACAAGAAAGATGATGAAGGGCTTCGGGGAATTAAAAAATACCCTGAAAGGCTCCAAAATGAAACAAAAAGCAAATTTGATGGCGAGAATGAAGAATAAAGGAGGGTTTCCTTTTTAGATTATGGAAAAAGAATATCTTGAACAATTGATTGAAAAAGCTGACAGAAAAAGAAAGAAAAAAAAGACAATATTTGATTTCTTTTCTCTTAGACGTGTGAAGGCTGCAATTATTATTGTTGTTGTACTCGGTACGTTTATTATATTGCAGCTTACAGGCTTTGATATGGATTTGGACTGCACTAAAGCTGATAACATTTGCACTATTTCAAAGAAAAGCATATTGGATGCAGAGCCTTTTAAAATTGCACGTTTTGATACAGGCAGTGTGATAGATGTGTTTGTAAGAAGCAGAAAACTTGAAGATGGCAGCGTAATTTATGACCTTTTGCTTGATTATGGTGAAACAAGAGGAAAGTATTTTGTAGACTATGGCTATAATACGGTAATAAAGGCAAATACTGCGAAAATGAAACTGACAAACTATCTTAACGGTTCTGCACGGTCTTTAAATATCAACAAACATTGTTACTTCAATGATTATTTTTGCTTCTAAACGCTTTAAAAATGCTTGATTTTAAAATATCTTTGTGTTTTTATTTTAATTAAGCAGATAAATAGTATTGGAATAAACGAAAGAAAGACGAACAAAAGTGGTTAAGATTAGACTTAAAAGATTAGGATATAAGAAAAACCCTACATACAGAATAGTTGTAATAGATTCACGTTCTAAAAGAGAAGGTGCACCTATTGAAGAATTAGGATATTACAATCCGAAAACAAAAGAAATGAAATTAGACAAAGCAAGCGCAGAAGGCTGGGTTAAAAAAGGTGCCCAAACTACTGAAACTGTTGCATATCTAATTAAGAACTGTGATGAAAACGGTAATCTTATATACAATAAAAAGACTGAACAAAAATTATCAAAGAAAGCTTTAGCTAAATTAGAAGCTCAAAAGCAGGAAGAAGCCGCCCAAGCGGCTGCGGCAGCGGAAGCTGCGGCAGCAGATGATGCTGCGGCTGCGGATAGCGTGGAAAATGAGGCTAAAGAATCTGAAGAGTAGATTTAAAAAGAACACTTTATGAGCCTCACCAAAATGAGGCTCATTTTTTTATATAAAAACTATTAAAAGAATTATTAAATGAATTAAGGAGATAAAAATGGAAGCTACCTATACTATTAAGCCCTCGAAAAGAATTTTGAACCTGCCCAAGTATATTTTTGCAGAATTAGACGAATGGAAAGAAGAAGCTAGGGCAAAAGGCATGGAACTGATTGACCTTGGTATAGGAAACCCTGATGGTGCAACGCCTGAACCCATTGTAAAAGCTGCTTTGGAATCCATACAAAAACCGGAAAGCCACGGGTATCCAAGCTTCAGAGGCAAAAAAGAATTCAGGGAAGAAATTGCAAAATGGATGAAAAGAAGATATGACGTTGATATTGATCCTGTAAGTGAGATACAAACCCTGATAGGTGCAAAAGAAGGACTTGCAAATGTTGCTATGGCATTTACAGATCCCGGTGATATAAATATTGTTCCAGACCCGTATTATCCTGTGTTATCAAGAGGTACCTGGGTTGCAGGCGGAGAGGTTTACCATGTTCCCCTGAAGGATGAAAACGACTATCTGCCAGACCTTGATTCCATACCTGTTGATGTTGCAAAAAGAGCTAAAATGTTTATCATAAATTACCCAAATAATCCTACAGGTGCTGTAGCACCGGTTGAATTTTTGGAAAAGGTTGTGGATTTTTGCAGAAAATATGAAATTCTTCTTGTTTCAGATCTTGCGTATGGGGAAGTTTGCTATGATGGTTACCGTCCTACAAGTATATTTAAAATAAGAGGTGCAAAAGAAATTGCTGTTGAATTCCACAGTTTTTCAAAAACATTTAATATGGCTGGTTGGAGAGCAGGCTTTGTATGCGGCAAGAAAGAGTTTATCGATGTTATTTACGCAATGAAATCAAACCTGGACTATGGCACATCTACAATTGTTCAGGATGCCTGTATTGCTGCTTTAAATGTAGATTTTAAATATGTGCAGGAGATTATGGATAAATACAATTCACGTCGTGAAATTACAGCAAAAGGCTTTAACAAGCTTGGCTGGACTATGAAAAGAAGCTCTGCCACGATGTATTTCTGGTTGAAGATTCCAAAAGGATATACTTCAAAAGAATGGTGCAAGATGGTTCTTGATAAAACAGGTGTTGTATTTACTCCTGGCATTGCCTTTGGAGACTACAGCGATGATCATTTCCGGGTATCTATTGTTCAGCCTACCAAAAAACTGGAAGAAGCATTTAAACGTCTTGAAGCCGCAGGCATCAGATATGAATAGGAGATAATAACTAAAATATTGTGGAATATTAATAAATAGTAACAATGATGTAAAAAAATCGTAAAATATTTACTTATAATCAGATATATAGTAATATTTGATTAGAATGGTATGAGGTTACTTTTTTATGAAATTGATTAAAAAGTTGAATGATAAAAAATCGAAAGCACAAAGCTTGATTGAATATGCTTTAATTCTCGCCATGGTTACAGTCATTGCTGTTACTGCACTTCAATTGCTTGGGCAGAACATGGCAAATACAATGAAAAAATCAGCAGATACTGTTAATTCCGGCACTGATGATGTTCAAAAGAAAGCTTGTGAATCATTCGGCGGAACATGGACTGCAGGCACGGAAGACAAGGCTGGTTCATGTAATCTTGATGGTGAAACAAAAGAATAAGATTTAGTTTTCTACAATATTTTTAAACTTTTCAAAATCCTGTATGGTATCAATCCCTACAGGATTTAAGTTTGTTAATATGATTTTTATTGTCATGCCGTTATATAAAGCGCGCAGTTGTTCTAATGATTCTGTTTTTTCAATCATAGCCATAGGACATGATGTCATTTTTAAAAGACTGTCTTTTTTATATGCATACATTCCTATGTGGGCAAAATATTCAGTCTCTTCACTATTTCTTGGGTATGGTATCGGGTATCTTGAAAAATAAAGAGCCAGATTATCTTTTGTAAACACACATTTTACACAATTCGGGCTTTCAATTTGTTCCTTATCTGTTATTTTACGTACTAATGTTGAAATATCGGCATCGGAATTATGAAGGGCATCAATCAGGGAATCAATAACATCGGGGCTCATTTGAGGTTCATCTCCCTGCAGATTTAAAATATACTCAATTTCAGGATGCCTTTTTGCAACTTCTGCGATTCTATCCGAGCCTGATTTATGCTCGTTAGACGTCATTTCAACATTTCCGCCAAAACCTTTTACTGTGTTGTATATCTCTTCGCTATCGCATGCTACAATTACTTTAGATGCAAGTTTTGATTTTGTTGCAGCTTCATATACCCACTGAATTACAGGCTTTCCTTTAGCTTCAAGAAGGAGTTTGTTTTTAAGCCTTGAAGAGTTTAATCTTGCTGGGATTATTATTGCAGTCTTTTTGATTTTTTCCATACTTTCCATAATTTTTGCCTCATTAATAATATTTTTTGCCAAGTTCTATAACTCTATCCTGGGCTTTTTTTAGCATTTTTTCATCTTCAACTTCTGCTCCTAAAAATCTTTCATATTCTTCAAGTGCATCTTTTTCCCTGCCTCTTTTTTCTAAAATTTCTGCCATATAAAAGTGACATGTATAATAGGCACGGTCATAGGAAAGCGTTTTTTCAAAAAATTTAAAAGCATTGTTGCTGTCATTTAATGCTTTATAAGTAAGTGCTTTATAATAATATACTTCAGGGTTATTCGGGTAGAGTTTTTCTGCTCTCGTAAGTTCAATCAGAGTATTTTTATAGTCCTTTTTCTTATAAAGATTGTATGCTTTATCCAGGCTTTTATCCACTTCCTGCTGTTTTATATAACTTAAAAGTTTTCTTGCCTTTAAGTTTTTTCTGTCAAGCCCTATCGCTTTTTCCAGATATGTTTCTGCAGTTTTTTTGGAGTTCATATCCAAATATAAAAGAGCTGTGTTGTAGTATAAATCCGAATTTACAGGGTCAAGTTTTATAGCATTCGCAAGACTGTCCACAGCTGCCTTGTAGTTTTTTAAAGATTTATAACATATCGCTATAGATTCATATAAAGCAACATCTTTTGGTTCTATCTGGTTATAAATCTTTAAGGCTTTTGAATATTCCTTATTTGCCATATACGAAAGCGCTACAGAGTTTTTAGCACCCATGGTGTTTGCACTGGAGGCTTTGTATAATTTTTTTATTTCAGGGCTGTTTGGTAAATTTTTATATGCTGACTGGATGAGTTCAAACCCTTTTGCTTTGTTACCTTCAAGTTCATAAATTTTATAAAGCTGGACATATGCTCTTTCTGATTTTGGCGCCTTTAGTATTGCTTTTTTGTATACATTTATTGAATCTTTCACCATTCCTTTTTGATAAAGCATTCCGGCAAGATTATTGTAAAAATCTTCGTTTGGAACAAAATTTTTATTCAAAGGATAGAATGTTTTTATAACAGTATCAGGGCTTTTTCCTGAAAATATTCTGTATAAACCGTATTGTGCCTGCATAGAATTTGGATACAAAGCAAGCACCACTTGATAATCTTTTATTGCATTGTTTGTCATATTAAGGGCTTTATAGCTTTTTGCCCTTGCAATCCTTATTTGTGTTTCGTAAGGATTATTAGAAAGAATTGAATTGTAGATTTCTATTGCATTTGCATATTCTGCCATATCAAAAAGCAGGTTTCCAAGGTAATATTTCAGGAAAATATCATCCTGTTTTATTTGGAGGGCTTTTTGGAAAAGTTCATAAGTTTTTTGATATTCTCCAAGTTTTTGATATGCAAGCCCCAAAATTTCATAAGAAATTTCACTGTCTTTGTTTTGATTTAAATCATTTTCATAAATGGCGATTATATCATTTAATATTTCAGGGTCTTCGCAGAGGTTTATAGTCTTTTCAAAATAATCTTTTGCGTCGCTTTCCTTATTTATACTTTTATAGGTTTTTCCTGCTTTATGTGTGATGCAATAGTTTTCAGGTTCAATTTCAAGTGCTTTTTTATAAAATAAAATAGCACTATCCGGGTTATTAAAACAATTTGAAATATCTCCTAAATATTCATAACAAATCTCTGTTGAATATTCTTCTTCGGCAAGTTCTAAAAATTCATAAGCAGCAGCAAAGTATTTTTCTTCAAGGTAAAGGTTTTTCGCTATTTCAAGACGGTTGTTCTGACTGTTTTTAAAGTCCAGTTTTGTATATGTTTCGCATAGTTTTTTATAATACTTTATATAATCTGCGCTTTTTTTATTTTTTCTTAAAAAATAAAGAATGCTTCTGTAATCATCTGCCTGGGCTTCGTAGTCTCTTAAAATACCATGGGTTACGGCTCTTTTTTTCATAAGAGAGACGTATTTATTTATATTTGTTTCATTTGGATTTGATATCAGAGCATTTGCTCTTGAAATTACCCTGTTTGATGTTTCGCACTTTGCACAAGCTGTTTTCATTGTACAAAATAAAAGAAGCGTAAAAATTATAAAACTTGCTGTAAAACGTCTAAATTTCATCAAATTCTTTCTATAATATATTTTACAATTTTAATATATACAAAATGACGAATTTATACAACAGCACATTTGGGATTAATCCATAATAAAACGCCCACCCTTTGAAATTGGATGAGCGTTTTAATTTATTTAACTTACGAATTAGAATTTGTCTTCTTCGTCGTTTTCGTTTTCTTCATCTAGTGAAAGTCTTGCAGCTGCCATAATTACGTTTGCTGTCGGGTCTGTGATTTCGTTTAATACAGGAGCTACTGCGCTAACACCTTCTTCATGTTTTGGTAGTTTTGTATAAGTTGAAAGTGCTGTATCTACGTCTACTACCGGGTTATCTGGTTCAGGAGGAATGATACAATCCTTACCTGTTCTTTTGTAAACTAACATGAAGTCTTCTGTACCATCGAATGTGATAAAGTGTTTTTGGTGGTATCCTGTTTCATCGTTCAAATCAAAGTGTTGGTTTTCATTGTAGAATGGAGGCATATTTTCAGTATCTGTAATATTTTTGTCCATGTTCCATCCTGCAAGACCTTTGATTTCAATATAAGCTTTGTTTTTGAATGAGTTTGGTGTGTCTGCGCTTATATTATCAGTAGCTGCATTTGCTTTGTTGTCAGTTGCTGCAAGGATTTGTGCAGGCTGGGTGATTGTTAAGTTATCTGATTTTAATTTAGCAATTGCAATCTTACCGTCTTTTGCAGTCAATGTAACGTTTTTACCGTTTAAGTCTTTGTCTGTTATATGGGTATCAACGTTTGAGTTGATTTCAAGACCTTTGTTTTTATTATCAACACCTGTGAATGCAATGTTGATTTCTGTTCCGGCATTTGCAATCAATTTGTTCTGATTAGCATTGATAACACCGTTATTTGTTTCTGTTTTAATTGTTCCTGTTGTTGTAGTCAGGGTTGTTTTGCCTGTTTGAATGTCCATAGCATTGTTGATTAAGATATCAGTCACTGCTGCGATTGTATTTTCGTTAGCTGAGTTGAATCTTACATCATCTGTTGTAACACTCTTAGCTGAATTAATTAATGTGTTGTGACCTGCATTGAATGTTACTCTGTCAACGTACCAAGCATTTTGTGAATCTAAAGCGATATCATTTGCAGCTGTCAGGTTTAATCTGCCGTTGTATGTAAGAGCATCAAGGTTTGAAGCTGTGATGTTGCTGCCTGTGCCGTTTGCATACAGGTTGATGTTTCCGCCTGATTTTAAAGCTGAACCGTTGTAGATTTGGTTGTTGATGTTCATTGTTGCAAGCTGGGTAATTGTAATATCACCGTTTTCTGATTCAACTGTTGAATTTGCAATTTCAACATAATCATTGGATGCTGTACCGTTTGCAGTTAAGTTATTATTTCCTTTTGTCTTAACGTTTGAATCTTTGAGGTAAACGTAAGTTCCTGCAGTGATATCTGATGTTTCAGCTGCGATATTTGAATTATTTTGAACTGTTACGTTCTTGCTTGCAGTAATGTTATTGTTCTTTGCTGCAGTGATGTTGCTTCTGCTTAGAATGGCTTTACCGTTCTTTGCTTCTATTTTATTGTTGTTTCTTGCATTAAAGATGCCTGATGTAGATCTAATATCTCCGTTTTCTGCAACTGTGTTGATATCGTTGCCGTTAAATTCTGCGCCTACGATAGCTATACCTTTAATGTTATTTGGATCAGTAGGGTCGTTTACATTTCCCTTAGCTAAAAGGTTGATGTTTCCGCCGGCATTTAATACAGAGTTTCTGCCTGTTGTGCCGTCTTCATTTACATTTCCTACTGTAACTTTGGTTCCTGCATTGAGGTTTATGTCTTTGCCTGCATTAAGAGTAGAAGTTGAAACGCTGGCATTTGTATGACCATTTAATGAGATTGAACCGTTAGTTGTGATGTCTGAGTTCTTTCTGATAGAAACCTGACCTTTTGTAGAAGTCAGTTTGATGTTTGCTGACTGATTTTTAAGAGCATTGTCGTCTGAATCAGGAGCAACTTCAGAAACACCTTTTCTTTGAAGTTTATTGTTTGTGATGATTAAATCACCGTTTGTTTTGAGTTCAAAGTCTTTTTCGCCTTTATTTGCGAGTCTGTCATTTAATGTTGTACCGTTTTTGATTTCTACGTTGTTATTAAGGTTGTGTGTGTCCATATAATCATTGTAAAAATCAATTGTATTGTATGAAAGGTTTGAATCAGCCAATGTAGTATTTAGACCGATAACCTGTAATGAATTTTGAGCGTTTACTTTTGAATTGTTTAATATAAGTCCGCCGCCGCCAAGAAGGTTGCCTGTACCGTTTTGAATGCTTAATGCGCTTAACATTACGTTGTTGCCGCCAAGTAAAGCATTGTTGATTTCAACGTCGCCGCCCTTAATATTGAGGTCGCCATTTTTGTTGTAACCATCGGCGTGGATTTTTGAAGTACCGTCAAGGTTGATGATTACATCACCGTTGAGTGCCAGAATATCTGTATTACCGCCGGATACGATGTTTACAGGAGCGTATTGAATATTGCCGTTTTCGTCTGTATATTTAACCTGTTCATTAACAGCACCTGCTTTTTTGGTAATTTCAACATTGCCGCCTGTTGATTCAATTTTTATATTACCAACAGTAGCTTTGTCGCCTTGGTTTTTGTTTGAAGGTGCTGAATAAATTCTTGTATTGTCTATTTTAATATTTCCTGCTGCAGCGATGTCAATGTTGCCGTAGTTTTTTAAGTTGTTTACGTTTGCAACATCGTCATATGCTTGTAATGTTTCAAGACGTGAATTTTTGATATCTATATTTCCGGCACTTTCAATATTAATTGTTCCTGAAGGACCGTTGTATAATTTGTGGCTTTCGATTGTTGAGTTATCGATTACTATATCTTTTCCTTTAATGCCGTTTACAGCCTGAACAGAACCGCTCTTAATAAAGCTGTCCCCAGTAATTTTAAGACCGTCATTAGCGCCGGCATTTTCTTTTACAGCAACGTTCATTTTGTTGCTGCCGTCTTCACGAATTGCGCCGTGGTTAGAATATACAAATGAAACGCCGTCTGCTGTTACTAATTTAACGTTTGAATCTGTCTGGCTTTTTGTTGAACCAAGAGTATTGCCTTGGGTGCCTGTTGATACATAAGTTTCAATTACAGAATTGTTGATATCAATTTTATTTGAAACCAAAGCAACTGATTTTGCTTTTGTATCACCCACATTGTTGAAGCCTGCTGATTCAAGAATGATACCGTTTCCGTCAGCTCCGATTGCGCCGGGGTTGAAAGCAATTCTTTTGCCGTATTTGTAGTTTGCTGTAATTTTATCATCCCCGTTAAATTTGTAGTTATTAACACCTGTGTATTGAACGTCTGATTTTAATGTGTCTCCAAGATAACCATCTTTAATGGCATCTTTAATATTTTTCATTCCTGAAATATCATAGGTTGAAGCTGTGAAAGAGTTTAAGTCAACCTGTGAACCGGCACCGAATAAAATACCATTCGGGTTGATTAATATAACATTACCTGTGCGGTTTGTGCCTGCATCTCCGCAGTTTGCACCAACACCGCAGCTGCTGGTTAATTTACCGTAGATTTGGGACATTTTACCAGTGTTTAACACTCTGTTAATAGCAGTTTGTGAATGGTTTGAGAAAATCCAGTCTACGATAACATTTTTACCTACGTTAAATGAACCCCAGTCGAATTGGGCAACACCGCCGGCGCCTAAATTGGGGTCCATATTTACATCATATTTGCCATTCGCTGTTGATTCGCTTCCGCCGTGCCAGCCTACGTATCCACCGTTTATTGATGAATCCAATATAGGATGTGTATTAGATGGGATGCTGTCAGGACCTGGAACTGATGCTGCGAATGATGGCAGCATAGCAAGCGGCATGTAAGCTACAAAAGCGAATAAAACTACTGAAGCTTTAATTCTTTTGCTTAAATTACTCATATTTAGCCTTTCCTTAATATATATACTCTTCATTAAATTTTCTTCCAAAGATAAAAAGTTGTTAATTTTGCTCATTTTAATATAGTTATAGTGATGTCTTTTGCATGTATATTATAATGAAAACACGTGAATATAGAAAATTGCCATCAATACAAAAAACTTTGCAATACTTTACAAATTGATAATACTAAAAAAATAAATGGAATAAAAGTATTAAACCCCGTTAAATTTTTAGATAAAATTTACAAAACTTCATATACATGGCAAAATTAGCATGTTGATTTTTTCAGATGTTTTAAATATTCTATTAGAACATCAGATAGTTTTCTATTTAATTAATAGGATAAAAAATCATTAATATAGTTTATTGCCGTCTTGTAAGTATTGCATTATGATTAGAGTAATACTCGAAAAGTGTATATTCTCATGAAAAAAAGGACTAGTAAAAAAGTGAAAAATAAATTTTTGGGTACATCTATTCCACTAATAGCGTTGTGCTTGTTAATTTCCACCGGCGCAAGCTTTGCAGATGGTCAATACAGACCGACATTTGGTAACTTTGACTCAGGTGTTATAGACCAATCAAACCTGAGACAATTCAAAGAATATGAAATGAAAGCCCGCGAAGAGAGAAGCGATGAACACAGGGGCAACGAATCCATTGAAATGAAGAAGGAAATGAAACAGGAAGTAGACAAACTTCCAAATAAAGAAGTAACCTTCAAGCTGAATTCTATTAAATTTGACGGATATACCGCATTTACAGAAGAAGAGTTGATGAACTTAATCTGTGAAAAAATCGGACAGCAGGTAACTGTTGCGGATTTGGTCGGTATTGCAAATATGGTAACTGATTTTTATCAGCAAAGAGGCTATATTTCAACAATAGCATATCTTCCTCCGCAAAAAGTTCAGGATGGCAACATCCATATTATGATTATGGAAGGTAAATACGGCGATATTAAAGTTAGCGGAAATAAATGGGAAAAACAAAGCTACCTTAAAAATACTTTCTTAACAGATAAATATATTGAAGAAGGAAAACTTTTAAACGTTCGTGATATTCAGGAATCCTTAAGAGAAATTAACGCGTCAGGATATATGAAAGGTCAGGTTGCACTGACAGATAACGAAGAAAGTGCTGAATTTACGAACTTGGAATTAAATATCGCAGACAGATTTCCTCTGGACTTTGATTTCAGATGGGATGATATGGGTACAACATCCACAGGTTTGAACAGGGCAATATTCTTTGCCGGAACATACAACCTGACAGGTCATGGTGACCAGTTGTATTCCACAACAACCCTTGCAAGGCATTCTATTGCTCAGGGTGTGTTCTACAGTATACCGATTGCAAAGACAAAAGAAGCAAAATTAAACATCGGATATTCATATTCAGGTGCTGATATTGCAGGTGGTATGGAAGCTTTGGGACTTAAATCAAAATCCCATAACTTCTTTGGTTCAGTTTCAAGAAGATTGGTTAAAACTGATAACTATAAATTATACGGTGATATCGGTTTTGATATGAGAGATACAAAAACCACATCCAGTGTGGCTGCATTGGCTCCGTATTTAAACTATAAATATAAATCAAGAACTGCAAAAGCAAACCTGACAAATATTAAAGACGACTTTTACGGAAAAACTTTTGTAAATATTGGTACAGGCGTTGGTATTCCAGGCATGGGTGGTACGGATAGATTTCCCGGATTTGAAGGTGTAAGCAAGCACGATAAATCCGTTCCAAACAACAATGCTGTAAGAGTATTTGCAAACGCCGCAAGATTGCAGGTATTGCCTTTAAGGTCTACAGGTATTTTCCAGTTAGGCGGACAATGGGCAAACAGATCATTGCTTCCTTCAGAAAAGATGTCTGTTGGTGGTATGTCAACCGTTAGAGGCTATGAAGAAAGTTCATTTATCTCTGACTATGGTATGACAGGTTCTGCTGAAGTAAGGTTCCCTGTTCCGTTCTTAAGAATGATGCTTCCTGAAAAACTCCATTTTATAGACGACAGTATCAGATTGGCTGCATTCTATGATATGGGATGGTATGGAAACGTTAAATCAGGTCAGGGTTCTGATGTAATTATGTCTACAGGCGGCGGTTTGGTATTAAAGCTGACAAAATACTTGTCAGGAAACATATACATTGGTGTTCCAATTGGAAACAAACCGGAAGATGCTTCAGGATGCAGAGTTCACTTTATATTGTCTTCAAACATTCTGTAGTTGTAGTTTAAAATCGAACCGGAAATCATTAAAATTTAAACCTCCCGAAAAGGGAGGTTTTTTAATTATCATTGTAATATTTCAATAAGCATCGCCTGATTTGGATTTATTTTACAATAGTCCTGAAACACAGAATCCGGAGATTAAAAAGGAACGGTTTCATCAAGAATAAATTTGTACATCTGATATTCATCATCATCTTTTTTATCCTGAACCTCTTTGGACTCCTTTGTTTTCTCTGTTTTTTTGTCTGCATCGTCTTTTATATCGATAATTTTTTCATCTTTTTTTCTGTTTAAAATGTTAAATTTAATACCGTCAAAAAGTCCATATTCATACTCCTGCCTGTATGTGCCAAATGTAGACGCAGGAGTGATGCTTTGGGTGAATAAAAAAATAAACAGAAATGTTAAAATCTTTTTCATACTCTACATTTTAACACAGATTTTTAAGCTTTTATAAAATGGTTTAAAGTTGTAGGAGTATTTTTTATATATATGATTTTAATAAAACTTTACAAAAAGATATAAATTTTCAAAACTTTTTTCTAACCCTAAAAAGCAGTAAAATTACTATAATATACCCAATTTGAAATTAAAAATTTATACCCGTGTACTAATTCTTATGGCTTATATTTTAAATGGTTTTGTGATATAAGATTTGTATCAGATTTGTTATGGAGAAATAAAATGGGTCAAAAATCAGTCGGACAGTTTGTATTTATGCTTCATTCCCATCTTCCCTATTATAGAAAAGCCGGTATGTGGCCTTTTGGTGAAGAAAATTTGTATGAATGTATGGCAGAAACTTACGTTCCTTTGTTGAATATAATCTCAGAGCTCTACGACGAAGGAATTAAGGCTAAGCTTACAATAGGCATTACACCTATTTTGGCAGAGCAATTAAATGATGAACACTTGAAACAAGGTTTTATTGATTATCTTGATTCCAGAATAAAGGCGGTATCTGGAGATTTGGAAAGATATCCTGATCCTGAGGTTGCCCATTCACAGCATTTAAAATACCTTGCAAAATATTATTTTGACTGGTTTAACCATATTAAAGACCTGTTTATAAATAAATTTAACAAAGACCTGATTGCAGGATTCAGAAAATATCAGGAACTTGAATGTATTGAAATTACAACATCAGGCGCTACCCATGGCTTTTCACCGCTTCTTGCAACTGATACAAACCTTAACGCACAGTTTAAAGTGGGTTCCGACACAACAAAAAGATTTTTCGGAAAAAAAGCAAAAGGCTGCTGGCTTCCAGAGTGTGCTTACAGACAGGGGTACGAATTTACAGGAAAAGACGGCAAGAAAAAATGGCGCCCTGCAATTGAAGTGACTCTTCAAAACAATGATATTGAGTATTTCTTTACAGAATCCCACGTGATTGAGGGTGGAAACTCAATCGGGAACAGAAGAACAATCGGAGTTTACGGAAATATTGAATATATCCCGCTTCCAAAAAGAGAAGCAACAGGATATGATACCTATAGTGCATACTGGCTTCCGGATGCACAGGTTGCTGTGATGGGCAGAAACGACAGAGCGGGCTTCCAGGTATGGTCTGCAGCGGATGGATACCCGGGAGATGGTTGTTACAGAGAATTTCACAGAAAAGATCCGAATTCAGGCATGCACTATTGGAGAATAACATCTTCCACGACAGATTTAGGCGATAAGATGCTCTATGATCCTGTACTTGCTATGAGTCAGGTAAATTCAAATTCAGACCACTATACAACTCTTCTTTATCATCTTTTAAATGATTACAAGATGTCTCATAACGGAAAAGAGGGGCTTTGTATGGTATCCTTTGACACTGAATTGTATGGTCACTGGTGGTTTGAAGGGGTAGAATTCATTAAACAGGTAATTAAGAAATTAAATCAATACCTACCTGAAGTTGAAAGAATGACTGCAGGCGAATACCTGAAAGCTCACCCGCCTGTTGATGCTATTCAAATACCTGAAAGCTCCTGGGGACAAGGCGGACACTTCTGGGTATGGCAAAACCACCTCACTGAGTGGATGTGGCCTATAATTCATTCCTGCGAAAAGAGAATGATTGATGTAGTTTCAAAATATGAAAAACAGCCAGATGATAAGCTTCTTTTAAGAGCGTTAAATCAGATGGCAAGAGAAAATCTGCTTTTGCAAAGTTCAGATTGGCCTTTCTTAATCACAACTTGGCAAGCTAAAGACTATGCAACAGACAGGTTCAGAGAACATGTTGAAAGATTTGAAAAAATCGCCGATATGATAGAATCAGGAAATATTGACGATGCTGCTCTTAAAGAAATTGAGTCAATTGATAACTGTTTCTCTGAAATAGATTACAGAGTTTACCTTCCGATTGAAGAAGGAGTAATTCCGCAGCAGGAAGCAAAATTAGCGCCTTTATATGCAGATTAGCAAACCCGGTTCGGAAGTCTAAAAATGGAGCTTACAATATTAAAAAGCGGTCTTATTAAATGACCGCTTTAATTTTTATTTAAGAAGTTCGTACAACTCAACCTTTAATGCATCGGCGATTTTTGCAAGAACATCCAGACTTGGCTTTCTTCTGCCAACTTCCAAAGATTGCAGATAATCTTCCGCGATGTCTGCCTGAATACTGAGTTCAAACTGCGTAAGGTTTAATATTTTCCTATATTTTTTTATATTGGAGCCAAGCTTTTTAGCCAATTCATCTTCTTTATTTGCCATATTGTTATGTTAATGTTAAAATCAATTTAAAAACCTGGCGTTCCGCTAGGAAAAAATTTGAAAAAAATGGAGTTTTTATGGAAAATAAAGAAGATTACAATAAAATGGCAAATAAATTAATAAAAATCGAAGATAAATTTTTAGAAATAAAAAATATAGCAAAAACCATAGATATATGGACAAAAGAACACGACTATGAACTCATACCTATGATGAATATGTTAAATAACAAGATAAAAAGTCTTTCGCAAATTATAAAGGAATAACTTAATACACAGTATTAAATATTCTATCACCGGCATCGCCTAAACCTGGCACGATATAGCCTTTTTCATTTAGTCTTTCATCAATTTTAGATGTTACAATCTTTAAATCCGGATAATTATCTGTAAGTCTTTTAATTCCTTGCGGAGCAGAAATCAGGCTGATAAAAATCATATTCTTTTCCGGGATGTTTTGTTTTATAAAGTTATGAACAGCGTCATAACCTGAATTTCCGGTTGCAAGCATAGGATCCAATATAAATACAAAAGTTTTTTCAGGATCTTTTAATTTGCCTTTCATTTTATTGTAATACCAGATTGGCTCAAGAGTTTCTTCGTTTCGATACATTCCAAGGTGGTGGATATGACAGAAGGGTAATATTTCTTGTGCAACATCTGAAAATACAAGTCCTGCGCGTAGAATCGGTGAAACAATAATTTCAATTCCCGGGTCTATTTTTGGGGACATTGTGTTGCAGATAGGTGTTTCAACGGGAACTTCAACTGTTGGCAAAAATTTTGTGCCTTCAAAAAAGAGTGCGTATGAAATTCTTTTTAGCGCGTGGTTAAATTTTTCAGTGTCTGTGTTTTTATCCCTCAAAATTGTCAGGTTGTGCGCTACAAGGGGATGATTTACTACAAAAACATTTTTATTCATATTAAACTTCCAGTCTGACTTTTTCCTTATTATAATTGTAAAAAAACCTTTAGTAAATATTTATTTATGAATTTATTGTATGGAAATTTTGTAGTATAATTATTTTGAAAATGTCTTAAAAACGTAGAGGAATTTGATGGTGTTTGACTTTAACTCTGATTTGGCGCAAGAATACGGAATTTATAAAAATGAAAAAGCATTTGAAATTGCAGAATATATGAGTTCTGTAAATATTTCTGCCGGTTTTCATGCCGGCGATCCTTTAAGCATTAAAAAAGCTCTTGAATTTGCAAAAGACCGTAATCTGGCTATTGGTGCACACATCGGATATCCTGATATTTCAGGCTTTGGTTACAGAAATATGGAAATGACCGAAGATGAAATTGAAGCTATGGTAATTTATCAGCTTGGTGCCATTTCATCCTTCGCCGGTACATTGAATGCTGAAATAGAACACGTAAGATGCCACGGTGCAATGTATGAAAAACTGAATAATGATATTTCTTTTGCAAGGACTGTAGCAGCTGCCGTAAAGAAATTTAATCCCTGGTTGAATTTAATTGTGGGCAACCCTGAAATTAAGGCAGAAATTGAAAAAGAAGTAAAAATAAACTGTGTATATGAAGTATTATTCAACGAAACCATGTCTGTAAGGCAGTTAAGAGAGATGGATGTAAAGCCTGATACTGTTCATTTTACAACGCTTGAAAATGCAAAAAGGGCTTATGATGTTATAAAACCAAGCCCTGTAAATTATAACAGAGTGAAAGAACAAATATAAAAGGCATACCGGAGGATTCTAAGCGAAGATATGAAATTTTTAAATTCTAAAGTAAAGATGCCAAAAGATGCTATTTGGCTTGTGCCCGGATTAAGAATTAAAAGATGGTTTGCACTTATTGTTCTGGGGTCTGTTCTTGCGGCAATTGGTATTACACTTGTTTTCAGACTTGAACCCATTTATTTTATAGTTTCTACTGCAAAAAAGATATTTCATATTGTGCCTGCTGAGCTTGCAGGGCTTGTTTTTATAGGGTTTGGTGCATATATTTTTATTCAGGCGTGGAAAAAAACAAATTTTTCTATGCTTGATTTAAACGGTACCAGAAACCAGGGTACAATGGGAGAAACCTTATACCGCAAAATGAAATTAAACCATGGTCCCAAAATTGTTGCTATAGGCGGCGGCACCGGGCTTTCTACAATGCTTCGCGGTATTAAAAAAATTACAAATAATATAACTGCAATTGTAACTGTCGGAGATGATGGCGGTTCTTCAGGAAGGCTTAGGGAAGAAATGGGCATTTTGCCTCCCGGCGATATCAGGAACTGTATAGCGGCGCTTGCGGATGATGATGATATTGTAACCCAGCTTTTCCAATACAGGTTTAAAACCGGTGAAGGACTTGAAGGACACAGCTTTGGTAACCTGTTTATTACTGCGATGACGGCAATTTGCGGAGATATGATAACTGCAATTAAAGAATCTTCAAAAGTTCTTCTAATTCGCGGCAAAGTTATTCCTGCAACAACGGATGACATGCGTCTGATTGCAAGGATGGAAGACGGTTCATATGTTAAAGGTGAAAGCCAGATACCTGAATCAGGCAAAAAGATAATTGAACTTTCCTGTGAACCCAGGGTTTGTAAACCTTCAAACGAGGTGATTGAGGCCATAAATAATGCCGATTTAATCATCCTTGGTCCCGGCAGCCTTTATACATCAATTATTCCAAACCTTCTTGTGGAAGGCATTTCAAAGGCTATTCAATCTGCCAGGGCAAAGAAAATTTATATCTGTAACATTATGACCCAGCCTGGTGAAACTGATAATTACAGCGTATCAGACCATATCAGGGCACTTTTTGACCATATGAGAAAATGCGGTGCAGATACAAGTAAACCGTTATTTGATGCGGTTTTAGTCAATAACCAGCTGCCAAATAATCTGGCTAAAAAATATGAAGAAAAAGATTCGCTTCCTGTTGAAACGGATGCTGCCGAAATCAGAAAACTCGGGGTTGAAATTGTAAGCGCAAAGCTTATTCAGGATAATAAAGAAGGACTTGTCAGACATTCTCCTGCCCGTCTTGCAAGAAGCATATACTATTGGTACAGAAAATCTTTGAAAAGAAACCATGCCGTTTCAGACAAAAATTTTACGGAAACTAATTGCAAAGATTCTCTTAAGGCACAAGAAAATGAAGAAAACTGCAAAGAAAATTCAAAAGTTTAAACTTGAAAATAAAAAGATTACCGCTCTGACTGCATACGATTACCCCACAGCAAAATTTTTGGATATGGCAGGAATTGATATAATTCTTGTCGGAGATTCTGTTGCAAATGTGGTTTTAGGATATGATTCCACAACAAAAGTTTCAATGAATGAGATGGAAATTTTTACATCTGCCGTCAGCCGTGGGGCTAAAGAGGCTTTAATTGTAGGCGATATGCCATTTTTAAGCTATAACGTATCATATGAGGATGCAATAAGAAATGCCGGCAGATTTATAAAAGCCGGTGCTGACGCCGTTAAAATCGAAGGCGGTTCGGAATATATTATAAATCTTATTAAAAGAATGACCGAATCCGGCATTCCTGTTATGGCGCATCTTGGTTTTACGCCTCAATATGTAAATACTATAGGCGGAAATTTAATTCAGGGAAAAGATTTTGAGACAACAATAAAGATTTTGGAAGCAGCTAAAAAACTTGAAGCTGCAGGGGCATTTTCTATAGTGCTTGAGATGGTGCCAAAGGAAAGCGCTAAATATATAAGTGAAAGACTTACTATTCCGACAATTGGTATTGGCGCAGGAGTGGATTGTGACGGACAGATTTTGGTGGTTAATGATTTAATAGGAAAGTTTGATGATTATTCACCTAAATTTGCCAGAAAATATTTCGATTCAAAGGAAATGATTCTGACTACCGCTAAAAAATATATTGAAGATGTAACATCAGGTGTCTTTCCAAATGATACAGAAAGTTTCAGCCTGAAAAATGAGGAGCTTGTTAAACTTGAAAATCATAAGTAATGTTGAAAAACTAAGGGAAGAAATAAAAAATTTAAAAATCTCTAAAAATGGTACAGTCGGGCTTGTGCCCACAATGGGTGCGCTCCACAAAGGACATTTAAGTCTTGTTGAAAAGTGCAGGAAAGAAAATGATATTGTAATCGTGAGTGTTTTTGTAAATCCTACGCAGTTTGGTCCTAATGAAGATTATGATAAATATCCAAGAACATTGGATGCAGATGCTAAACTATGTGAAGATGCCGGAGTGGATATTCTTTTTGCCCCTTCTCCAAAAGATATTTATGATGAATACTATTTCAAAAATAAAGAAACAACGCTCATCTGTCCTCCGTATGATGTTGTAAATAAACTTTGCGGAAAATCCCGCCCCGGGCATTTTGACGGTGTTTGTACGATTGTAGGGAAGCTTTTTAATATTACAAAATGCGACAGAGCATATTTTGGTAAAAAAGATGCACAGCAGCTTTTTATCATAAAGAAGATGGTAAGGGATTTAAACTTTGATATAGAAATAACAGGATGCCCTATTGTAAGAGAAGAAGACGGGCTTGCGCTTTCAAGCAGAAACACATATCTTGATAATAATGCAAGAAAAAATGCTTTGAATATCAGCCATGCGCTTTATAAGGTGAAGGGACTTTGCAAAAAAGGGGTAAAAGAAGCTGATACCCTTATTGATACAGCTCTTGCATATATGGAAAATCTTGAGGTTGAGTATGCGGAAATTGTATCTGTTGATACATTTGAAAAAATTGATATAATAGAACAGAGCACTGAAAACAAGGCTTTGATGCTTGTTGCAGCAAAAGTTGACTCCAATGGTTCAAAAGTAAGGCTTATAGATAATATTGAATTGTAGTAAATATACAAAATTGCGTGATTTTATAAATACATCCAAAGTTTTATCTACTTTGGTTGCTGTTTTGTACATATTTTACTGGTTTTTGAGTCTTGTTAAATTTCCTTTAATTAAATACCTGGCTTTTATTTTGAATCCGCCGGTGGCTTTGATTAAAAACTTTATTACTCTTGATATTACATATAAAAATAATCCTATAGATATGGTTCCGCTTATTGTTGCAGTTGTTTTTTATATCTTATATTTTGTCTTTAACTATTTTACCGGTGTAGTTGATGATATGGAAAAGCAACATGAATTGAATGTCATAGCGGAAAGAAAGCTTGAAGAAAAGCTTGTAAATGAAAATTTGAAAGAAATTTTTAAAAATAAAACAATGCAATATACCAAATTTGCAATTCTTTTAAACCTGGAATTAAAACCCATGGTTGATCCTAGTGTTGCAGGTGAAAATTATAAATTTGGCGAACTTGCAGCTGAAGAATATGCAAAAATTGTCTCTGTTATGAGAAAAAAATATGTTGCATGCAAGGCTGTAACACCCGGAAAATTGTTTATTGTATATAATAATTTTACTCTTTTTGACGATTTTTTTACTGATATTTTAAAAGAAGTAAAAGAATTCAGTGCTAAAAATGCTGAAAGACATATAACAACAAACTTTACTTTTGTAATTGATGCTATAAGAGAATCCGACAAGGTTGTGCAAACTCTTGATGTACTTGAAAAAATTTCTACATTCGGTTATGTAAACAAAGCTGTTGCGACAAGTTCTTTTAACGTCAGATACAAGCTTAACGGTAAGAATAAATATGTTCTTGAAACGATGGGAATTTCCAGATTTTTTGAACAGAATCCGGATTCTGTTCAAAAAAGTATAGACTTTGAATTATTTTGTCTAAAAACCCCAAAACACAAACAAGTTTAATATGCAGGTGTTATATCATTAAATATTATTTGTTTTCCGGATAAAATATTGTCAGCTTTTACTGTTCTGTAAAGAGATTTTACTAAAATTTTTGATTTTTTGTAACATTTAAAATCGTAGTTTTGTAGAACATCCAAAAGAACGTCGTGGTTTGTAAAATAGCTTTTTATACGCACGTAAAGAGTCCATTCCAGACTTCTTTTTGAGATTTCGCATTTTACAAACTTTAAAATATCGGTCAAATATATTTCAAAAGTTGGCGCAAGAATTGCATCTAAAGTAAAATCTTTATTATTTCTTGTTGATATTGCAAAATAACCGAAAATCTTTTTATTAGTTGTGTTTTCAAGCACATATTTAAACACCATTTTGTTTTTTAGACCCGTGAATATGCTGTCTTTAAAGTATTCATTGCTAATTTCAAAAGAGGGCAGCTGATGAGAACTTATAAGGCTGTTGCAAAGTTCTGCAATTTTAGCAGATTCTGAGTTTTTTGAAAATCTTATAAATTCAAAAGATGTATTTTTTTGATATGCAAAATCAGATTTTTTAATCTTAAAAAGATATTCATCTCCAAGAATTCTAAACTTGCAAACTTCTGATAAAAGTTTCAACATTTTATCATCAGTTTCATCCACAACAACATAAAATGACTCTGCGCCCTGTGCCAAAGATTTGTTTACAACATAATTTATTAAAAGCTCGCCATATTCAATGGAGTTTTCTTCTAAAAAAAGCTGGGAAATTTTTAATCTGTTTCTATTGGCATCATCTTTTTCAAGCGTAATAAGACCGTATGTTTTACCATTATCAAGCGCAACGTATGATTCTTTTAAAAATTTTAATTTGAATGGCAGTAAATAATGCATAACATCCAATGGAAAAGGTACAAAGCCCGATACATTATATTCGGGGTTTACAAAGGAAGTTAAATTTTTAAGTCTGTCTTTAGAGCAAAAAACCAGATTCTTTATAATCGCCATAAAATAATAATATCATATTGTGCAGTCGTTTTAAATATAAGCAGGTTATTTGCTGCTGCTTACATGGTTGTAATTTAGCCAATTGTTAAGAAAATTTACTATGGGGGTTTTTATACTGTCGTTTATCTTTGTACCGATATTTGCTACTGTGCGCTGAATTGTTTTTGCGGTATTTTGCAAAAATTTATTTGATATTCCTGAGATAAAGTCACTGGTTTTTTTGCTTTTTATTTTTGTACCTAATGCAGGAAGCCCCCAAACCACACCTATTAATGCTGCAAGAATAAACATTCCTTTTAGAAATGTTCCAAGTCCTTTCTTCTTATTGGTATTTTGGGGTAAATTTTGGGAATTATTTTGTTCTGCAGGCTGATATTGCACAGCGCTTTGTTGTGTCGGACGTATATAAAGGTTTTTATAAACACCTGATGGCTGTATAACAGTGCCCAAAACTTCCTCTTTCATTTTTGAAGCATTAAGTATCTGCTTCTATAAAGATAGAATATGAAAATAATTGTTTAAAAAATGGTAAAAATCTTTCTTTATTAACAAAAATTTACAAAAGTTATGAGTTGAAATATATGTGTTTTAAAATTGTATTGTTGATATGAATTGGTTGAAATACCGTCTGTATGTATTATAAAACCGTATATTATTCTCCTGTTGGAAATATTACTCTTGCTTGTGATGAAAAAGAAAATATTGTCGGGCTTTGGTTAGAAGGACAAAAGTATTTTGCTGAAACCATAAAAGATATCGCAGATTCTGAAATCATTAAAGAAAATAATCTTGAAATATTTAAAAAAACAAAAATCTGGCTGGACAGATATTTCAAAGGTGAAAAGCCTGAAATTTCAGAATTGCCTCTTGCGCCTGCAGGGAATGATTTCAGACAAAGGGTTTGGCAGATACTTTGTGAAATTCCGTATGGCAAAGTTTACACTTACGGTGAAATAGCGCGCAAAATTGCCCGTGAATATAACAAAGAAAAAATGTCTGCACAAGCTGTCGGTAACGCTGTCGGGCACAATCCGATTTCTATTATTATTCCTTGCCACAGGGTTGTTGGCTCTAATGGCAGTCTGACCGGCTATGCGGGCGGAATAGAGATGAAAATTAAACTTTTAAAACATGAAGGCGTAAATATGAAGGGGCTGTTTATCCCAAAATGATATTTACTCTTCACTCTTTTTGGCTGCCTTTTTTTCAGCAGCTTCTTTTTTGTATTCTTCAGGTGCGTCTTCTCTGTCCTGATTCCATCTTTCAAGTCCAAGTTGCTTTCGAACTAAACCGATACCGACATGCACACGCCATTCATCCATTTTAAGCTGCATAGCAAGTATTTTATGGCATCCTATAGGAGGCAATGGTAGTAACGGCTCATAAAGATTTTTAATAGCCATTAGCTGGTCAGGTGTAAGTGCAAGTTTTCTTTTTGGGAAGCTTACTTTTGGAAGCATCATTTTTTGTCTGATTAAATTAATTCCAAAGAATACTTTCTTTGCTTCAAGTCCGATTGCTTCACCAATAACTTCATGCGCATCAGGGTTTGGAAGCGGAAGCATTTTTTTATACAGTTCTTCAATTTGTGCAAGTTGTTCCTTGTTTACTAAAAGCGGTTTGGATTTTTGCGGAGCACGCTTTTGTCCGCCAAAACGGTTTCCGCCCGGTTTTTGGAATCCTCCCGGTCTCTGTCCGCCATTTTGCGGTCTTCTTTGAAAGCCGCCCGGTTTTGGTCTTGCGCCTTGGTTATTGTATGGTTTTTTATAATAGTTATTATTGTCAGAGCCTGCAGAATAGCTTCTGTACTGCTGCGGAGCCTGTTCTGTCGCAGGAGCGTTCGGGTCTGTCAATATCGGGTTTTTGTCCGGATATAGACATGAAGGGCAGATTACCCTTTTTGGGTTTTTGGTTTCAAATTCTTTGCCGCACTTTGTGCATTTATTAGTGTACATAAAAGCTTATCCTTCTTGGCTTTAGCATCATTCCATCAATTAAAATCAGCAAAAATGCAAATTTCTCCCTTAAAAAATAATAAATTGAGGGTGGTTACTTGTTTATTCTATACTTAAACTTCAATAAATACAAGCTTTTTTTGGAAATTAAATAAAAAAATATAAAAAGCCCTTTAATTCGGGCTTTAAATTTATGCTATAAAATTGTTTCCATATTTTAGTGAGCCTACAAAATAACACTCTTTAAGCATTTTATTCATACTTCTGTAAACTTTTTTCTTAGGCGGTAAACTTGCCTCTTTGATAGCGTTTGTGGTGTTTTTATATTCTCTTGCAATTGTTTCTGTTATAAAAAAGTTATTCATTTTGTTAATGATTAAATCTGCGTTTGATGTTACCATTTTGCTTTACTCTCTTATATCCTCTTGTACTTTAATAAAGTAAATTAAGAAAAAAATATTGATAAAATATATTTTAAATATATAAAATCTGTTACATTTGTTTACAAAAGTTCTTTTACATACATTTGAAGTGAAAGAAAATGCAAACCAAAATTTTCAAGGACTTTATTCTATCTCGTATTCGCTCAAATTTAATGCTTGAACTGTGTTCCAAAGGTCTGCGCCGCTTTTTTTGTAAACTTTTATATAATTTCTTGTAATTCCTGTGTATTTTCCGTTTTTGCCTTTCCTTTGAAATAAAACTTCGGTCAGTGTTCCACAGGTTCCTGCAGCGGTGTTTTTTTCTAAAAATCTTTTATGTAATGAACTTGATAATTCAATCAGCCTTTTTGTGCGCTCCTTTTTAATGTGTTCATACACCTGATTTTCCATCATGGCTGCCTTTGTACCCTTTCTTTTTGAATAGGGAAAGCTGTGTATGAAAGATAATTCGGCATCTTTAAGTGCTTCATATGTTTCAAGGAAATCTTCTTCTGTTTCACCCGGAAAACCTGTTATAATGTCACATCCGAGAAAGGGCAAATCAAAATTACTGTGTAATTTTTGAATTACATTAAGTGCATACTCTTTTGTATAAAACCTGTTCATATTCTTTAAAGTTTTATCACAAAGGCTCTGCAGGGAAAGATGAAAATGCGGGCAAAATTTTTCAGATTGCTGAAGGAAATCTATCATTTCATCGTCGATTTCTGTTACATATAAAGACCCAAGGCGGTACCTTAAAATCTTTGTTTTTTCAATTTCTTTTAATAAATCCAAAAGAGTTTTGTTGAACTCTCTGCCCCATTCGCCAATGTGGATACCTACAAGCACTGCTTCCTTATAGCCCTTATCTGCGAGGAAATTTATCTGATTTATGATATTTTCAACGGAATCAGACCTTGAATTTCCTCTTGCATAAGGGATTATGCAATAAGAACAACGGTTTGAACACCCTTCCTGAATTTTGATACTTGGTCTTGTGGTTTTTAAAAGCTTCAAATCCTTATGCTGAAATTTTTCAATATTGAATATATTTTCAACGAGGATATCTTTTTTAGTTTTGTCTTCAAATAGAATTTTATCTAAGTACTTTGAAATATTCAGCTTTTCATTATTTCCAAGTATTAAATCCACATCAATTTTATCAAACTCTTTTGCAGTTTGCGCAAAGCACCCTGTGAGGATAATTTTTGCCTTCGGGTTGTTTATCCTGAATTGTTTTAAAATATACAGTGCCTGATTATCCGCATGGGATGTAACAGAACAGGTATTTAGAATAAAAAAATCGCACTCATTTGGTGAATTTACAGGGCTGTAGCCGGCATTTACCAGCTCTTCATTTATGTGCTGTCCTTCAATTTGGTTTGTTTTGCACCCCAGAGATTTTATGTAAAATTTATTTTTTTGGCTACTTTTCAAAACAGGCTACGCTTTCAATATGATGGGTGAATGGAAACATATCCACGCCCTGCAGACTTTTAAATTTAAACCCCAAATCGCAAAGTATTTTGGCATCGCGTGCAAGGGTGGACGGATTGCAGCTTACATAAATTATTTTGTTGGTAAGTTTTGATATTATTTCAAGCGCTTCCTTGTCGGAGCCTTTTCTTGGCGGGTCTAAAACCGCACAGCCAAAGTTTTTTTTGTTCTTTAGAAAATCTCTAAAGATTTTTTTTGCATCCCCTAAAAATACTTCATAATTTTTACAATTGTTCAGTTTAAAATTTGCCTTGGCATCTGATACAGCGCTTTCGCACTCTTCCACCAGGGTTATTTTTCTTGCCTTATCGGATAAAAATATTCCGATAGCACCCACCCCGCCATATGCATCCAATATTGTTGAATCATTGTCCACAAGGGCTTTTACGCTGTCAAAAAGCTTTTGTGCTGTTTTTGGGTTTACCTGAAAAAAGCTGTCTTTACTAATTTTATAAGAATATTCACATTCTTCCTTGGATTTTAACTTTTGTATTATAAAATCTTCTCCGGAGATTAATTCTGTTTTGTCTCCCGTAATTTTATTTGTCTTTACAGGGTTGAAATTTACTAAAATTCCAGAGATGGACGGGAATTTTTTCCGGAGAGTATTTGAAAACTCTTCAATTTCTGTTTTAATTTTATCAAAATATTCAAAATCTTTGTTTAAAACAAAGGTCAGCATCATTTTTTCGGAAGATGATGAATAACGTATAAGAATATGTTTTAAAAGCCCTTTGTTTGCCTTTTCAACATATGCTGAAAGTTTCCAGTTTTCTCTTATATAATTTATAGTTTCATCAATAATTTTTGGCTGAATGGGACAAAATTTTATATTTACAACTTCGTGGGTATTTTCCTTGAAATAACCTGATAGTATTCTTTTTGATACCTTTGTTTCAGAAACTGCATTTTGAATTTTACATCTGTATTCTTTTAGATTTTCCGCTTTGATAAAAGGTTTAAATTCAATGTTTTTAAAACAATCATTTGCAGAAGCTGAAAATATTTCTTCCAAAATACCCTGCTTTTGGCTGGTTAAAAAATCATATCCGAAATTTTGCAGATTGCATCCGCCGCAAGCGTTAAAAAGCGGGCAAAAGGGTTTTACCCTGTGTTTTGAAGGTGTGATAATTTCTAAAATTTTTGCCCGGATAAAACTTTTGTTAATTTTTACAATTCTTGTCTTTAAAATATCTCCCGGCACGGCATTTTCAATAAATACCGCTTTTCCTTCATAGTGTGAAAGAGAAACTCCTGAATATATAAGCTTTTCAGCTGTTAGTTCAATTGTATCATCCTGTTTTAAATTCATTTTAATATTTAAAATACCTGTCAAAATCTACATCATCAAATGAACATAAAAGCCTGTATACAGGATCATCCTCATCCATTCTTTGAAAATTATATTCATCAAATTTCCAAAACTTTGGGTTTATACCTATGCAACGGACAATTTGATGGTCGTATAAAATTTTTAATTTCTTTTTTACCACATCAAGTTCGATTTGAAGCTGTTTGGATAATTCGACAGCAGAAATGCCATCGTCATTGGAGCATTTTTCAGGGGTTAAAAACATAAGCTCCAGACCAATTTTCTTTAGGTCTTTATCTTCATCTTCTAAATCGTAAACATAATCTGGCATAGTATTAATTATAATACCCAAAAACCAACATTTTAATCATGTATTTTGATGAATTTAGCCTTTAAACCTGCTCTTGGAGATGAATTTTATTTATTTTCTGTCTCTAATAGCTGCAGGCAAAGCTTATCCGCTTTTTTGTATATAACTTCAAGCAAAGGGCGAATTCGAATCATATCCTCTTCTTCACTTTCTTTGCAGAGGTTATAGGCTATTGATGATGCACTCAAAACATCTTCGGAGATTTTTTGCATTTCTTTCAGGTTGTTACTCATGGTTTTCCCTTATTTTGTCAGTGTCACTATTTGAATATAATGCTAGTATAGCTAACAATTTAAAAATGAACAAGGAATATTTACAAAAGTTT
>CAJULH010000001.1:65604-117783 GCA_910587175.1 Candidatus Gastranaerophilales bacterium | reverse complement strand
ATTTTGTAAATTAAATATTGGTGATATAATTTTTATCGTAACTAAAGTTAACAACCTGAAAATAATAGGAAAATGAGGAATTTATGAGAGCTTCAAAACTTTTTGTGCAGACGCTGAGGGAGTTTCCAAATGATGCAGAGGCTATGAGCCATAAGCTGCTTGTAAGGGCCGGATATATTAAAAAACTTGCAAATGGCGTATATAGCTATCTTCCTTTGATGCAGCGGGTTTTAACTAAAGTTTCAAATATTGTAAGGCAGGAAATGAATGCCGCCGGGGCACAGGAGCTTTTAATGCCGTTTGTGCAGCCTGCCGAATTATGGCAAAAATCAGGCAGGTGGCAGGTTTACGGTAAAGAATTAATGAGGATGAAAGACCGCCACGACAATGAAATGTGTCTTGCTCCAACCCATGAAGAGGTGATAACCTCGGTTGTGGATGGCATTTTTGGTTCTTATAAGCAGCTTCCTGTAAATTTATATCATATCCAGCTGAAATTCAGGGATGAAATCCGCCCCAGATTTGGACTTTTAAGAGGCAGAGAATTCATAATGAAGGATGCATACAGCTTTCATACTTCCCAGGAGAGCCTTGATGAAGAATATGAAAATATGGCGCAGGCTTATACTAAAATTTTCAAAAGATGCGGGCTTGAAACAAAGATGGTGCAATCTGATTCAGGCGCTATAGGGGGTTCTGTAAGTCATGAGTTTATGGTTTTAGTGGATACAAGCGTTGGTGAAAATGACGTATTTTACTGTGAAAAGTGCGGCTACAGTGCAAATTCAAACCATGCTGTTTCAAAATTAAATGATGAGGAAACAGATGGCGGCTTTGATAAGCTCGAAACCGTTGATACGCCAAATGTTAAGACCATTGAAGAATTGTCAAGGTTTTTTAATATAAATAAAAATTGCATTCTAAAAGCAGTTTTGTATGTTGCCTCTTTTGCTGATGATGCCAAGGGTAATCCGGTGCCGGACAGACCTGTTTTGGTTATGATTCGCGGGGATAAAGAGGTTGAAGAAACAAAATTGATGAATGCTGTCGGTGCTCTTGAAATCCGCCCTGCTCTGGATACCGAGGTTAATGAATATCTTGACACAGAGCCTGGATATATAAGCTTTTTGGGTGCTGCGGATAAAAATGTTCAGGTGTTGTTTGATAATTCCGCAAAGGGTATGAAAAATTTTGTTATAGGCGCAAATGAGCCTCATAAGCACATTGGCGGGTATAATCTCTCAGATATTACTGAAAATGATATCAAAGGAGGAAAACCTGAATTTGTCGATATTTCACTGGTAAAAGAGGGTGAAAAGTGTGTGGATTGCGGCGATAGTCTGAAGGTTACCAAGGGAATCGAAGTGGGGAATATATTCCAGCTTGGTACAAAATATTCAAAGCCCATGAATGCCCTGTATACTGATGAAAACGGCAAAACTCATCCGTATATTATGGGATGTTACGGTATCGGGGTGACAAGAACTGCCGCTGCCGCTGTTGAAAGATACCATGATGATTACGGAATTATCTGGCCGCTTGAAATTGCGCCTTATCATGCAGTCGTGGTGCCTGTGAATACTAATGAAGAAGCTCAGATGAAACTTGCTGAAGAAATTTATCAAAAGCTTTTAAATGCAGGTGTTGAGGTAGTTTTAGACGACAGGTCAGACAGAGCGGGTGTAAAATTTAAGGATGCTGATTTAATCGGTTATCCGTACAGGATAACTGTCGGTAAGACAATCTCTGAGGGGCTTGTGGAATTTAAAGCAAGAAAGGACGCCGAAGTTTTAAAAATTGCTCCGGATGAGGCGGTTGAAAGAGTTACAGCTGCAGTTGCCGCCCTGAAATAATTTTTAAACTTTTTGCTAACCGTTTTAACTTTAAAAAATATAAGGATTTATTAATTTGGAAAATTCTGAAATAAAAATTTCAATATGTCATCTGTACCCGGATTTATTAAATATATACGGGGATATGGGGAATGTTTTGGCTCTGAAAAACAGGCTTTTGTGGCGTGATATTGAGGTGGAAGTTTCAGAAGTTCATGCGGGCGAGAGGGTGAATTATAAAAAGCATGATATTTATTTTATAGGCGGAGGGCAAGACCAGCAGCAGATTGCAGCAGCTATGGAGCTTCAAAAAAATAAAGATGCAATATTTAAAGCAGCTGTTGACAATGAATCTGTTTTTCTTGGAATATGCGGCGGATATCAGCTTTTGGGGCATTATTACCAGCCATATGAAGGAGATAAGCTAAGCGGCATCGGGCTTTTGGATGTTTATACGGAAGCCGGGAAAACAAGATTTATAGGGAATGTTACAGCACAGGCAAAGTTTTTAAAAAGAAAGACTATTGTTGGTTTTGAAAACCATTCCGGGCTTACATATTTAAATTCCGGTGCAGAGCCTTTTATGAAGGTGAAAATCGGGAATGGTAACAATGGTAAGGATAAGAGCGAAGGGGCAAGGTATAAAAATGTGTTCGGAACGTATCTTCATGGACCTCTTTTGCCAAAAAATCCGGAGCTTTGTGATTATTTAATATCTCTTGCAATCAGGAAAAAATACGGCTGCGAGATTTCTTTGCTGAAGCTTAATGATGATATTGAAACCTTTGCACATAAAGACAGGGTGGGTGTGAAGTATTAAGTTTTAAGGCGCAAATTTACTCTTTTGGTATTTGTATCGTATTTTGCTTTCTTGTATCTTTTCTCACACCGGCTTGCAACACTCATAGAGCTATTAAGCTCATCCTATTTATATGATTTGGTGCTCGTGAACTCAACATCGTGGCCAAGCTAAGGGCACGATGTCTCAAACGCACTCGCTTTATGCATTCGCTAAACATTTCTAATTCCTTTATGCCAACGGTATTCAAAAATATGCAAGAAAGCTCGCCGTTTTTTAATCTATGAACGGATTTTCCCCTTTTGTAACAAAATGTAAAGAGTATTAACATTAAAAAGGCAATTTTTAAATGAAGAAAAACTTTATTATAGTGTAAGGTTAGTTTAAATTTAAAATTTAGGTTAGGAAAAGAAAAGCCAAAGAACTAAATTTAGGTTTAGGCAAAATGAAGGAAGTTTACTAGGTTAGGAGGCAGAAAATGTCTTGGGTAATGTTGTCACTAAGAAAAATGGCACTTAAACAAAGGATAAGTGACTTTGAAATGAAATCAGTACAAATCTCCCAAAGAATAATGGATTTGCAAAGTTATGCAAATAACGTTGCAGATGGTGTCATTACCTATTCTGAAGCTGCTACTTGTCCTTCTTCCTTATTTGGTACACAAATGAATTTCATGGCTGATTCTTCACAGGTTGCATATCAGTCAGCACAAATTAAAACAGATGCATATTTACAGCAGATGCAAACCCTGCAAGGTACAACGGGCGGACAATACAACCTTGCTTCAACATCAGTTAACCCGCAATATGCAAATACAGACCAGGCATATCTTTTATTTAATGAAATTTATAAACAGGAATTACAGGAATATACAAAAGAAATTTCAGCTCAAATAAATGAAGAGGAAAAACAGCTTCAGGCAGAAAAAGACAGGGTTGAAACGCAATTGAAAGCAGCCGAGGCTGAACTTGAAAGTCTGTCACAAGCGATAGATTCCAACATCAAAAATGATGCTATTAAATTAGCATAAATCAAGGTTTAACTCCTAATCAGTAAACTTATAACCTTATTGCCAGGTCTTTAAAGACTTGGCTTTATTTTTGCCCGGGTTTTTTGTATCTGATGCAGGCGTGTTTCTTTTAAAAAATATTTCAAATGTACTATTGATTTTGGCTTCATTTTCTCTTAAGATTTATTTATAAACATTAAATTTTGTTTTCAAAAAAACTTAATATGTGTTAATATTAGTTTATAAAAATAAATATTTTTTAATAGAATTTAGAATAAGATAAGGAAGATAGGATTTTTTAAGGAAATGACTGACGACTTAAACAATGAAACGGGTGAAGTGAAACAAAAGATTTTGGTTGCTGATGATGAAGCCAGTATCAGAAGAATTTTAGAAACCCGTCTTAAAATGGTAGGCTATGATGTTGTAACAGCGGAAGATGGTGAAGAAGCAGTAGATGTATACAATAAAACTGTACCTGATTTAGTTATTTTAGATGTCATGATGCCTAAAATGGACGGTTACGGGGTAACAAGAGAAATAAGAAGAACATCTGATGTTCCTATCATTATATTAACAGCTCTTGGTGATGTATCAGAAAGGATTACGGGTCTTGAGCTTGGTGCCGATGATTATGTTATTAAGCCATTCAGCCCGAAAGAGCTTGAAGCAAGGGTTAAAGCAGTTTTAAGACGTACAACCACAAAAGAAATTTCTGCACCTTCTGGAAAGGCTGCAAAAAATGTTATTACAACCGGCAGCATAAAGATTGATACTGCAAGACGTCAGGTGTACAGAAAGAATGAAAGAATAAGACTTACTGGCATGGAATTCAGCTTACTTGAATTGTTGGTTAATAATTCCGGTCAGGCATATTCAAGAAATGAGATATTGCAGCATGTGTGGGCATATCCGCCGGATCATAGGATTGATACAAGGGTTGTGGATGTTCATATCTCAAGGCTGCGTTCAAAGCTTGAAGCAGACCCCGCAAACCCTGAGCTTATTTTGACTGCAAGAGGCATTGGATATATGTTTCAACGCATTAATTAATGCCGGTATTTATATAAAAAATTAAATTAACAAAGCACCCTGAAAATATTTTCAGGGTCTTGTTATATATGAAGCACAGAGTTTATAAAAGAAAGTTTAAGGTTTTTTAATATGCAGATTGATTTAATAAAAAGAACCGCTGCAAATCCGGCGGCGGCAAAAAATATCCTTGTTATAGGGGTTTTCCATGGGGATGAAGAGCAGGGAGAATATTTAATCAACAGATATTTAAATGAGACGGGAATGTCTTTAAATGATGGTGTCAATAGTTCTTATGAGCCTGTTGACGATTGTTTTGTGCAAAAAGCTTTATCTTTTAATCCTAAAAAACAAAGAAAAACGGGCTGCCAAAAGAATAATGTATTTTATATACCAAGGCTAAACCCTGCAAAAACCCGCACAAACTTTAACGGTGTTGATTTGAACAGAAATTTTCCAACTAAAAACTGGGGTGAAGATGCATCTAGCGCAGGGGAAAATCCAAAGGATTATTTTGGCGGTACGGCGCCCGGAAGCGAAGAAGAAACCAGGTTTATTGTTTCTTTGATGAATGATATTTCTTTTGATGCCGTGATAACTCTCCATGCGCCGTATAAAATTATAAATTACGACGGGGATAAAGACGGTGTTGCTTTAAAACTGGCCGAAAAAATTTCTGAAATTACAGGCTATCCTGTTCAAAAAGATATAGGATACCCGACACCGGGGAGTTTTGGTACATACGCAGGGGTTGAGCGGGATATTCCTGTTATTACCGTAGAGGTGGATGAGGATGTTTCGGTTGAAACCTTATACCCGGGCTTTTACTCTCTTTTTAAATATTTGGAAAATGAGTATTAAAATTTGCTAACTATTGTAAATTATTTTTTAAAACTGCTTCAGAATTTTTTTAAAATGCCGAAAAGATACATATACAGGCTTTAAAAGGAAGTTTTAGGCAAATAATGAAGATTAATGGTTCTGATGTAAGTTCTAATAGTGTGCAGTTAAATATTAAATCCATAATACCTGTCAAAACCTCTGCTTCAAAGGATGCTGAAGCACCAAAGAGCAACACCGGTGAAGATGCGATAGTTGATATAACTCCCGGGGCAGACGGCAATATAGATATAGAGGATGTCGACAGGTTTACGGAAACGTTGTACGACGCCATTAATGCAAAGAAATACGGTATATTTGACGGCACCCCTGATAATTTATATGACAAAATAATAAATAACGTTAATGCTTCAAACATTGATTCTGTATTGTATGTGTATGAAGAATTGGACGGGGAAAGTCTTGTAAGTGCACTTTTTAAAGAGGGCACGCTAAATAAAGAACAAAAACTTAATCTTGCAGAATATCTTGTAAAATGTCAGCTGCAAAGCGTGGAAAATAGTTCAGATGTTAATATTGACGATTTATACGAAGAATTAGATAATGCCCTGGGAAAAGAAAAAGGCAGAAAATTTTCTTCAATGGATAGCAGTGAGATTGATAAAATAGTAAATGCATCAATTTTTAGACGCTCAAGAGGATACGAGCTTGAAAATGAAGCAAACGGTAAAGTTGATGAAAGTTTCAAGCAGGGCAATATTGGTGATTGCTGGCTGCTTGCTTCCATAAATTCAATAGCGGCTACGCCAAAGGGTGCAAAGATTTTAAATGACAGTCTCAAGGTAAATGATGATGGCTCCATTGATGTGACATTTAAAGGGCTTAATTTGACATATAATGTATCTGCTGATGAATTAAAAGAAAAGAAGGGCAAATACAGCACAGGAGATATTGACGTACGTGCGATAGAAATTGCTGCAGAAAAATATTTTAAAGAACACCCTGATGAAATTGGCAGAGAATCTGTGAATACTATAGAAAACGGCGGAAGGGCTGCATATGCATACGAGATGTTTTTAGGGAAAGGCGGTCCTTCATTTTGGAGCGGCACCCTTGGTGAAATTGCTGCAAAACCGTTTATTGTAAATGATGAACTTATAGAAAATATAAAAGATCCGAATTTTATATGTACCGTAGGCTGCGGCACCGTAGGCGGCAAGGGCAAGGAGCTTTCAAAAATTGAAGCGGAAGATGAATACGGCAATAGTGTTAAGATAATGACAGATCACTCTTACAGTGCAATTAATGCCGATGATGAATATGTTTATCTTACGGAGCCAAGCGGTAAATACGGAACAATAAAGATGACGCATAAAAGCTTTAAATCAGCTTTTAATCATGCAAATTTTACGGATTTAAATTAGCTTTAAATTAGCAAACAGTAAGTGCAGTCATATGGCTGCACTTAGCTATGCTTATTATTTATTTATTTTGCAAGTTCTATTGTTTCAACATCAATGGAAACAGAATTCCAGTCCTTATCAAGTTCTCCTCTTATAATAACCGTATCTTTTGAGCCTGCCTGTACACCGTTCCAGTTATCATCATCAATTTCTATTTCAATTGTGCCGGTATTGTCTTTAAAAAGGTATTTTTCTTTACCTATTTTTGAAACAATTTTACCTTTTAGTGTAACATATGAGTCATCCCCCATCTTTTTTGCGTTCATAACGCTTGTAAATGACGGGTTATCATCCCCGATGAATCCTCCGCGCATCTGCTTTGCAAGACCGCCTGCAGCTTGTGTCTGGGCGCCTTTGTAGCCGCCGTTTTGTTCCAGCGTCTGGTGGTAAATATCGTGGTGTTGTTCTGTGTCAAAATATCTTGCGTGGTGACGCGCAAAAGCTCCTTGTGTTGCAAAAAACAGTGCGGCAATCGCAAATATTGTGAATAGTTTTTTCATATGTTCTCCTTTGTATTATGTGCTGATATGATATTGTATACTTGAAAAAGAATGAAAGTAGGTTATAATATAAATACAAGGGTGGCAGTTTGTCAAGCTGCCGGATACCTTTGAGAAAGTCAAAAAGCGGCTCTTATCCTTTTGGATTGGAGCCGTTTTTTAATATATACAAAATCATAAAGATTAAAAATAAATCCAGATTGAATTCGTGCATATCCGACCTCCTTTCTAATCGGGAACCAACCCGAAAGTCAAAATTAAGGTAGCAGTTGGTTGCTCATCAGAAAAGGTATCCTTTACCCTTTATTTAATTTTCAATGTTCATTTTAGATGTTTGCCAATTAGCAGCGCCGAAAGGATAAAACAGCTAATTTGAAGCTGCAAATGCTCAACAGTGCATCAAAATATCATAAACATCTTCAGGGGTAATGTTGCATTTTTCCCCTAAGACCACATTTCTTTCCTTAAATCTTTCGGAGATTTTCTTTGCAGCCTCGGCTTTGTCTATGCCGTAGTCTGAAAGTTTAATTCTGCGCCCCAAAGATTTAAAGAATTTTTTGGTTTTATCAATTGTAATATCTGCAAGGATATTTTTTGGCAGAAATTCATTTGCTCCAAACACTTCTATTGCCATCTTTGCAAGTTTTTGCATTTTATCATTTTTTCTGTTCTTCCAAACCCTCGGAAGTACTATTGCAAGTGATTCTCCGTGGTCCAGTCCGTAAAATGCAGTAAGTTCGTGTCCTATCATATGCGTAGACCAATCCTGCACGCAGCCTAAAGACATCCAGTAATTCAGACCGCAGGTGGCGCACCAGAAGATATTCGCTCTGGCATCATAATTTGTCGGGTTTTGAAGCACTTTTTTGGATTCTTCCATAAGTGTCTTTATAAGCCCCAGCATCCACTGGTCCTGAAGCGGAGTATTGACATCATATGTTGCATACTGTTCCATTGTGTGTACAAATGTGTCTATAATGCCGTTCACTGTTTGTTTTTCAGGAAGTGAATATGTGGTTTCCGGGTCAATTATTGAAAATTTCGGGTACACATGGTTTGAATGGAAAGGCAATTTTTCATTTGTTGCAAGTTTTGATATTACAGCACCGTTATTCATCTCTGATCCTGTTGCAGGAAGGGTTATGATATCCCCAAGAGGAAGTGCGTCTTTAATTTCAGCTTCTTTGGAAAGGATTGTCCAAGGGTCGCCTTCAAATTTTGCTGCAGCTGCTATAAATTTTGTACCGTCAAGGGTTGAACCGCCGCCAACGGATAAAAGAAAATCTATATTTTCATTTTTCACGATTTCAACAGCCTTCATAAGGGTTTCATATTTGGGGTTTGGCTCAATTCCGCCAAATTCCATTACGGTGTGTTCAGATAATGCTTCCATAACCTTTTTGTATACGCCGTTTTTTCTGATGGAGCCGCCGCCATATGTCATAAGGATTTTTTTATCTTTTGGTATTTCATCTTTTACTTTTTGTATGGTGTTTCTGCCAAATATAACCTTTGTTGGTGCTTTGAATTCGAAATTATTCATATTTTGTAAATTCCTCCTTTTTGCTGTCAGATACCCGGTCATTATCTTGTCTGCTAATGACTATTTTTAATAATAACATATATTATTCTTTTGTAGATTATAAGGAAGGATAGAAAATATTGAAGATATTTACCCCGGTATTTAGATGTTTAATAATTTCTTTTCTTTTCTTTTTCACTTTTTGTCCTTTTGTATCTGCAAAAACGGAACATATCACAGAAGCAAAATCAAGGCTTGAATATGTAAATTTAGAGTGGTGGAAAAAATTTAATGATGAAATTTTAATAGATTATATTGTATGTGCCCTTTCAAATAATTATAATCTTAAGGTTTTGAGGACAAAAATATGCGAGCTTCGGCAGACAAAAAATATTGAAATTTCAAAACAGTTTCCAAGTTTTAGTGTCGGAGCAAATTATCTCGGGCTTAAGATTCCAAGGGTTGCATTTCCTTTCCAGGGCTTTAGGGACAATGCTTTTGCGCTTCCTTTTATTGCAAACTGGGAGATAGACTTATTTGGTAAAAGAAAAAATAAAATCGATATGGCTTATCAGGATATAAATTCTGCAATATATGAAGAAAAGGGTGCTGCCATTGCTTTAGCATCAGAAGTTGCGGGTATATATTTTAATATTTCAAATCTAAATTCCCAGATTGATATTCAACAAAAGGTTATAAATAATAAAAAAGAAAGGCTTCGCCGCATACAAAAAAGCTATGATGCAGGGGTTTTGGGGGCAAGGAATTTAAACAATGCAAAAAAAGAAGCAGAATACGAACTTGTAGTTTTAAACGGATATAAAAAACAGAAGGAAGAATTTTTATCAAACCTCGCATATTTGCTTGGAAAAGGTTCGGATGAAGCTGAAAATTTTGTATTTTCAGATATTCAAAATGTTGAATTTTCAGGCGTAATTCCGGATTGCGTAAGTTCGGATGTCACAATTCAAAGACCGGATATTTTAAAAAAAGAGGCTGCCCTAAAAAAGGCAAAGATTGATATAACCCTTGCAAGAAAAGAATTTTTGCCAAATGTAAATGTTTTTGGGGTATTGATGTTTTCAACCCTGACACCAAATTTCAGATGGGACGGCGCTGTTGCAAACCTGCTTGCAGGAGCCACCCAGAATATATTTTCAGGCGGTAAAAGAATTTTTAATTTAAAGGCAAAAAAGCTTGCATATGAAAGATTGCTTTTTGAATATCTGGATGCAGATTTAGCTGCCCTTAAGGAGATAAATGATGCTCTTTATTATCTAAAAACCGATATTGACAGTTATAATTCAAATCTGAAAACCCTTTATTTTGAAGAAGATAATTTTATAAGGGTTTCAAATTCTTATAGTGCCGGCGTTTCAAATAAGATAGATTTTTTAGACAGCGATAACAATTTTTTATATGAAAAATCAAAAGTTTTAAATTCCAAGGTACAGAAATTTGCAGATTTAATCTCTCTTTTTAAGGCGGCCGGAGGGTGTTTATGACATCAAAAGAACCAACTGCGGCAAAAAGTAAAAAGAACAAAATTGTTATTTTTGTATCAGCAATTTTGCTTATTATAAGCGGAGTCCTTTTTTACTTAAATTTTAAAAAACCTATAAAAAATGAACTTAAGCTTTTCGGGAATATTGAAATCCGCCAGGTGGATTTATCATTCAGGGTTTCCGGCAGACTAAAAAATGTTTATTTTGAAGAAGGGGACTATGTAAAAAAAGGAGAGATTCTTGCAAAATTGGATGAAGATACGTTTAAAGCTTCCTTAAATGAAGCAAGGGCAAAGGTTGCAGATACATATGCCATAAAAATAAATTCTTTTGATATGTACAGAAGAAACCTGGCACTATGCAGGGATGGCACCGTATCAAAGCAGGAGTGCAAAAACCTTTTGACAAATAAAAACAAAGGTGCTGCCGAGTACGACCTTGCAAAGGCGCAGCTTGAAAATGCCAGAATAAACCTTAATGATACAGTTTTAAAGGCTCCAAACGATGGCATTATTTTGACAAGGATAATTGAGCCGGGAAGTATAATATCTTCAGGTATGCCGGTTTACAGCCTTTCTTTGTTTAAGCCTCTTTGGGCACGCGCATATATTCCGGAGGAAGATTTAGGGAAGATAAAACCCGGTCAAAGAGCATATATATCAAATGATTCTATGCCAAATAAAGAATTTAGCGCACATATAGGGTTTATATCGCCGGTTGCGGAATTTACCCCGAAAACCGTTGAAACGGTATCCCTAAGGACGGATTTGGTCTACAGGCTGCGCGTGATTATTGATGACGAAGATAAAGATTTAAATTTGTATTTAAGGCAGGGCATGCCTGTGAATATCAGGATACCGCTTGAAAACAGTGTTGCCCGCGGCAAGACAGAGGATTTGGATGCAGCAGGTATTGAATAATAAAAGCGATGTTTCTGATTCTTTAATTGTAGAGGTTTCAAATCTTTATAAAACCTTTAAAGATGCTGATGTTCCTGCATTATGCAATATTTCACTTTCTCTTAAAAAAGGCGAGCTGACTTCTCTTGTGGGGCCAGACGGGGCAGGAAAGACAACGTTTTTAAGAATGCTATCAGGGCTTTTGATTCCAAATAGCGGAAGAGTATTAATTGACGGGTTTTCACCGCTTCAAAATATGAATGAAGTTAAAAGCATAATAGGATATATGCCGCAGAAATTCGGTCTTTATGAGGATTTATCGGTTATAGAAAATTTAAATCTTTATGTTGCACTAAATGATGGCGATAAAGCAAAAATTCCATTGCTGCTTGAATTTGCCGGGCTGTCTGATTTTAAAGACAGACTTGCAGGAAAACTTTCAGGAGGCATGAAACAAAAGCTTGGTCTTTGCTGTACGCTTGTGTCAAACCCGAAGCTTCTGCTTTTGGATGAACCCTCCGTTGGTGTTGACCCTCTCTCGCGTCGTGAACTTATGAAAATAGTTGAAAAACTTGTGAAAGAGAATAATATTGCAGTCATTTGGTCAACATCTTATCTTGATGAAGCAGAAAAGTTTGAGCGGGTGTTTTTATTTTCAGATGGTAAAAAAATTTATGACGGCAGCCCGAAAAGCTCTGAAATTTTATCCGGCGGCGGGTTTGAAGAATTTGTTGTCGGTAAAATTAAAGAAAATAAAACAAATACAGGCAGCGTGAGTATTTCTTTAAGAAATTTTATAAAACAGGAAGCTTATGTAGAAACACCCGAAAACGGTATTACTATCTGTGCTGACGGACTTACGAAAATTTACGGCACAAAAGAAAAGCCGTTTGTAGCGGCTGATAATATAAGTTTTAAAATTAAAAAGGGGGAAATATTCGGACTTTTAGGACCAAATGGCGCAGGTAAATCTACCACATTTAAAATGCTTTGCGGGCTTATTCGTCCTACATCCGGCTTGTCTTCAATTATGGGTGTTAAAATGAATGAAAACCCTACACTTGCAAGGAGTTATCTTGGTTATATGGCACAAAAGTTTTCCCTGTTTGGAAATTTAAGTGTCAGACAAAATTTAAACTTTTTTGCCGGAGTATACGGACTTTTTGGGTTTGAAAAGAATAAACGTATTGAAACCCTGCTTAATTTTTTTGATTTAAAAAAATATGAAAACTTTGATGCAGACACGCTTCCTCTTGGCTATAAGCAGCGGCTTGCCCTTTCATGTGCGATTGTACATAAGCCCCCGGTTTTATTTTTGGACGAACCTACATCAGGTGTTGATCCTTTATCCAGGCGGGAATTCTGGGGGCAGATAAATGCTCTTTCAAAAAGCGGCACAACAGTCCTTGTGACAACGCATTTTATGGATGAAGCCCAGTTTTGCAGCAGAATAAGTTTGATATATAAGGGCAAATCTCTTGTGACATCCACTCCGCTTGGGCTTAAAGATATGGTAAAAACGGATAAAAATCCGAATCCGACAATGGAGGATGCTTTTATAGAGCTTATTTTGAGGGAAGGGAATACAAATGCAGATAAAGATGCAATGACAGCACCAGAAGCTTCGGCTTCAGGCATGGAGGATTCAAAATGAATTGGCGCATAGTTTCAGCCCTTGTTAAAAAAGAGATGTTTCAAATTGTAAGGGATCCTTCAAGCATTCTCATAGCTTTTATTCTGCCTGTCATACTTCTGTTTCTTTTTGGTTTTGGTATAAATTTTGACACAAACACTGTAAAAATAGGCATAATCATCGGGGATAAAACCCCTGAAACTATTGAAATACTTGATACTATCAGGCATTCAAGATTTTTGGATGTTAAAGTCTTTAATTCAAGAAAAGAGGCGGAATATGCCATGCTTGCAGGGAAAATTCGCGGGTTTGCCATCATTCCGAATGATTTTACTAAAAAATTAAAAAGCAAAACCAAAAAACCAACCGGGCAAAACGCGGCATCAAGAGTGTATACTTATCCTGAAATACAGGTGATAACAGATGGCTCGGAGCCAAATACCGCGAAATTTGTATCATCTTATATACAAGGGGCACTTGGTGTATATGGCGCAATAAACATACAAAAATCACCCAAAAGTATCCGGGGTGGCTCCGGTATACAGGTTATTGAAAGGTTTTGGTACAATCCTGCCCTAAAAAGTACGTATTTTATACTTCCGGGGTCTCTTGCAATTATTATGACAATGATAGGCACTGTGCTTACGGCTCTTGTCATTGCAAGAGAATGGGAAAGAGGCACAATGGAAGCTATATTAACCACAAAGGCAACCAAAGGTGAGTTTCTTTTCGCAAAGTATATATCTTATTTTTTGCTTTCAATGGCATCAATTCTTTTTTGTCTTGTTTTAATTATTTTTGTTTTCAGAGTACCTTTTTACGGCTCCTTTTTTGCATTTATGGCAGTTTCAGCTTTTTTTATGCTTGGGGCGCTTGGTTTTGGGTTTTTTGTATCCACAATATCAAAAGACCAGTTTATTGCAAGCCAAATTGCAGGCGTTGTAGGTTTTATGCCTTCCATGATGCTATCGGGACTTATTTATGAAATAAATTCTATGCCTCTTTTTTTAAGAATTTTAACGATTTTTATTCCTGCAAGATATTACGTTTCTTCTATTTCAAGCCTGTTTTTATCGGGTACAATTCTTCCTGTAATTATTCGCGATTCTGTTTTTTTAGGAATTTTTGCACTTTTAATGTTTATTTTAGTGTATAAAATTACGCCAAACAGGCTGGAGGCAGCATAAGGTGGCAGAGATATTCAAGGCTTTTCAAAAACGTTTTGCAAGACTTTTTGCACTTATTATAAAAGAGTTTTACTCTGTCTGGCGTGACCCTAAAAGCCGCTCTTTGCTTTTTATTCCTCCGATTGTGCAGCTTTTTTTATTTTCTCATGCTGCAACTCTTGATATTCAAAATATTTCCGTTGCTGTTCTTTGTGATGATTTAACACCCGTTACAAGGGAATTTTTAAACAGAGTGTCATCTTCAAAATATTTTAAAAAGGTTATTTATGTAAAAAGCAAAAAGGAAATGAAAAACGCTTTGGATACAGAAGCTGTGCGCGGCGTACTGTATATAAAAAATGATTTTACAAAGAAATATCTTTCATCTAAAAATCCTGAAGTTGAGGTTATTTTAGATGGCAGACACACAAATGGCAGCCAGATAATAGGTGCTTATATCGGGCAAATTGTGCAGGATTTTGATGCTTCATTTGCCCGCTCGCATCCGGGAGTGTTATCTGCAATGCCTGATTCAATGAACCCGGGGCATGGTCAGATTTTAATTAAGACAAGAAATTGGTATAACCCGAATCTTTATTACCATTGGTTTATAATATCTTCGCTTGTGGGGATTCTTTCAATGTCTATGGTTGTGCTGTTATCAGCTCTTTCTTTGGCACGCGAAAAGGAATCCGGCACATTTGATGAGCTTTTGGTATCTCCTCTGAAACCATATGAGATCTTGCTTGGAAAGCTCATTGTTCCTTTATTTTTTGGTGTAGTGGACGGCATTATTATTCTTATTGCGGCAAAGTTTGTGTTTGGCTTGCCAATGGAAGGGAATATTTTTCTTTATTTGTTTGCACTTGTCTGTTTTTTGGTATCTGTTGTGGGTATCGGGCTATTTGTATCTTCCCTTACAAAGACCCAGCAGCAAGCCATGCTTGGTGTATTTGTTTTTATGTTTCCTGCTATGATACTTTCGGGTTATAGTGCACCTGTTGAAAATATAACTCCTGCATATCTGCAAAACCTTACTATCATTAATCCTTTGAGGTTTTTTCTTGTTATTTCAAAAGGGATAATATTAAAAAATATTAATTTTTATTTATGTCTGTTAAATTTAATTCCGATAATTTTCATCTCATTTTTTACACTTTTTATTGCGAATTATTCATTTAAAAACAAGCTTGGATAAACGGACACATTTGCTTTTGCAGCCGGGTTTTTGACCAGATGCTGTAAAATTTTTAAGTTTTGTAAATAGTATATACTTTATAGATATTTAGCCTGTTTTGTAGACTTATCAGTGTATTTTTATTTATTTGGAGTTTATTTTTTATTTAAAATGTAATATAATATATAACATAATTTGCCAAGTGCGAAAAGTAATTAGATGTGATATGAAAGGTAAAAATCAAATGAGAAAGAGTTTAGGTTTTACTTTAGCGGAAGTTTTAATCACTTTGGCTATCATTGGTGTAGTTGCAGCTATGACTATTCCTTCTGTTATCGTAAATACAAACCAACAAGAATTCAAAACTGGTCTTAAAAAGGCAGTTTCTGTATTAAACCAGGCAATTACCATGAACGTTGCTTTGGAAAACATCACTCCTGCTGACCTAACTGTTGAAGGTAAAAAAGTTAGTGATGACCAATCTTTGATGAACTATCTTGCAAAAAGATTAAACATTATTAAAGAAACTACAAAACTTGAATTCGGTGGTGGAAACGCAGCTTTCTATACTGCTGACGGTATGAGATTTGAGTTCCCAACCAGTGCTGGTTCAGGTATGGCTTCAGCAGCATTAACTGGTACAAATTGTACAAATACCAATCCTTGCTTAGTATTGGTTGACGTTAACGGCGATAAGAAGCCAAACCCACAAACTGGTACAGATAGCGCAAACTACGCAGTACCTGCTGCTAATGGCAACAGAATCATGGACGTATTCTCAATCATGATTAATGAAAATGCTGCTATTCCTTTAGGTACAGTTGCACAAAGAACTATGTTCCAAAACGACTAATATAATTTAGTTAGTTTAGGTTCAAAATTTAAACCCCGGATAGGTAGAAACCTGCCGGGGTTTTTTAATGTTTTTGTTTTTGGCTTTTGGCGGAAGTTTTAATTTTGTGTGTTTAGGATGTGCCTCTTTACTTTTTGCTTCGTTTATCCTAGAATTTATTTATATTTAGAATATGGGTATTGAAGCGGTTTTAAGGTATGCCGCAAAAGCCTGAAATTTAAGGAGAAACGAAATGCCTAAAATGAAAACACACAGATCTGCCAACAAGCGCTATAAAGTTACCGCTTCAGGCAAAATTTTAAGACGCCAGGCTGGCAAAGGTCACCTTCTTGCACACAAAAGTCCTGCAAGGAAAAACAGATTAACAGGTATGGTAGAGGTTCCGTCTTGTAATTTAGATTTAATTACAAAAGAGCTGCCCTACATTAAGTATTCAAGATAAGGAAGGTGAAAAATGAGAGTTAAACGCGGAAACGTTCTTAGAAAAAGACATAAAAAGATTTTAAAACTTGCAAAAGGCTTTATTGGTGCCAGAAGCAGAATTTTTAAAGTTGCAAACCAGGCAGTAATGAAGGCTTTGAAATATGCTTATCGCGACAGAAGAGTTGTGAAAAGAAATATGCGTGCATTGTGGATTGTCAGAATCAATGCTGCTGTTCGTGAATATGGTATTAGCTATTCCAGATTTATGAATTTATTGAAGAAAGCTGACATCCAGGTGAACAGAAAAATGCTTGCAGAGCTTGCTGCAAATGAGCCGGAAGCTTTTAAAGTAATAGTAGATACTGTTGTAAAATAAGCTTAATTTGATATTAAAAAACCTGCGCAAGATTATTTAAAGCGCAGGTTTTTTGTGCCATATTTTTATCGTGTTTTATTTATGCAACAAAATGTGGTATGATGGTTTATATGGAAAAAGAGGAATATTTAAAAGAAAAGATTGGATTGCTTAAAGCTGAGATGGGGCATCTATGGAATGGCGCGCTTGTTTCAACTGGTGGTTCTGTAACTTTGATACTTAACGGAAACTATACTATCCTAAATATTTCTTTTATGATTATTGGTATTGTTTTAACCGTTTTTCTTTTTAATGCGTATTTTATGAGAAGAGTGGAAATCGGTAAAATAATAAATAATATGGAGAAACATAAATAATGGAAGTTTTGGAAATTATAAGATATGTACTTGCAGTTTGTATGTGTGTTGTTTTGATTTATGTCGGTTACAATGTTCAAAAAAGCACCAATGAACTCAAACGTGAAATGAAACTGTATGAAAAAAAATAGGCTTTACAGGGTTTCTACCACAGCTGTACTTTACCCTTGGTCTTATTATGTATTATTTGTCTTAATCTTATGTCCTGTTCGCGCGTGGTGGCATTAAGGTATAAAATCTTGTAGTATTCTTTCTTTTGCCAAATTTGTCTTTTTAATTCTTTTATATCTGCATCTAAAAATGCCTTATCCTTTTTAAGCTCTTTTTTACAGGTTTTTTGATACCATCTGCATTCTATCCGGTTTAATTCATCAAGCCTTAAATAATTTGCTTCAAGCTGAAGTGCAATGGGTCTTAATACCCTTTCTTCGTCTCTTTTTATGCTGTTAAAATCATAGAGTTCTTCTTCATTTATTGAAAGTTCATCTTTAATTTCTATATATTTTTCCTGTCTTTCATCAAGAGAAGGTCTTTTAAAGATATCTTTATTTTTTGCAAAGGAAATGGTGTTTATTTGGCATAGGTAAAAGATAAATATCAGAATGAAAAATGTTTTTTTATTCATTTAAGGCACCTTTCCAGTCTATATTTGTCTCCCATTTGGTCTTATTATAATAATCAAAGCTGTTTACCGGGATTTTCGGATCTTTAATTTTAATATCATCTCTAATAAGAAGTACAAAATTATTGCTTGTAACAGCGTGTTTCCATTTCCCGCTTTGTTTTAACCTGTAATAAAGTGTTCCGTACGCATGCTCAAGTATTATATAGTCTATATGCTGTTTATTGAATTCTTCTTCCCAGTTTGGACCGACAAATATATTATTCATTCTGTTTAAAAGCGCAGGATTGTATGTTTCTTCATATCTTCCATCCATAAATATAAAATTATCCGGGTATAATTTATAGGCAAGATAGCTTCCATAGTGCAAATTGGCAAAAACATTTCCTTTCAGGTTGTTTATTCTCAAAAATTCGGTTTCAACAAAGGGGTATCCTTTGACGCTTGTTCCAAGCGGTATCGTTCTTATTGTGTAAATGAAGGAAAACAGTATAAAAACAAACAAAACTATTTCTTTTATATTATTTGCTGTATTTGAAAGTTTTTTATTGAAAACCTTATAAATGTCATCATAAAGAAAGACTGCTGCACTAAAAGCAAAAAAAGGTATAAGCCTCAAGGTTTTTATGCTAAGCAGAAAAGTGACAATCAAAATGAGAGCTTTAGTTTTATCTAAAGAATTGTATAATTCCTTAATTTTTTCAAGGTGGGTTTTTGCGTATGTGCATTTGTATTTTTTGAAAAGATACCATCCTGAAATAATTGCAACAGCAACAGCCCAAAATTTGTATTTAAAGAATTTCAAGACATAAATTTTATCAAATAATGGCTGCCATTCCGTGATATTTGTACGTTTTAGTGTTATTGCGTGGAATAAAAAATATACATATTTAACTCCGTATGGGTTTACAAACATTGCAAGAAGGGAAAATAAGAGCGTAATAACATAAGGCAGAAATTTTTTTTTGTTCAAAAATTCGCCAAGGGCATACAGGAAAATAAAACCAAGTCCTACAAAACATCCGCCGTGCATATTTGCCCAGATTAACATTGTGGCTGGAATTATCCAAAGCAGCCTGAAATTTCCTTCAAGTCTTGATTTTTCAAGTGCATAGAGCCAAATTGCAAAGAAAAGGAATGTAAAAAGATTGCATCTGACCGTTGCAAAAGCAACCTCTAAAACCGCCTGAATCATTAGTATAAAAAATAATATATTAAAAGGCGATTCTGTTATAGAGTTTGAATCTTTTACACCCAAATGTTTTCGCCTCATTAGAATTATCTTTGTAAGGATGAAGAACACTATAAAAAGCACTATAGCCTTAAAAACAATGAGTCCGAAGTCTCCAAAATGTTCTAATATTTGATAAAACACAAGACTTGAGCCCCACTCGTGGTCAAACCATTGGCGCGTGGGACCAAAGGATTGAAAATCAAAATTTAAAAGTTTTCCCGTCTGGAAAAATGTCTTTCCAACTACTATTCTTGCCCAAAGGTCGTAGTCTACAACGTTTGAAATTACAGAAACAGTAAATGTATACAAAAATAGTGAAATATAAAACAATATAGTCATATCCGCTCTCTTTTTAAGTTTTTAATAAAAACATTATAGCAAAAATCTTGATGTCAGTCTTTTTTTCGGGTAATATTGTTTCTGTAATAACAGAGCTTTAAGGTACAGGTTTTAGGCAATTTTTATGGAAGAGAAGATTTTAGAGATTAAAAATAGCGCAATAAAAGAAATTGAAAGCGCTAAAAATTTAAAAGAGCTTGAAGATGTTAGAAATAAGTATTTATCAAGGGCGTCTGAACTCAATAATTTAAAGAAGGGCTTAAAGGATATTGACCCTGCTCTTCGCCCTAAAATCGGTTCGCTTACAAATGAAGTTTCAAAAGAACTGGAAGCTTTGTTAAAAGAAAAAAATGATACTTTCTATTTTGAAGAATTAAATCAAAAGCTTATATCAGAAAAGATTGACCCTACTCTTGATGGCACATATATCAAAAAGGGTCATGTCCATACACTTACGGCGACTGTAAATGAAATTGTTGAAATTTTTGAACATCTTGGTTTTTCTTTGATTGAAAACAAATACTCGCCTGAAGTTGAAGTTGAAAAGTATAATTTTGATCTTTTAAACACTCCAAAAGAGCACCCGGCAAGGGATGTCCAGGATACATATTATGTTAAAGATATGCCAAATGTTGTATTAAGAAGTCATACATCCGGTGCACAGATTCATGCTATGGAAAATAAAAAACCGCCTGTAAAGATTATTTCACCAGGCAGAGTTTACAGAAATGAATCCGTGAGTGCCAGAAAAAATAATCTCTTCCACCAGATTGAAGGGCTTTGTGTGGATAAAAATATAAGATTTACCGACCTGAAGGGTACTTTGAATGAATTTATAAGGCTTTATTTTGGTTCTACCCGTCCAACAAGGTTTAGAAACAGCTTTTTCCCTTTTACGGAACCTTCTGCAGAGGTGGATGTGCAATGCATTATGTGCGAAGGAAAAGGATGTTCAACATGTTCCGGCACAGGCTGGCTTGAAATTTTAGGGTGCGGAATGGTAGATCCCAATGTTTTAAGGGGTGTTGGAATAGATCCTAATGTATATTCAGGCTTTGCCTTTGGTATGGGGGTTGAAAGGCTTACCATGCTTAAATATTCAATTGATGATATACGTCTTTTCTTCAATAATGATGAAAGATTCTTAAAACAGTTTTAAATATAACACCCTGAATATATTAAATAATAAGGGTAAAAATTTTATGTTTTAAGACAAACCGAGATTAAAATCTTTCTATATCAAGCGCTCCAAATAAATTTTTCTGCTTTATGAGGGCTGCAGAACTTATATCCATCTTTGCTCCGCTTTTAAGTAAGAGCTTTGCAATTTCAATATGTTTTTTCTTTAATGCAGTATATAAAATGCTTTTTGAAGAGACAAGTTCCGTATAATCAACCTTTGCTCCTGCATCAATTAAGGCTTTTGAAAGTTCGTAGTTATTGTTTTTTACAGCCCAAAATAGAGGCGAGTCAAAACCCGTATTTGGCGCAGCACCTTTTTCTAAAAGCAAGAGGGCTATATCTGTTTTATTGTTTCTTACGGCATAATATAGTGCATATTCGCCAAAATAATCAGTATTAGGGCTCATGCCGGCTTTCATCATTAATTTTACATTTTCAATCTTGCCCTTTTTAATCTGTTTTACAAATTCTTCGCTTGAATATGCAATTTTTTTCTGCGCAAGTTCTTCTTTTGCAAGGCGCATTATTTCTTTTTCTTCGGGGGGTAAATCTTTTTTCTTTAGCGGAATTTGTCCGGTAAAGCTTGATGAAAACGGTGATGAAAGACCGGAATTTGGTGTGAAATCTTTAAAATCATCTAAAGAAAAATCGCAAAATGCGGGATTTGTGCTAAAAATACTATGGCTCAAAATAAGAGCCATAGTTAAAACTTTAAAATTTTTATTTTGAAGTGTCATTTTGAATTTCCTTGTAAAACCGGTGTTTCGGATAACCGCAAAGGCGCAACCGTCCTTTTTTGATATATCTTATACTATATTACAAGACCGCCGTCTACACCTATTACCTGCCCTGTAATGTATGTTGCATCGCAAGCCAGGAATTTAACTGTTTTTGCGATGTCTTCAGGCTGACCCAGGGTTTTTAAAGGTATCCTTTCAACTATTTTGTCAACAGGCAAATCTTTTGTCATATCTGTTTGGATGAATCCTGGTGCTACAGCGTTTACTCTTATGTTTCTTGATGCAAGTTCTTTTGCAAGGGCTTTAGTGAAGCCCACCATGCCGGCTTTTGCTGCAGAATAGTTTGCCTGACCGGCATTTCCGTATATGCCTGAAACAGAAGCCATATTTACAATAGCTCCGCTTCTTTGTTTAATCATAATCTTTGAAACAGGATGCGTTACAAAATATGCTGAATTAAGGTTTGTATTTATAACAGCAAGCCATTCTTCATCCTTCATTCTCATAAAAAGATTGTCTCTTGTTATGCCCGCATTGTTTACAAGTACATCAATTCTGCCGAATTCTGCAACAATTTCAGCTATTGCAGCTTCCGCCGCTTCTTTATTCGAAACGTCAAATTTCTTTGCTGTAGCATTTTGACCTAAATCTTTAATTTCGCTTACTGTTTTATTTGCAGCCTCATCATTTCCTGCGTAGTTTATAACAACATCGTAACCGGCTTTTGCAAATTCAAGTGCACAGGCTTTTCCTATTCCTCTTGAACCGCCTGTAACCAACGCTACTTTAGCTGTGTTATTATCTGTCATTTTAAGTTCTCCTTATACATTCACGGTGCTTAGTGCTTCAACTGTTGCACGAAGCGATTCGCTGTCAAATACATTATATGTTTTAACATCTGCAGGACATATTTTTCTGTTTAATCCTGCTAAAACTTTGCCGTTGCCAAGTTCGATAAATGTATCAACGCCAAGCTCCAGAAGCTTTTTAATTGATTGTGTCCAATAGACTGATGAACTTATCTGCTCCGGCATTTTTGTCCTGAAGTCATCTGCATTTGTTGTAAGTTCTGCATCAACATTTGTTACAACCGGAATTTTGGCATTGTTTAATTTGAGTGTAGGTACAAAATCTTTGAATTTATCGCTTGCACTCTGCATTAATTTTGAATGGAAACCGCCTGAAACGGCAAGGGGTACAACTCTTTTTGCGCCTGCTTCCTTGATTAATTCGTTTGCAAAATTTACAGCGTCTGCCTCACCTGTGATAACAATCTGGTTTGGTTCATTATAGTTTGCAATTGAAACAAGACCTTTTTCGGACGCTTTTTTGAGGCATTCTTTAATCTTATCTTCGCTTAAACCTAAAACAGCACTCATAGCGCCCGGCTTTGAGGTTTCACATGCTTCCTGCATTAAATCTGCTCTTTTTTGGATTGCAAGCAAAATATTATCTAAATCCATAACGCCTGCAGCGTACATTGCGGAATATTCTCCAAGTGAATGCCCGAGAGCATAATCAGGTTTGATTTTGCCGTTTGATGCTTCGTATAATGCCTCAAGCGCTGCAATCGAAACAGAAAGAAGGCAGCTCTGTGTGTTTACGGTCTGTTTTAAAACTTCATCTGGTCCTTCAAAGCATATTTTTGAAACGTTTTTTTTCAGAACTTCATCTGCTTTTTTAAACACCTTTTTTGCAGAATCAAAATTTTCAAACAAATCCAGCCCCATGCCTGTCGTCTGTGCGCCCTGACCGGGGAATATAAATGCGATTTTTCCCATCCTTAAAAATTCCTCTTTAATTCTTACTTTATTTTAAACCTTCTCTAAGCCGAACAACGGCAGAGCCCCACGCCATACCTGCACCAAATGCGCAAAGAATAGCTTTTGAAGGAGTTTTGATCTTTCCTGATTTTATGGCTTCACATAATGCTATTGGAACAGATGCGGCAGATGTGTTGCCGTATTTGTCAATATTTACAACCACCTTATCATTTGTAAATTCAAGACGGCTTTGTAGTCCTTCAATAATTCTTAAATTTGCCTGGTGCGGTACAAGGTAATCAATATCTTTTGGTTCCAGTCCTGCATCTTCAAGGCATTTCATAATTGACTCAGGCATTGTGTGCATTACAAATTTATAAACCTCTTTGCCGTTCATTGTGATTTTTTGCTGACCGGCTTTTGCAGGTTCTACCAGCGGGCAATTGTCTCCGACAAGATTCATTGTTATATGCTTGCCCATAGTTCCATCGGCATTTACATTTAACGCAATGATATCATCCACGCCATCTTTTGCTTCTGTTATTAAAATTGCTCCTGCACCGTCTCCAAAAAGAACGCAGCTTGTTCTGTCTGTCCAGTCTAAAAATTTTGTGTTTGTATCGGTTGCAACTAAAAGCACATTTTTGTATTTTCCTGTTGCAATAAACGACCTGCCGATTTCAAGCGCATAGAGCATGCCGGTGCAGGCTGCGGTAACATCAAAAGCGATGGCATTTTTGGCACCTATGGCTTCCTGGATGGCGCACCCTGTTGAAGGATAGATATTAAAGGGGTTTGAAGAGGCAACAATAATGGCGTCAACTTCTTCGCCTTGAACCCCTGCCTTTTGAAGGGCGTCTTTTGCGGCTTCAATACCAAAAAGGGTTGAATTTTCGTCCCCGTTTGCAATATGTCTTTGTTTTATACCCGTCCTTGTTGAAATCCATTCATCGGAAGTGTCTAAAATTTTGGTTAAATCGTCATTTGTAATAACTGTTTCAGGCACTGCCATGCCGATAGATAATATTTGTACGGGTTTATAATTCATTTTTGTTTCCTTCTTCATAGGGTCTATTGAAAAAATTCTGATATCTTTTTGTTTACGCCTGTTTCAACAGCTTCTTTTGCAACGCGTACCGCATTTTTAATAGCATAAGCCGTACTTCTTCCATGGGCTATAACGGTTATTCCTTTAACCCCAAGCAAAAGCGCTCCGCCAAATTCTTCGTAATTTATTCTTTTGTATATTCTTTTCATAAAGGGTTTTGCGCAAAGACCGATTATTTTTGAAATAATGTTTGAATTAAATTCTTCTTTTATCATCTCGAAGAGCATTAACGAAGAACCTTCAACGATTTTCAACGCAACATTTCCGACAAAACCGTCGCAAACCACAACGTCGCATTCTCCGTGGAAAACTTCTTTTCCTTCGACATTTCCGATGAAATTTATCTGTCCTTCTTCGCTAAGTTCCTGAAGCATTCTATGGGCTGTTTGAACAAGTTCATTACCCTTTCCTGCCTCTTCGCCGATATTTAAGATTCCCACAGTAGGATTGCTGCGGTTAAAAATGTTTTTTACAAATGTTGAGCCCATAATGGCAAACTGGCAAAGCATTTCTGGTGTAGAGCTGCTGTTTGCGCCTGCATCAATAAGACATATCGGATGTTTCATTGCAGGAAGGGTTACACATATTGCCGGTCTTTCAATGCCTTTTAATCTTCCAAGACCGAAAAGGCTTGATGCCATTGCAGCCCCTGTAGAGCCTGCTGCAACAACTGCATCGGAACTTCCTTGTGCAACTGCATCTACCGCAAGGACAATTGAAGAATTTTTTTTCTTTCTTATTGCTTGTCCTACGGCTTCACCCATTTCAATAACTTCATTGGCGTGGGTAATTTTTATATCAAGCTTTGAAAGATCAACTTTGATATTATGAGAAAAATATCCGCCGCGTGATGCTTTTATGCCTGTTCTTTGAATTTTATCAAGCTCTGCCTTGATTTCATCCTCTTTACCGACAAGCTCTACCGGGATATTGTAATCAAGCGCAGCCCAAACTGCACCCTTAACTATCTCTCTGGGGGCGTGGTCCCCTCCCATAGCATCAATTGCTATTCTCGTCATAATACTAACTTCCTCAAAAACAAGTCTACTCTTGATTTTATTCTCCGGCAGGTGAAAATTTACCTGCCGGATTTACAGTTTTAATTATTCTTTATCTTCTTTTGTTTCGGCTTCAGCTGTTTCAGCCTTTTTCTTTCTGGTTCTTTTAGGTTTTTCTTCAACCACTTCAGCCTCAATAATTTCTTCTTTTGCTTCAGCTTTTTTAGAAGCTTTTTTGCTTTCTTTTACTTCTTCTTTTGTTTCAACGGGTGCATTTTGTCCTTTGATGCTTACCACTTTTCCTTTATATGTTCCGCATTCAGGGCAAACCGTATGTGTCAAAACAACGCTGCCGCAATTTTTACATGTTGTAGTTGCAGGTACTGTTCCTTTCCAGTTAGCTCTTCTTTTAGCTTGTGCTGATTTACCTGTTCTCTTCTTTGGTACTGCCATTTTTCATATTCCTTTTATTTAATAGTCAATTATTATCTAAGTTTAACATAAACATAAATAATATTGTCATAAAAAAAGTCGCCCTTGTCAATATTTTGAATTCAATATTAACAAGGACAACTTTTACGTAAGGTAATTTGTTATTATGTTCCATTTAAATTGCTTGCGCAATTTTCATTGGAAACACCGTTTCTTACTATATAAGACTAACTTTTGTGTAAGCGCCTCTTTTTTCGATAGCAACTTTGTCTTCTCTTGCAAGCCAGCCAAGGCTAAGGCTTGTGAAGTTATCATCAAGTGATAAATCTTTTTGCATTTTTTTAGTTGTTACTTCGCCGTTTTCTGCTAAGTAGTTGTAAACTTGTCCTACAGCTTCAATGATGCTTTCTTGTAATCTCATCTTTTTCTCCTTTAAACTATGTGATGACGTATATTGATTATGTTTGTTTTACAAAAGTCTACATTTTATATGTTTATTTTGCTTGACAAAGATAAACAATCTTTAAAAAGAACTTCATATAGTTTGTATTAGCTCTTCTTTATGTTTATAATATGAAATAGATTTTAAAAAGTAAATGGAACAAATGGAGGATATAATTTTGAAAAAAGGTAAGAGTTTTGTATACGGAGATGATGTTGATACCGATGTAATCATTCCTGCAAGATACCTGAACACCAGTGACCCGAAGGAATTGGCGGAGCACTGTATGGAAGATATCGACAAAGATTTTTATAAGAACGTTCAAACAGGCGATTTTATTGTGGCTGGTGATAACTTTGGCTGCGGTTCAAGCCGTGAGCACGCTCCTATTGCAATTAAGGCATCCGGTGTAAGTGCTGTCATAGCCAAGAGTTTTGCAAGAATTTTTTATAGAAATGCTATAAATATCGGTCTTGTTATTGTTGAAAATGATAAATTGCCGGATGAAACCAAAAACGGCGATGAAATCTGTATGGATTTAGAAAAGGGTGTTGTAAAGAACCTGACAACAGGGAAAGAATATGCTGTCACTGTTTTTCCTAAAGAAATTCAGGAATTAATTGATGTTGGCGGGCTTGTAAACTATACAAAGAAGAAACTCGGCGTTTAAAAGCATTTAAAAAGGAGTAAAAAAGTGAAAGAATATAAAGTTGCAGTTGTTGCAGGAGACGGCATTGGTCCCGAAATTATGGCTGAAGCCAAAAAGGTTTTAGATGCAACAGGTGAAGTTTTTGATTATAAGATTGAATACAAGGATGAACTTATAGGCGGTATTGCATATGATAACACAGGAACTCCGCTTCCCGATAAGACAGTGCAGACTGCAAAAGAAGCGGATGCCGTAATGCTTGGTGCAGTCGGCGATTGGAAATACGATACTCTGCCTCCGGAAGTTCGCCCTGAAAGAGCACTTTTAGGGATAAGAAAAGCCTTGGGCTTGTTTGCAAATCTTCGTCCTGCAATTGTATGGGATGAGCTTGTATCATCAAGTCCTCTGAAACCTGAAAATGTAGCAGGTGTTGATATTATGATTATCCGCGAACTTACAGGCGATGTTTATTTTGGTGAACCAAAAGGGGTTGAAGTACGCCTTGATAAGGATGGAAACGGTACAAGGTACGGCTTTAACAATATGATTTATTCTGAAGATGAAGTCAGAAGAATTGCAAAAGTTGCCTTTGAAACTGCTATGGTAAGGGGTAAAAAACTTTGTTCTGTTGATAAGGCGAATGTTTTGGATGTTTCAAGGCTTTGGAGAGAAGTTGTACTTGAGGTTGCAAAAGATTATCCCGAGGTGGAACTTTCCCATATGTATGTGGATAATGCAGCAATGCAATTGATTCGCGCACCAAAACAGTTTGATACAATTGTAACCGGCAACATCTTTGGTGATATTTTATCTGACGAAGCTTCAATGCTATCAGGCTCTCTGGGGCTTTTGCCAAGTGCGAGTCTTGGTGAGGATGCCAAAACTGCTTTGTATGAACCCATCCACGGTTCTGCACCGGATTTGAAGGGTAAGGATGTTGTAAATCCGATTGCAACCATACTTTCAGCCGGCATGATGCTTAAATATTCATTTAAAATGGATGAAGCTTATGATTTAATTGAAAAATCAATTAAAGATGTGCTAAAAGACGGATACAGAACGGCTGATATTATGAGTGAAGGTAAAGAGCTCATAGGCACCAAAAAAATGGGTGATTTAATAAAAGAAAAGATTCTAAAAACAAAATAACTTTATCAATAAGGCGTCAGAGTTTTTAATTTGGCGCCTTATTACATTTTAAATGGTGGTTTTATTGTATGTTTAAACTTTTAAATATTCTAAAGGAAAAATATCATCTTGCTGTTGATTATATAAATCATTCAAAAAAGATAGAAGATGAAATTCTTTATGCGCAGATTTTTAATGACACAATTAAGGGCTCTTCCTGGCTTTTGCCTGACACGTCATTTTCTTTTTCAAGAGGTGCCTGCAACTATACTTTTGCGTATATTCTATACAGAGTTTTAGAATCGGATAATCCTTTGAATATTTTAGAGATGGGCATGGGGCAAACTTCAAAAATAACAACACAATATATTTTAAATAAAAATAAAGAAGCAACCCTTGATATTATTGAACATAATGAAGATTGGTTTAATATATTTAAAAAGAATATCAATATAAACGAGCGCGTAAATGTTCATATTCCAAAGCTTGAAATCTTTGAGCATAACGGCTTTAAAAATGATAAATACGAAAATTTGGAACAATACCTTAATAATAAAAAGTACAATTTGATTATTGTAGATGGACCCATCGGGGAAAAGAAAACTTTTCCAAGGTCAAATATTTTGGATTTAATCCCCCGATATTTGGACAAGGATTTTGTTATAATTCTTGATGATATTCAAAGACCTGGTGAAATATATCTTTTGAATAAGATTTTAGAGAAATTGGACTCACTATCTGTTGAATACAAACATACAGCTTTACATGGTACAAAAAGCCAGTCTGTAATTGCAAGTAAATCCCTGGGTCATATAATATATTATTAAATAATGTATAATCCGGCACCAGAAAGAACTATGTATTTAGATTTTTGTTTACTTCAATTAAATCCATAACTTTTTTATATACGTAATCAGGATCTCTAACGTCGCCTATTGCAACAATATAATCATGGAAGCTGCCAACGCATATGAATGAAATATTTCCAAGGTTTGACATTTTTTGTAAGGGTCCTTTTGTGACGCTTGAATCTAAAATCGCAGAATATTCAAGATATCTGAATTTACCGTCAAATGCGTTATAGGTGTATTCCATTCTTGTCTGGTAGAATGTAAATTTCCTTGCTGTTGTGTTTTTCTTTGCAATGTATACAAAAAGCAAGAAGGTTATAACAAAAAATACCGCACCGGTTATCCAAAAAGCAATTGTACAGTTTAAAAAACCAAGAATGCTTAAAACTACGGTTCCAAGTGTTCCGATTGTAACTGTTGCAATGGCTGCAATAAACAATGCCATAAAAAACGCCCTGATTCCTATTATGGACATATCAAAAGCAGGTTTTATATTAAAAACCATCTCTTCCTCCCTGGGTTTTGGGCGGGAAATTTTTTTGTGGGATGTCAAACTGCCGCCGCATCTGTTGCAGCATACTGCATTGTTTGGTAATGTTTGACCGCAAAATTTACATTGCATCAGAGTAGTTCTCATTTTATTTCTTCATCTAATAAATTAGCATAAATTTGAAATAATAAATAGTGTTTGTTAAAACTGCTTAAAATTTACATATAAATAAATGATGTAGATTAAGCTTAAAATGAATACTCCTATTTGCAATGTTGTAAAAAGCTTTAAACTTTTATACGATGCAAAATTTCCTATTGCAAAAGGGAAGATAAAAAACATAAACAAAAAAGGACTGGCAGAATACTGGGCTAAAAAGAAATAATAGAGCGCTGCAACAATGATAAGTGCAAGATATAAAAATAAGAGCACAGAAAGATATATTGAATAGTATGCTCTTGTTTTAGGGCTTGTATCTTCTTTGAATACGATTTGCATTCCAATAAACAGGGATGCTATTAAAAGTACATTTATTATAATTAAAAAAATGAGTAAATTTTGCAAAATTTTTCTCCTGTTTTTGCTATTTTTTCTTATTTTGGAGTTCTTTTAGCGAAATATTTCTCTTGTATGAAAGTGCATTTATAAACTCCATTGTTTTGTTATAGACTTTTTCTTTTTCATTATCATAAAGCACAAGATGATAACTGTCTGATAATTCCATATATTCTTTGTAAAAAGATGAAACATTTTTGTATGTATATTTTGCGCTTCTTGTGCTTGTAAGATCATCTTCAAGCGAATGAATAATTAAAACTGGGGCAAAGACTTTTCTTATATTTTTTCTCACCTTTTTTGAAAGCAAAAGAAGCTCGTATATCGAACTTAGGGGGTAATTATCCATAGCAATGGTGTTTTTGCTCATAAGCTTTGATATGGTATTTCTTACTTTTATATTTTTAATGCCGTAAGGTTCTCTTTCAGGAAAAGTGTAATAATATCTTAAAATTGTATAAAGTCCCAAAGGCATCAAAAAATTGTACCAGGGTATTGTCCAGCCATCCAGAAATAAGGTTGTAGAAAGGCATATAAGCCCTGTTATATCTTTATTTTCCTCCGCAAGGTGCAATGCAAGTACGGCACCGAGGCAGAGCCCCCCTACGAAGAAATCCGCATAATTTTTTCGAAGCTCCATATACCTTTCGCGCGCAAAATCTCTCCAGTTCTTTTCTTTAACAGAAAAAATATCAACAGGGTGGCAGCCGTGCCCCGGTAAACAATAGCAGTAAACGTCGTGTCCCATATCATATAAAAATTTTGCATATTTTTTAAGCTCATACGGACTTCCTGTAAGCCCGTGGAACAGCATAACCGCACTATTTGCCTGCACGGTTTCTCTATGTATCAGGATATAATCCATATCCGTTTTTTTGGTTTTTTGGATAATCATCTGTTAGCAAAACCTCTTAAACAGTTTGTCTATAAGCTCTATTGCCATATCAATTTCTTCATTTGAAATTGTGACAGGCGGCACAAGAGTGATAACATTTTTAAAATATCCGCCATTATTCAAGACAAGCCCGCATTTCTGCCCTCTGTATTCAAGGTCTCCCTTTAGCCCTTCTTCTATTATCGCATCACAGAGGGATTTATCCGGTGTTATGCCGTCTTCTTTTGTACATTCTATTCTTAGTGCAAGCCCGAGTCCGTCAACATTTCCTATGGTTTTATATCTTTTTTCAAGGCATTTTAAGCCTTCTAAAAATCTTATCCCTTTTTCTTTTATTTCATCTTCGAAATTACGCTCTTCAAATGCGCTCATAACAGCACACCCTGCAGCACATCCTATCGGATTTGAAGAATAGGTTGAATGTGTGCGTCCTGCAGGCCAGATTTCAGGGTTTATCATTTCTTCTTTTGCCCAAAGTCCGCCTAATGGATTTAGCCCGTTTGTTAAGGATTTTCCAAATGTTATAACATCCGGCTTTACGTCAAAATGTTCAATTGACCAGAGTTTTCCTGTTCTGTAAAAGCCCATCTGAATTTCATCTGCAATAAATAAAATACCGAATTTATCCAATACTCTTTTTAATTCTTTAAAGTATCCTTTCGGAGGAATAATATAACCGCCCGTACCCTGGATTGGTTCAGCTATAAATGCTACATATTCTGATCTTTTGGTTGAAGGGTCATAGAAAGATTTGTATTCGCTTTCAAAATTCTTTTCAAACTGTTTAACGCAATAGAAATTGCAATCTTCGCATTTTTTGCCATAATGGCATCTGTAGCAATACGGAAATGGAACAAAATGAGCGCGGTCTCCAAAGTGTCCGAAATTTTCTCTGTATCTGAAGCTTGATGTAACACTGGAAGCACCTATTGTTCTGCCGTGGTATCCTCCCATAAAGGCAAACATCAGGTTTTTTCCTGTATAATTTCTTACAAGTTTTAAAGCATCCTCTACAGCCTGTGCCCCGCCAACATTAAAATGAACCCTGCCTTTAATATTAAATCTTTTTTCGTTAGCTTTTGCGATTTTCGATGCAAGAAGAACCTTATCTTCAAAAAGGAATCTGGATGCAATTTGAGGCATTTTATTTATACATTGCATTACTGCATCTTCTATTTTCTCGTTTTTATATCCAAGGTTGCAGCTTGCATACCACATCTGTAAATCAAGATAGGGTGTTTGTTTTTCATCGTACATATACGTACCCTTGCACCCTGAAAATATTTTGGGGAACTTGCTATAATGTACGGTATCACCCCATGAACAGTATTTTTCATCCAGTTCTCTGATTTGCGCTTCAGATAGTGTTTTTTGTTCCAATTTTTGCATTGATGGCATCCCTTTCTTGGAGTAAGCATTCTGAAATTTGAAAGAAATTTTCAAATTCAGTAAATCTTATATTGTTTTCTATACAGTGTTTTTTCAAACTGTTTTTAGCAAACAACATAATAGACTTACTTGCAATACACCTATCGGATAATCCATCACCGGCGTATATAAAATTTTTACCGGCTTGAATATCCTTTTGTACATAGCTGCATTTGCAGGTGCCAAGGGACAATGAGCAGTTTTTATCTTTGTTTGGAAATGTAAGCTTAAAAGTCAGGGAAATATTTTTTTTAAAAATTTCTAAATGGTTTGAATAAAGCGGAATGTATTCAAGACCCTCTTTTTTTAAAATATATGAAATAAAAAAATCAAACCCGTCGCTTAGAATTGTTATTTTTTTGTTATTTTGAATCATCAAGGCGCAAAATTCCCTGAATCCATCCTGTATTTCAATTGAATCAAGAAAATTATAAAGCTTTTCTTCCGTTAAATTTTTGATTAAATCAAGCTGCATTTGCATACAGGTTTTGGAATCTATTTTACCGTTAACCCAGTCGCTTTCTATATCTGTCCACTGTGGTAAGGCAAATTTTTTGAAAAAAGCATTAACTGTATCGGTTTTTGTAATTGTTCCGTCAAAATCAAGATAGACTGAATCAAAGTTATTTAATATTATACCGGTATTTGTTGTGGTATTTTGGCTCATAATAAAATACTAGTATAAACAAAAATCTTGCCCAGCCCCTGATAGGGAATGTATAATAAGTTTATAGAAGAGAAAGTTTTCTTGGGCACAAAGTAAAAAATTTAATTGAGCAAAAAACTATGCTTTCCCAGATGATTATCGTTTTTATAGGCGGAACGGTTGGCTTGTGCTTTATTGAAAAACGCAACAGGTTAAGAGGGATACTGGTAGCTGCGGGTATATTTTTGTCATAATTTTTGTAAAAAGTTTTATGAAAACCGTAATAGAATTTAATACATATTTATATGGCAGCAAGAAGGCACAGGATAAATAAAAAATGAATTTTTGATATAATATTTCAGCTTATTGCTGGTATTGTAATTTTGTATTGCAGGATTATATTTGACACGAGCTTTAAATTTGATGACTAATTATGATGTAACCGAAGGCAAGAAATAACTTTCCCTTTTATTTGAAATTTTTTCCAAAGTGAGAATGTCAGTCATCTCCTTCTTCCGCCTGCTGCAGATGCCATCTTTGATTTTGTGATGCTTATAAAGTCTTTTGCATAGTTTACAGGCACTGCAAAACCTATTCCAATGTTTGACCTGTTATTGTCAGGGTTATAGATGGATTGGTTTATTCCGATTACTTCGCCATCCAGATTTAAAAGCGGTCCTCCTGAGCATCCGGGGTTTATTGCAGCATCTGTTTGGATTTTCTTTCTTTGATAATCAATTCTTGAGATTATTCCCGTTGTGAGAGTTCCTCTGAATCCAAAAGGGTTGCCTATTGCAAGCACTCTTTGACCCACTTTTACATGTTCGCTGTTTCCAAATGAAATTACAGGCAGCGGGCTTTTTGGGTTTATTTTTATTATTGCAAGGTCATTTTTATCCTTTAAAACTGCAACCACTTCACCTCTGTAGCTTTGTCCGCTTGCTGTTGTAACTTCAATATTCTTTGCCTTGCTTATAACATGGGAGCTTGTTAATATTGCACCCTTTGGGTCTATAACGCAACCTGTTCCTGATGATACGCCCTCATCCAGCTGGGCATCAATTGCAACTATTGCAGGTGTTATTCTTTCATAAATTTTTGTGAAAATATTTTCCTCTGAAACTTGTGCAGCGGAAGCTTTCAATGCGGTGTTATCTATGGGCATGGAAAAATTTACAAATATAAATAAAAAGGCTAACAAAAAATATCTCTTAAATGTTTTATACATCAATAATACTCCGAATTTATATGTATTTAAATTAAAGCATTTTAAACATTAAAATTAAATTGCTCCAAGTATTTAAGTGTGTTATAATTCTTGTAACTTTTACGAAAGGAAGAGAAATGAGAAATATCGAGGTTTTTAAAAGACATTTAAGAGAAAAAAGAGCCGTAAAAATCATTGCCGGCATTGATAATTACGATTTGGAAAGCGTAAGAAACGTATCTAAGGCAGCCCAGCTTGGTTTAGCAAGTGCTGTGGATGTTGCCGCAAATGAGGAAGTTATTAAAGCTGCAAGGCAAAATACAAAGCTTCCTATTTTTGTTTCATCAGTGGAACCATTCAAGCTTGCAAAAGCTGCACAATGGGGCGCTGATGCAATTGAAATCGGAAACTTTGATGCACTTTATAAAAAAGGACTTGAATTTGGTGCAGATGATGTTTACGAAATTGCTCTTGAAACCCTAACTTTAACACCAAACGGAATTTTTACCTGCGTTACGGTTCCTGGTAATATTCCTGTTGAAGAACAGATTGAACTTGCCAAAAAGCTTGAACTTCTTGGAATTGATATGATTCAAACAGAAGGAAGCAAGGTTGGTGCAGTTCAAAAGGCAAGAAGCGCGCAGGAATTTTTAAATCTTGCAAAAGTAACCATTTCAAACACTATGGAAATTGCAAGACATGTTGGCATTCCTATAATGACAGCATCAGGTGTTAATGCTGACACTGCTCCTTTGGCATTCGCTGCCGGTGCAAGTGCTGTTGGTGTTGGCTCTGCTGTAAATAAGCAAGAAACCCAGATTGCAATGATTAATGCCGTTAGAAAAGTAGTTGGCGCAATTGCATACAGAGATGCTTTCAGAAGAGATGTTTATGAAACAAATCAACATCTTTTAATGAGATAGTGGTTTTTAAAATAAAACACAAGATTTCAAATTGCCTTGGTTTTTTATAATCGGGGCAATTTTTTAATACAACCATGTAAAAGCTTTTAAAGATTAGTTTAATGAAGTTTTTTAGATATTTGTTGACGGATGGTTTTTCTATTAAATAACAGGTTAGAATGCCCGTAAGCATGGCAAAAACTAATGAAACTGACAAACATTGCATCTTGCTTTGCGATTTGCAATAAAGACTTCATTTGTGATATTGTAATATTCTTATATCATGGGTTTATTTTTATTCGCCATGTCGTTAATTATATTGGAAATTTTTTGCGGTATAAAACCGGAACAGGTATTCCAAATAAGGGTTTGTACAGCAGTTTCAGGGTTGTCCGGATTTCCTTTAAGTTTGCATACTCCTTTGAGCAAATCAACCGTACCGTCAGGACATGATTCAAAATGTCCGCAATTTTGACAGACTTTTAATATAAATCCCTTGCTCTTTAATTTTGTTGAAATATCTTCCATGGCGTCGTACATTCTTAGATGCGCATCAGATACGAATCTTCTTTTTTTGAATCTGAAAACAACTTTTCTCATGCCATCTTCGGATACTAAATCAAGTTTGCAGATTAAATCTTTTTTGCCATCTGAAACTATTGAATTTACTGTTGCAGAATTTACATTTTCATCTTCATGAATTTGTTTTTGAATGCCTTTTAGTGAAATCTTTTTTGTTACCACCTTAAAATTCAACATAAATGAACATATGGGGTACAATGCCAGATACATTAAGGCTTTAGGACTAAGTCTTGATGCCAAAACCCCGGTTGCAGTACTAAAGATGGCAAGTATACCCAGGTGTAAGACATATCTCAAGCCTATGCCTGATAAGAATGTAAATGAGGAATACAATAAAACTCCATATACGATTAATGCAAACAATGCACCCGGTTTTAAGGTTGAAAATACAAATTCAATAAAATACCAGGGTTTTTTATGCAAAAGCGGCAGGTAATATTTAAACAGAGAATATCTTGATGACAGGTTTGCAGTGCTTGCATCGAAATTTTCCACATCAACGCTTGATGCCATAAACGGACAATAAACAGGTTTTAAATTGTTACTTGCAAGAAAAAGAGAATATTTAAGCTCGTCATTTCTTGTCTCAAAGCAAACCCTGCCTGTCTTTTCCAGGACATCTGCCGTCATAGCACAGTTGTTGCCATCAATTACCTGGGCAAGTTCAAACATTCTTCTTGAAATATTTACAGTATTATTTACAAAATGCTGTTTTGCATTCAAAATCTTATATTTTAATCTGTAAAAAAAGCTTTTTGATGAAGTGCGAACTTCCAATCTTCCTGTTAAAACTGTTGAATCTTCATAAATATTTTTATTTACGGCTTCTAAATAATTTTCTCCTACAACTCTGTCTGCGCCTAAAAATACAAATGCGTCAAACTTATTTTCGGGCAGGAGTTTTTCTACAAAAACAGAAATTGCTTTATCTTTAGAGAAAAATTCAGGGTTTTCAATGTAGTGAATTATTGCACCATATACACATTCTGGCAGAAAGTTAACAGAATCCTTTTCTCTTTGAACTACAACATGGACGGAATAATTTTGCTTTGAATATGTTTGGTTGTTTAAGGATTCTAAAAGCTCTCTTAATTTTTTATGTTTATAATTTGCCCAAATTATAACGCAGAGTTTGTTTTCTTTTAAATTCATCTGCTGCATGTAGTGCTCGTTTTTAAGGAAGCCCTTTCTCCAGAAAGCTTTAAAATTAAGCGTAAACAGGTATATGCAGTAGAAAATAAGGTATAAAAATAATAAGAATAATATAAAGTTTATAATTAGCATTGCATTATTTTAAATAAAAAGGCATCAAAAATCCAGCTTTCTTTACGATATTTTGCAATAATTTATGTTAGAATTTTTCTATGATTACATTTTTGGGACAATGTGTACAAAATTTTACAGAAGCGCTTAAATATACCTTTAAGGGCAATGTAACTTTTAAAAGCGTGGTTTCGCAGGCTGCAAAAATCGGGTTTGATTCCCTGGGCATCTCTTTAATGATTGTGCTTATTGCATCTTCTGTTATTGCACTTCAGGTTTCAAAACAGTTTTTAATGAGCGGAGCAGAAGATTATATCGGAGGGTTTCTTGCGGTAGCTCTTGTCCGTGAGCTTGCTCCGGGGTTTGCGGCACTTGCAATAGGAGCAAGAGCAGGTACTGCAATAACGGCTCAGATTGCGAATATGAAAGTAACTTCGCAGGTGGATGCAATGAAAGTTTTGGGGGTAAATCCTATTGGTTATTATTTTGCTCCAAGGATTATTGCGGGTGCATTCGGTGTTATGTTTGTTGTAATTTTGGCTGAATTTATAGGAATAATGGGAGGCATGGCAGTATCGTATTTTTCAATCAGCCTGCATCCAAACAGATATATGAATTCCGTATGGCTTATGTTTAACACAAAAGATATTTATATAAGTGTTTTAAAGGGTTTTATTTTTGGTGCCATAATATCAACAGTTTGTGCAACAGTCGGCTATAATACAACAGGCGGCGCCAAAAATGTCGGTGATTCAACCACAAAATCTGCCATTCTTTGTACAATATATTTACTTCTTGCAGATTTACTTATGGGTTTTCTTTTTTATACAAGCAACTATTAATTTTGTTTATCAGCATCCGAAGCTACGGTTTCGGAAGAAAAAGTATCAAATATGTCCAAAATATTAGATATGGCATTAATTCTATGATTGTAAAGATTTAACAGTGTCCTTAGTCTGTTTGTCTCTTCATTGGATAAATCCGGGCTCTGAAGGCTGTCTTTTATATCATCCATTCTTTTTTCGTATTCTTCTTTTTTCTTTTCAAGCTTTCTGCGGGATTCTTTACCATAGATGTTATCTAAATCTTTATATATTTTTTTATCAATACTGTCTTTATCTGTATCTGATTTTGAAAAATCATCTACCTTTGTGTTAAGTTTTTCTATCAATTGTTCTATAAAATCTACTCCGTTGTATGAATCCATGGCGCTATTTTTCATATCAAGTGCAATGTTGCCAAGTTCAAAAAGGGAATCCGAAAGAGATATAAGTATATCCATCTTTGCATTAGCTTCTTTTGCGGCTGCATTTATTTTATCTTCAATATCTTTTATTTTACTTTCAATTTCTTCTTCGGAATACCCGGAGCAGAGAATCTTGCTTATTTGAGCCTGAAATCTGTAAATTATGTTTGAAAGGCTTGTATGGATGTCATTTCCCTTGCATATGGCATTGCTTGCAAGGCTTACTACATTTCTTGCGTTCATTCGGTCTAAAGAGTTGTAGTTTGTTTTTAAACCGTCAATTTTTCTATATACTTTATCTGCAGCATTCATAAATCCTGTATCGGGGGTTTTGAATGTTAATGTATCTGTTTCTTTTGCTTCTTTTTTGTATGTTTCGTTTTTAGATATTTTGCACCCTGAAGAGGTTGTGATAAATAAACTGTTTATTTCCAAAAGTTCTATCCTTGTCTTGCTTTATAGTTTGTTTATCGTAATTTATTTTTGTTTCTTAAGAACCTTCCTTGTCTTTTGTTACAAATATACATATTTCAAATTTCGTTTTATTTTTCAAATTTTCTTTAAACTACCCGCAAGGGTAATGTTTAATATTTTACTTTGCAGCACACTATGGTTAGATAAATTTTCTATTTTTATAAACCCTGTTTTTTGTATCTGGTATTATTCACCCCAAAATAAGGCTGATTATTATGACAAAAACCGAAGCAATGATTGGAAACTTAAAGTTAAAAGAATGCGACTCTATTTTAGAGTTTCTATTCAATGATGGAGATGTTCCTGAGAATAAACAGCAAAATGCCGCAAGGTTAAAATTCAAGGCAGGAATCTCCCATGAAATTAAAAATCCTCTAAATTGTATTATTTCATATGCTGAACTTTTGAAGAAAAATTCAAATCTTCTTCAGGAAGAACTAAAAAGGTATGTGGAAAATATCTGTATAAGCTCTCTGCAGCTTAAAAATCTTTTAGTTGATGTTATAGAAAATGCAAAATTTGAATATGAAAAAATAACGGTAAAAAAACAAACCTTTGAAACCGGCGGCGAAATTAAGAATGTACTCAGAACTTTTGAAGAACAGATAAGAAGTAAAAATATTATGTTTTCAACAGCTTTAATGCAGGTGAATATTATTTCCGATGTCACTAAATTTAACCAGATTCTATACAATCTTGTAAGCAATGCTGTTAAATATACAAATAAAAACGGCTCAATTGATATAACATCCTGGGTAGAAGATGATAAATTTTATTTTGAAATTAAAAACTCAGGCTCTTTTATAAACAAAAAAGAACCGGACAGAATATTTGACTTTTTGCGTAAAGCGGATGACGATTTATCAAAAAATCCGGAAAATTCAGGTATCGGACTTTGCATTTCAAGGCAGATTGCAGAAGCACTAGGCGGGAAACTTGAATTTGAGAGCAGCAGAAAAAAGACGATTTTCAGGTTTTATCTGCCTGTATAATGCAAATTAGCGTTTATTTTAAAGATTTATCCTGAATGTGTTAAAAATTCACAGATAGTTCATTTTTCATCAATCACTTCAATTTCAGAATAATCTGAAAGGTATGGAAGATGTTCTTTGTGGATTATTTCTCCAGGCAAAAGTACGGAAATTCCCGGAGGACAAAGGGCTATCACCTCTGCTGAAATTTTTCCCACAGCATCTTCAAGTTTTACAAGTTTTTTTGGTGCAAAATAAGCATCCCTTGGGCTCATAACCGTAACAGGTTCCATTAAAGGCATATATTTTTTTCCTTCAAGATGGCAAATATCGGGATATTCACGTCTTGAAATTTCAGAGAGAGCCTTTATTAAATATTCAAATTCTTTTCTTGTATTTCCTATGTTTGAAAGTATCAAAATACCTTCATCGGATGCTGATTCAATCTCAATATTAAAGTCTAATTCCAAAATGGTCTCAAGCCTTTTGCCGCTCAAGCCTTTCATTTTGATGAAAATCTTTGTAATATCAAAGTTTACACCGTCATCTTCTCCAAGAACTGACAGATTCTTTATATTTTTTGCTTCAGATCTGAAATATTTTGCATTTTCAATTGCATTTTTTATTAGTTTTTTCCCTTCGTTTGAACCAAGGTGTGCCCTTGCGGCATCAAGGCTTGCAAGCAAAAGTACAGAAGGACTGGTTGTATGCAATAGTTTTAGTGCATGCTCAATTTTATGAACATCAAGCTTGGAACCCTTTGCAATATGCAGCATTGAGCTCTGTGTCATGGAGCCGCCTGTTTTATGAAGAGAATGTACAACAGCATCTGCTCCAAGCTCCAAGGCGGATGCGGGCAATTCATCGCTAAAATTCCACAAACTTCCGTGTGCTTCATCCACAATTAATGGCACATTGTGTTTTTTGCAAATTTCAGCCATTTTTTTAATGTCTGATACCATTCCTTCGTAAGTTGGGTTTACTATCCATACAAACTTTGCATTTGGTTTTAAATTAAGCTGATATTCAAGCTCTTCTGCTTCTATTGCGCCAAAAATAGACCAATCGTTAAGAAGCTTTGGCATAAGCCAGGTTGCATTTGCACCTGACAGCATTGTGCCTGTTATAACAGAACGGTGAGAATTTCTGGCAACAATAATTTCGTCATTCGGAGATATTACCCCGAATGCTATTGCAAGGTTTGATATAGTGCTTCCTGAAGTTATAAAAAATGTTTTTTTGCTGTTATAAGCAATACTTGCAAGCTTCATTGCATCGCCGATGGCACCTGTTGCAGGATGAAGTGTTCCAAGTCCGTCAAATTCATCTGTTGTATCTAAAAGTAATGCATCCCGCCCTACTAAATCTTCAAAACGTCCTAAAACCCCGTTGCCTCTGTTGTGCCCCGGAATATGAAAGCCAACACAGGGGCTTTCTTTATATTTTTCAAGTGCATCAAGCAATGGTGTCTGAATGTCAGAATATGTGCGGTTTTTATCGTAAAGAACACCGGGCGCTGCTATATTTATATCTTTAATAGAATTTGATTTAAAGGAAATGTTTTTATTCAATTTCTTAATCTGCCAAAAGCTAACTTACATTACATATTATTACATGGAAAACAAAAAATTATTATTTTTTGATATGTAATTTCCGTATTGTTTCAAAAAATTAACGTTACATTATTTTGTTTAAAGCTTTTATTTAAATAACATCGGGCAGTAGCAAAAAAAGTTTTTCTTGTGTTTTTTATAAAAAAGTCCATTTTTGCTTAAAGATTCAAAAAATGCTATAATTTTAAAAACGAGGAAAAATTCAAGGGTTTTTAAGTAAAAAAGGTAAAAAAGGCAGGGAAACTATGGTCGATAATCGTTCGGCGGGTTTTTTCGGAATAGGCGGTGGTTTCAATTTTAAATCCGGTGATGCCTCCGGTATGGCAAATAAAACACAGGATGACAAAATGGGACAGGGCGGAGAATATTTTGCCCAGGAAAGAAAACAACCCGAGGAAGAGAAAAAAGAGAATACCTTTGTGGATCGTTCAGCGCAGCTTCGCGGTGCTCTGGATTCCCTTGCGCTTTTAAATGCTTCAAGAATTAAAAAGTTCAATCTTCTTGATAAAGAAGAAAAAGAAGAAGAGGAAGAAAAAAAGAAGAAGAAAAGAAGAAAAGAACTTTCTCATTTAATTGATGATTTTGAAAAAAATAACTGATGGAAAATATGGCGCTTAAGGCAAGAATTACAAGCCTGAAGAGAGAAGAGTATTACAAAATTGCAAACCTTCATATCCACTCAAATGTGTCAGACGGGAAGGAAGATTTTGATATACTTATAGAACAGGCGCAAAAGCTTGGTTTAAAACATATTTCAATTACAGACCACAATACGGTTGCAGGGTATAAAAAAACACGTCATCTAAATGACCCGGTTTTAATTCCCGGTGTAGAATTTGACTGTTTTTATCAAACAAGTTTAATCCATATTTTGGGATATGGTATAGACTTTAGTAGTCCGCATATTGAAAAACTCTGTGCAAAAAATAAAAACGAGACAAAGCTTGATATTGTGCGTCTTTTTCATTCAAGGCACCCTAAAGATGTTATTGAAGGTATTCATAAAGCAGGAGGTATAGCTGTTTTTGCCCACCCTTGCTGTTCTTCCGTGTTGAGTCTTGATTGTCTTGTAAAAAAGCTCAAAAATTTTGGCTTAGACGGGATTGAAGCTTATTATCCCTATAACAGACACAGAGGGATTATAAAATTTCACTCAAGGAAAAAACCTTTTGAGCTTGCAAAAAAATATAATCTTATTTTAACCGGAGGAACTGACGAACACGGTTCGCTTGAAAAATAATTTCAAGCATAAAAACCCATAAAAACAGCCTTTAAAGGCTTTTTAAAGTTTAGCCTCTTTTTACAACCCGTGCCGTATTTTCTTTTTCCATCCTTAAATACCACCAGGTGCGGCAAAGTGCTCCAAACGGCATAAGGATGCTTCCAAAAGTAAATGCTGCACTGCCTTTTAGGGTTATTATTATATTTTTGTATGCGGCATATTTTATATATAAAGAAGGATTGAATATGGGGTTTAAGATTATTAAATCAAGAATATTTCCGTATACAAATCCGATAATAGCAACCAGGGCAAGCAACCCGAGGTTTGGAAAATAATTTTTAAATGAGAGTTTTGCGCATTTTATAATGCTTTTTGCCGGAGTTAAATTTTGGTTTAAAACAAAGGTTTCCGTTGCAACGCTGAGTATCGATGAAATTAATATAAAAATTAAAAATGCGAAAGTAAGTCCTAAAACTGTCAGGATTATAGTATTAACAAATGTAGCAACATCAATATTTAAACCTTTGTATATTAAAATTTGGGAAATTTGTGAAACAACTTCAGGGGGCAGTGCTATGCCAAAATTCACATTTTTAAATGCTGCCATAAAAATCAGGAAGAAAAATCCGGATAGGGCTCCAAGCAACAATGGTATAAGAAAACTTGCAAGCAGTATAAAAATTATATATTCCCTGCTTCTTTTTTTGAATACCTCTGTGTAATAAGAAAATTCTCTCAATGGTTCATTTTCCACAATTTGTCTTGAAATTAAAACCAAACCACCTGAAATAAGCAGGAATCTCCAAAAAGCATGGCAAAAAAGAGCAATTCCTGCTATTAAGCACATAAATACCAGCGGTATACTGACGTTTTTTGGATTCGGAGAAATTAAAAACGGTGCAAAGCATACCATAATTCCTGCAAACTGTCCTAACACGGGGTATGCGATATATCCTATAAATGCAGGCAGTTTTTCAAGAAAGATTGTGAATGATTTTGCCACTATAGATAAAATTGAAGTGCTCTTTTTATACATTTTTTCTCCATACTTATTTTTAAAATAAGTATAGCAATTTTTACTAAAAAAATAAATCCTGAAAACAAATAATAAAGATTAAACTATCCTTAAATTGCTTTCTTTTTGAAGGTAGCTGTATTTGGAATAATATTTTTCAGGGTTTTCTTTAGCTTCTTTTATAATGGCTTCAAGTTCTATAAATTTTGTTGCAAGATTAGGGTCAAATTGGCTTCCTGCACATTTTTTGATTTCATCTATTGCAACCTCGTGCGGCAAGGCTGTTCTGTATGACCTTGTTGATGTCATAGCATCATAAGTATCTGCAATGGCTACAATTCTTGAAGACAGAGGAATCTCTTCTCCTTTTAAACCGTCAGGATAGCCTCTTCCATCCCATCTTTCATGGTGTGCCTTTAGCCAGTTTGAAATACCTGCAAGTTTTTTGATACTCAAAATTAATTTTTCAGAGTTGCTTGGATGAAGCTTCATAACGGCAAACTCTTCATCTGTGAGTTTGCCAGGCTTGCACAGGATATTTTGCGGTATTGCAATCTTTCCTATATCATGCAAAAGTCCTGCAGTTTCTATTTCTTCCAGTAGTTTATCATCAAGCCCTATTTCTTTGGCTAAAATTAAGGAATAAAGTGTAACCCTTAAAGAGTGCCCATGTGTATAAGGGTCTTTTGAATCAAGGGCTGAAGCTATCGATTTAATTGTTTTGTAGAATAATTCTTTCAAGTCTTTTAAAATGGCGGATTTTGAACTTGAAAGGTTAAATTTTTTAATTCCGGTTTCAACAATGTTTGACAATTCTTCCGGCTCAAAAGGTTTTAACATATATTGAAAAAGATTGCATTTATTTACAGCATCCGTTAAAATTTCAATATCCGAAAACCCCGTGAGTAAAATTTTTATAACATCGGGTGATATTTCATTTACCTTTTCAAGAAATTCCGTTCCTTCCATAATGGGCATTTTGTGGTCAGATACAATCAGAGAGATTTTATCTTTGTTTTCTTCAAAAACTTTTAGCCCTTCAAGACCGTTTGATGCGGTTAAAATATTGTATTTTCTGTGGAATGTTCTTTTTAAAAGCTGTAGATTGTTAGCTTCATCATCTACAAGTAAAATGGTACTTGTGCTGGTTTGCATTTTAGAGCACAGGATGTCATCCATTCCGTCTATATACAGTTCTGTTTCAAAATTAAGCAATGTTTATCCTCAAAAAAGACAGGTTTTCAAGTTTAATATCGGCAGCTTTTTATAAATACTTTAATTAATTTTTTATCCAAAATCAATAATTTAAATATATGAATATTGCTTATAAACGTTAAAACACGCTGTTTTGAAGCGTGTTTTAATTTATTAATTTTGCGGGGTTTGCATTTGTAAAATTTTATTAATCAAAATAAGAGCATTCAATTGATTGCATATATTCATCATAAGTTTCTTTTCTTGCCCTTAATTCCTTAAGAGATGTCTCTACTTGAGTTGCTTGTCTGTCTATGAGTTTTTCTGCGCTTTGGGTTCTTGCAAGTTCTGCATCAACTTCTCTTTGATATTTAATTTCGATTTGTTGTCTTTTTTTCATAAGTTTTGCATATTCTTCTGTAGAGAAGCTGTCATCGAAATCACCCGGGTCTATTGCCTGAAGTTCGGCTTCCTGTCTGTCGAGAATTTTGTTTGTGCGGTTACCGCTGCAGTATGCAAGCCAGGCTTTTGTTTCGTTTAACTCTATAGCTTTAAATTCTTTATTGCTTATTTCGAGTGTGCAGAAGTTTCTTGCTGCGTTCATTGTTAAAAAAGCTCTGTTCTTTCCCATTTTAAGGGTCCTCTCGATGTTTAATATCCTCTTACATTTATATAAAGTATTGCAGTATATAAAAATTGCGTTTTTTGTATATATCTTTGTTACAAAAGTTAATAATTTGGAAAATAATTATATTATTTGATACGGGTTTTAGAAATGTAAATATATGTAACGAAACAAAGAAACTCTGAAATCATGACAAATAAAAAAACTTTATTAAGATGTGAAGAAGTGAAAGATTAAAAAGAAGGATAAAACGGAGGTTGGTTTGACAACACAATTTAAAAGCATTCCGGCAACAAATCCGATAATAATGCCCGATGGCAATCTAAATATTGCTGCAAACACAAATAATGCAGCAGTGCAAAATCAAAGCATTGGTGTGCAAGCAGCAACTGCTATGTGCCCGCCTGCTCCTTCGGGATGCGGGGCAAACCTCAATACAATGGTTTAATTTAGGATAAATTTATTTTTAATTATCTTATTTTAAAAATATGCCTGTATGATGAGGCAGAAGTATTAACAAACAGATTTTCTTTCAGTTGTAAATTATGCTTATTTTATGACATGTGCGCTTCAACAGAGCGCACTTCTTTTATATAAAAGAAGGATGTTCTTTAGAATACATGTCATAAAACGACTTTTTATGACATGTGTGGTGAGAGCCGCACTTTTTATTTGTCATAAAACTCATTTTTGACATGCAAGCTTCTGTGGGGTCCACTTTTTATTTCCGTGTGCGTCCGGCATGTGCTGTAATTTTTTTCGTGTAATAATTATCCTATGCTTCTTGTAATAGATATCGGAAATACAAATACAAATATAGGGCTTTTTTTGGATTCAAAGCTTCTTATAAACTGGAATGTTGCTTCGGATTCAAAAAGAACACAGGATGAATATGGCATTTTGCTTTTAAATCTTATAAATTCTATCCAAGAAAAATTTGCCGTAAAATCATGCATCATATCAACGGTGGTGCCGCCCTTAGGGGAAACGTTTAAGGCTGCTCTTAGAAAATATTTTAATATTGATGCGTTTTTGCTTTCGTATAAATCGAAATTGCCTTTCAATATTGCTTTAAAAAATCCGAAAGAAATAGGTGCAGACAGGATTGCAAACGCTGCAGCAGCTGTGAAGATGTATAAACTTCCTGCTATTGTAATAGATTTTGGCACTGCAACAACTTTTGATATAGTTGATGAAAATAAAAATTTTGTCGGCGGTATAATTGCTCCCGGTCCTAAAATTCAGGCAAATTCTTTGAGCAGTTTTACATCAAAATTGCCGAAAGTGAAAATTGAAGCACCAAAGGATGCCATAGGCAAGGATACAATATCTGCTATGTTGTCAGGAATTGTAAGGGGGCATGCCTGTATGATTGACGGGATGATAAAACTTTGCGAAGAAGAACTTAATCAAAAGGCTACAATTGTTGCCACCGGTGGCTTTTCAAGCGTACTTTTTCCGAATATGGAAAGAAGGGCTGATTTTATTAACAAAGATTTGACATTGCAGGGGCTAGAATATTTATACAATTTAAACAGGGAGGAATGATGGAAAACATTGTTTTAAAGATAGAAAAACTGGGACACTGTGCAGGATTGCCCGAATATAAAACCGAAGGTGCTGCCGGCATGGATTTGATGGCAGCCAACATGGAGGATGTTATCTTAAAACCTTTAGATAGAGTCCTTATTCCGACTGGCATTAAAATTGAGCTTCCAAGAGGATACGAGGCGCAAATTCGTCCGAGAAGCGGTCTTGCAATAAAAAGCGGTATCACCCTTTCAAATTGTGTCGGTACAATTGATGAAGACTACAGGGGTGAAGTTTGCGTAGGGCTTATAAACCTTTCAAATGAAGAATTTACCATAAAAAGAGGGGATAGGATTGCCCAAATGCTCATTGCGCCGGTTGTTCGCGCAAAAATTCAGGTTTTAGGCGAACTTTCTGCTACTGCGCGCGGCACAGGCGGTTTTGGTTCAACAGGGGTGTAGGGAAAATTATTTAACAGTCTTTAAATTCAGAATATGTCTGGACTTTACTGTTTCGTCAACCTGGCTGTATTTGTACAAAATATCATAAATTTTATTAACTTCCATAAGAGTTAGAAAATCAACAGACTCGCTGCATATATCGTTAACAGTTCGGTATAATTTGCTTCTGTAAGTTAAGATTGCTTTTGAGTTTGTATTTCTTGTTATGTTTTTAAGTTTGCAGTTGTCTGAAAATACAATAATAGAATATGTTTGCACATTTTTGCCAATTAGTTTTCTCAGATAATCAATATGATATTGATTTTGCATTATAGGATTAAAAAAATGCTCTTTTTGTGTGCCGCTTTTTGCGCATAAAGATTGTGTCCACATTTTCTGATTTTCGTTTCCGAATATCCAACCACTATAATTTTTACTTTCAAAAACAAAAATTCCGCATTGGGATATCATTACTGCATCTATTTCCGTGGTTTTACCATTATACGTAGGTATATATAAGTTAAAAAGGAACTTTGCTCTTTCGGACTCCAAATGCTTTAAGGTTTCATATATCAAATACTCCCCATAAGAACCAATATTGCGCCCAATTAAAATAAACGGAGTTTTTGTAATGTTATAATATGAGCCAGCTTCGTATAACTTTTTCCTATGCAAGAAATCACAGATTAAAAAAACACTTATCAATAAACAGGCAAAAATAAAATATAATTCAACATTGTTCATTGCATAATTATAACAAAATTATGTTTGTTATAAAAACTTCACTAAAAAAGAGCCTTTAGGCTCTTGATTTAAAATATGGGCCGCAGAGGACTCGAACCTCCGACCTCACCCTTATCAGGGGTGCGCTCTAACCACCTGAGCTAGCAGCCCGCATTTATTTGGTTTTAAAGTTCTTTCAAGCTTATTTTGGTTTCCGGCTTCTATCGACCTCTCTCAAAATTTGACATTATTAGTCAGCTTTTGCCTGATAGAATGTTCATAACGACTAGAACCAGTAGCCTGTAAGCTATCCATAAGACTATTTTATTATAAACATTTTTCTAATCAAGTGTTTTTTCTGATTTTCGTTAATTGTATTTGGCTAAATTGCTAAAATTTAAAATTAACTACATTTTTTCAGGCGCAGTAATTTTTAACAATTTAAACACGGATGCAAGCACGCTTTTTGTGGATACAACAAGCATCAGGCGGTTTTTTGTAAGTTCTGTATTTTCAGATAGCACTCTTGTAAAATTATAAAAATGATGGAAATCATACGCCAGATTTGATGCATACTTGCAAAGCAGATACGGCGCGCGCATTCTGGATGCTGCTTCAACTGTTGTTTTGAATTCTTCAAGCCTTAAAATCAGTTTTCTTGTAGCGTCATAAGATTTCTCATCATCCTTGTCGAAAAGGTTTGAAACTTCTGCTTTGTTTAAAATTTCATCAAGCTCTTCTTTTTTAACAAAAGGAAGTAATTTTTCACCGGTTTCTGTATCTATCCTGTCTTCTGTTGCTTTCCTTATAATAGAGCATGCTCTGGCATGGGCATATTGCACGTAAAATACGGGGTTTTGGTCGTTTTTCTGTTTTGCTAAATCCACATCAAAATCAAGGGTTGTGTCAATGCTTCTCATTAACATCCAAAATCTTGTAGCATCCACCCCGACTTCATCTACAAGCTCATCTAAAGTTACCATTTTTTTTCTTTTTCCCATACGGACTGCTTCGCCGTTTTGGATAATGTTTACAAGCTGTCCCAAAAGAACTTCAAGATTATTGCTATTGTACCCAAGGGCATCAATTGAAGCCTTCATTCTTGGAATATAGCCATGGTGGTCTGCACCCCAAATGTTTATAAGATGTTCAAATCCTCTGTCAAATTTATTTTTATGGTATGCGATATCTGCTGTTAAATATGTGTTAGAGCCGTCTTTTTTTCTTAAAACCCTGTCCTGGTCATCTGTGTAGTCTGTTGTTTTAAACCAGAGTGCGCCGTCTTTTTCATATAGCTTTCCTGCTTCATCAAGTGCTTTTATGCATTTTTCAACTTCATTATTTTTATACAATGTGGTTTCAGAAAAGAAACAGTCAAAATGCGTTTCAAACTTTTCCAATAAATCTTTTTGAAGTCTTAACATATCCTTTTTGGCAAATTCGCCATATGGTTCTTTTGAATTCTGCTCAATATATCTTTTGGCACAGTCTATCAAATAATCGCCCTTGTAGGCGTCTTCCGGCCATTCTACGGTCTCGCCCTTTAGTTCCTTAATACGGAGCTCTAAAGACATTGCAAGCTTATTTATCTGGTTTCCGGCATCGTTTATGTAAAATTCCTGATATACATCATATCCTGTAAATTTTAAAATTTCAGCCAAAGATGAGCCCAGGGCTGCCCAGCGTCCGTGACCAATGTGAAAAGGACCAGTGGGGTTTGCACTTACATACTCAATATTTACTTTTTTACCATTCCCGAGGTTGCCAAAATCTTTTTTCCCGTAGTTTTCTTTTTCTCTTATAATTTCTTCCACAACCTTTTTTAAGAAGCCTTCTTCAAGTTTGAAGTTTATAAAGCCGCTAACAGTATTAACAGAGAAATCTTCAGCTTTTATAAATTCTGCAACAGCCTGCGCAATCATCGGCGGTGCCATTTTTGCATCGCGGGCAAGAGACGAAACATTTACGCTGAAATCACCAAATTCCGGGTTTTTTGGGGTCTCGCAAACAAAGCTTGCAGTTATTTTTTCAGCTTGTCCTAATTTTTTATTTGAAAGAGCTTCATTAGCTGCTTTTTCCACAATATTTACAAAAAAATCTTTTATCATCATAAAAGTATTATATTCCAAACAAATAAAACTCAAAAGCTTAAAATATGATATTTATTATGAATACGTGCTGTCAAAAGTATCATATAAAGAATTAATTTTATCTTCAATTGATGTTGCGAAGCGCCCGTAGGGCAATGTATCATCATTTTCCTGTTCGTTATTCATTAGTGCCATTCTTAAAATGTGTGTCAGATTTGAGATTTCAAGAATTTTTTCTCTTATTTCATCTTTGTTTTCTGTATTCACGGTAAAACCTTTCTTTATTTTGTAATCAAATAGCTATCAAATATAAACAGATTTTATAAGAAAATTATCCATATGACGAGTTTTGACGGAGAATTCAGGCTTTTTGGAAAAAAGGTTGCCGAATATAGAAAAAAAGCAGGTTTAACCCAACAACAGTTCGCTATAAAACTTGGAATTTCAAGGGAGCATTTGGGTCATATTGAAGTTGGAATTAAACATCCGAGTTTTGAACTTATATTTTTAATAGCAAAAACTCTAAATATACAAACAAGAGACCTGTTTGATTTTTAGCAATAATAAAATAATGAACTATCAGCCATATTGTTTTATTATTGTATCATTTACAAGGTGCGAAACGGAAACATTTTCTTTTTCGGCAATTTTAATGAGTTTTAAATGGGTAGATTTCTTTGTGCGTATATTTAAAACTCCGGTGCAATTGTCTGATGCAAAAGCAAAAGAAGAAGATGGCTCGGGAATAGGTATACCGTCTTCTTTTAGTCCTTCAAAGTGAAAGTCCAGTGCTTCAAGAAAATTGTTTCTTGTTTCATCAATGGTGTTTCCCGTTGCGATACATCCTGGTACATCCGGGCAGTATGCACTGTAGTTATTTTCTTGTTTTTCAATAATAATAAGGTAATTGTCCATTTAAACCTCCTTAAGACCGGTTTGTTTTAGTATACTTTTTAAAGTACCCCTGTCAATTTCATCAGACGGCTTTTCGGCAATTGTTACACGACCTTTCTTGCTCAGATGCTTGAATTGCCTGTGATTTCCTTTTTGTGCAGCTTGAAACCAGCCATCTTTTTCTATAATCCAGACTATTTCCTCTATTTTCATATTGTAATTATATGTCATTACATTTATGATGTCAATGTATACCATTACAAAATCTGGCCGGATTGTTTGTAAATTTTTGTAAAATCTGTCCAAAAAACTGTTAATTTTGACTTTCTGGTTTTTTTTATTAAAATGTAAGCACATGCATAAATTTGTGTTTTACAAAAAGCATAATTTTTACCAACTACATTAACAAGGGAAAGTTTAGAAAAATGTCCAGGGTTAACGCAATAAAAGGAAGCAGTGCGGTTAATTACGGTCCCACAATTTCTACAAGAAGAGATGGGGGCGATAATTCCGGCGACTTTATTGCAAGCAGATTAAACTATTTGTATAACCAAACCCTTGCCATATCAAGAAACAGCTCACTTAATTTCAGAGGCTTGAAGAAAATAGTTCAAAAAGGTGCCGGCGAAAAACTTGATAAGGTAGTTTAATTTTTTAAATTTTCTTTATAAGCTTTGCGTGAATTGTATTTGCTGAACTTATATTTTCAATCAGCGCATCATATCTTTCGTCAGATTCTCCGTACGGGATTTTTGTAGACACGAGTTCATTTGCGGTTTGGTTTAAGGTTTTTAATTTACAAAGAGCTTTTTTGATTAAATATCCTTTATAAAGATTTGGGAAATACCGGTAAATAAATTTTCCAAAGGCGCTGCTGCCTGAAAATTTATCTCCGGCTTTTTTAATTGCGGAATCCTGCAAGATGTTTAAATCTAAATCATTCAAACGTCTGTTTGCAACATTATCATCGGCGGCTTCATTATTTTTGTCTGTATTTTCTCCGGTTTTTTTAATCGGGTTATCTGCAAACGGAGAATCTTTAATATCTCCGTTGATTTTTATAGCCAAAGGATTAGGCTCATCCTGAACGGATGGATTGAGACCAAGTTCTGTTAATTGTCCCAATAGGGAATTTTTAAATAATTCTTCCATTATAAAATAATTATTAAGCAAAATGAAAGGTTTTAAACCCTATACAAGTAGTATTTTTGATTTATAATCTAAGTGCAAAAATTTAAAATAGGACAAAAAACCATGTGGGAATATTCTGATATTGTAAAAGAGCATTATAAAAATCCAAA
>CAJULH010000001.1:0-65594 GCA_910587175.1 Candidatus Gastranaerophilales bacterium | reverse complement strand
TTAAACCCTATACAAGTAGTATTTTTGGTTTATAATCTGCATGTAAAATTTTATAGGACAAAAAGCCATGTGGGAATATTCAGATATTGTAAAAGAACATTATAAAAACCCTAAAAATGTAGGCTCTATTGAAGATGCTGATGCTATAGGAGAAGCAGGGGCACTTGCCTGCGGGGATGCGCTGAAACTTTATTTAAAAATAAAAGACGGTATCGTAACCGATGCCAAGTTTCAAACTTTTGGCTGCGGATCGGCTGTTGCATCTTCAAGTATTTTGACTGAAATGATTATAGGAAAGCCGCTTGAAGAAGTCAGAAAAATTACAAATAAAGACATTGCAGATAAATTGGGCGGTCTTCCTCCTGAAAAGATGCACTGTTCTGTTATGGGGCATGAAGCACTTGAAGATGCCCTGAAAAACTTTGAGGGCGGCAAAGATGAAGAAAAACCGCAAGCAAAGGTTAATAAAAATAAGATTATATGCAATTGCTTCTCTGTGACGGAAAATGCAATAAGAGAAGCCATTGAACACAATGGCGCAAAAACAGTTGAAGATATTACCGCCCTCACATACGCAGGTGGCGCCTGCGGGAGATGTAAAGGGAACATTCAGGCAATAATAAACACTTATAATATGGAGGCAAAAAATAACAAAGAAGAATTAAATACAGTTCAATTCATATTAAAGGTAAATAAAGTTATAGAGAAAAATATTATGCCTGAGCTTGGCAAGGATTGCGGGGGGATAGAACTTGTTAACATTGAAGGAAAAGATGTATATGTGCGCCTTACCGGCACCTGCAAAGGATGCAGAAATTCAAATCTGACCCTTAAAAACTTTGTTCAGGCACAGCTTAGGGAACATGTGGACAGTGAGATAAATGTTACAGAGGTAGGTTAAAATGAGCCTTAATAATCTGATTTATTTAGATAACAATGCAACAACAAAGGTGGATGAAAAAGTTGTGGAGGCTATGCTTCCGTATTTTAGTGAAGAATATGGCAACCCTTCATCAATCTATGATCTTGCACATACTGCAAATGGTGCCGTAAGAAGGTCTAGAGAAAAGGTTAAAGAGTTTCTTGGCGCAAAAGATGTAAAAGAAATTATCTTTACATCCTGTGGCTCCGAAAGCGCAAATGCGGCAATCAAAGGGGTTTTAGAACTCAACAAAACAAAAAAACATATTATAACATCAAAGGTAGAACACCCCTGTGTTTTAAATTTGTATAAGGATTTGGAAAAACACGGGTACAAGGTGGATTATATCGGAGTGGATTCAAGCGGGGATTTAGATGTCCGCGAATTAGCTTCCAAGGTGGATAAAGATACGGCTTTGGTTTCAATAATGTATGCAAATAATGAAACTGGGGCAATTTTTCCCGTGAAAGAAATTGCAGACATTGTAAAGGATATAAATCCTGAAACCAAGGTATTTGTGGATGCCGTTCAGGCTGCAGGGAAAATTCCTATTGATGTTAAAGAAACAAAAATAGATTTACTCGGTATTTCAGCACATAAATTTCACGGTCCAAAAGGAATTGGCGCTTTATATGTAAAATCAGGCACAATGATTGCACCTTTAATTATTGGCGGGCACCAGGAAAGAGGCAAAAGGGCAGGAACCGAGAATGTGCCATATATTGTTGGGATGGCTAAAGCGGCAGAGCTTGCAATGGAAAATATGGAAGACGAACTTACAAGAGTAAGAAAACTTCGTGATATGTTGGAAGATGGAATTTTATCTAAGATTAGAAATGCCAGGTTAAATTCCACTGCAAAAAACAGGGTTCCAAACACTACAAACATAGGCTTTTTGTATATTGAAGGCGAACTTATCCTTCTTCATTTAAACGATGCAGGCATATGCGCAAGTTCCGGTTCTGCCTGTACATCCGGAAGTCTGGAACCAAGCCATGTGCTGCGTGCTATGGGAGTTCCTTTTACGTCCCTGCATGGCAGTATAAGATTTTCTCTTAGCCGCTATACAAAAGAAGAAGACATTATACACACCGTTCAAACTTTGCCGCATATAATTGACAAACTGGCAAAAATATCACCGTTTCAAAAAGAGCTTGGTGAAATTTTAAATGGCAAGAGCTGCGAAAATTAAATCATTATGGCATCTTAAATAAGATTATAAATATAAAAAATGAGGCTTTGAAAAGATTGAATCTTTAACAAAGCCTTTTTGACCTTATTTATAGGGAAATTAAGATAGGATGAAAAATTATGCTTGCGTGGTGCCGGCGTTATCTTTAATGCCGGTTTCACCTTTGCTTTCAGTTTTGTTCTCTTTAATTCCAATGATTGGATTTATGATTTTATTCATTAGCACATTTTTTGCAAATTTATCAGCGTATTTTGATACGGCAATTAAAGCGCCGAGCCCTGCAAGTGCAAGAGCAACATCTCTTTTATGGTTTTTTGCACCATTTTCAAGCTGTCCTTTTAAAGCCGGGATAAATTTATCAAATGCCTTGCCTGCTGCTTTTTGTGCTGCTGTAACTATGCCTATCGGGAATAAAATACTTGTGATTCCCTGAAAAATTCCCTGGCTTATAGCTCTTTTCTTTGCTATTTCTTTGCCTTCTGTATGTTTTGATTTATTATATGCAGATAAAACATCTGCTCCTATATATGCTGCAACCGGAATGTAAGATATCACAGGTATGCTTCTTACAAATGCATTTGTAGATTTATTGCAAAGCACCCTTGCTGTTGCTCCGATATCATCGCAATAACCAATGTATCTTACGGGGCTGTCATGCAGGATATCCTTTTTTTGTTTTCCCTGTTGTTTTGCCTTTTTATTTTTTGCTTCGGCTTTTCTTGTGAATGTTGTATCTGATGCTTTAATTTCCACTTTTTTCTTTCTTATTTAAAATTTGTATCTTTATAAAACCTGTGAATGCTTTTTATTGCTCTGATTTTTAGAAATTTTACAATTTATTTACATTTACACTTACTTACAATTTATTTACTTTTTATTTTATTTTGTCCATCATGGCGAATATGGGAAAAGCAAAAAAACGCATACTTCATAAAACCAATTCCAGTCTTTTTATGACAAGAGAGAGCGCTGTAAGTAAGGTTTATGATATGTTATCTGATTCAAAGAACAAGAACAGGATGGAAGCGGACAACTTAATCACCCTTTTTGGACTCACTGCAGAGGAACTTTCTGAAGCGGGTGTTTGCTATGAGGATTTACTTTCCTTTGGTGAGACTATAGCCTAGTTTTTATGATGCATAGTAGTTAAATATCTGGTCATTTGTTGTTGTGCCTGATGTCGGGGCATAAGGGTTTGTCATTCCAAATGTTGCATAGTTGTTTGCAAATCCTTCTCCTGAAAGTGCATTAGAATATGCATTTGCACTTGCTGTCAAGGCTTCTGTCGGCACTGTATATACTGATGTGTCACCTGATTGCCTTCTTGAGATTAGTTCATCTAATGCTGAGGCATTTGTATATGCTGTATTATAACCGGTTCCTGTTGATGCGTAAGGGTTTGCACTTGTGGAAGTACCGGCTGCTCCGGAATTTAAGTACTCAAGCATTTTTTGACCGTCTTCTGAAAGTTCGCCATCTGCTAAATCTTGTTGAATTGCCATCTGAACTGCCTGATTTAGTTGGCTCATAGAAGCTGAGTCGCCGGCAATCATTGCAGCCTGTTCATCTACAGCATTTTCCTGAAGTTTTTCAATTTCGCTTTTTCCTGTAATTTTTTCAGCTGCGCCTTTTGCAAGGGATGAACCCACAAGACCGCCTACAAAGCCGCCTATCATACCGCCGATTACCGTGCCTGCACCAGGGAATATACTTCCTATAGCTGCACCTATTGCCTTACCTGCTGCTGAACCTGCAACGAAACCGCCTGTTCCTGCTGCAACCTTTACTGTGGATTTTCCAAGTTGTTTTACTCCTGATTTTGCACCGCCTGCCTGGAATGCGGGGATTACATTTGTGAATAATTCCATGGCTCCGTCTATTACCATCATTACGCCGGCGCCGGATTTTTTGAACGCTGCACCTGCTTTTCCAAGCAAACCTTTAGCTCCCGTTGCTGCAGCTTCTGCGGTTGCACCTGCTGCTGCAGAGCTTGCAGAGCCCGCCGCTTTTCCTGCAGCATTTGCAACATCATCAGCACCTTCTTTTACGCCTATTTTTAATAATCCTTTAAGTTTTGAAAATAAACCGGGTTTTGCTTCTTTCGCTGCACTTTTTGCAAGCTTTACGGCTTCTTCCGCTTTTACGCCAGCCTGCGTGATTACTTCTTTATTTCCTGCTGCAAGACCTTCTTTTGCAAGCTTTATTGCATCGTCTGCCAGATTTGCAGCTTCAGAGCCTGCTATACCCGTAGCCCCTTTTGCTTTGTAGATGGTGCTTAATGCATCATAATTCATTGATGCGCCCTTTAAACCTTTTTGAAGCTGCATTGTATCATCAATGAGTCCGCCCATATCTTTTATTGCCTGATATCCGCCCTTAAGTCCGGTTGCACCTGCTGAATTCAAACCATATTTGAGCCCGCCGTATACTTTTGGCGCCATTTCAAAAATGGTAAAACTTGGCGTTTGTTTGACTGCATCGGTCGTATCTTTAATAATATTTCCTGTTTTTTGAACAACGGACATACCATTTATGTATTTAAGTGCGTCTGAAACGTATGAGTTTACTCCGTTTACTGCCATAAGCTTCCTCGTTTTCTCCTAAAATAAACTTCCTTATACATAAATAAAGTATTTTTGCTTTCAAAAATTGCCTGCAAATTGGTTTTTGTCACAAGATTGTAAAGAAATGTTGCAGAAACTGTCCTTTTATTTGTGTGATTTATGATAAAATCCCGGTATGGAAAGTTTTGATTTAAAAAGATATGCTCATATTGGGGATGCTGTGTATGAACTATTTATACGTGAAAATGTTGTCTTTAAAGTTAAATCTTTAAATTTAATGCATAAAATGACAACATCCTTTGTTAATGCCAATTTTCAGGCTAAAATGGCAGAAATAATTTTTAATAATTTTTTAAACGAAGAGGAAAGAGAAATTTTCAGGCGTGCAAGAAATTTAAATTTAACCATAAATAAAAAAAATAATCCGGGTGTTCATCGTCATGCAACAGCGTTTGAGGTTATTATCGGGTATTTGTATATTCAAAATAAAACCCGGCTTGAAGAATTATTCAAGATTTTAAAGGAAGAAATTGGTATAATTTGACATATGGAAAATGAAAAAATTAAAAATGAATTTATATCTACGCTCTCCCATGAAATAAGAACACCCTTGACAAGTATTAAAGGCTTTTCAAAGACTATTCTTGATAACTGGGATGTTTTGGATAATGATTCAAAGAAAAAATTTATAAATATAATTTTGGAACAATCCGAAAGACTTATAAACCTTGTTGAAAATGTTTTGGATGTTGCAAAAATAGATTCGCAAACAGAAATTATTCTAAAAGAAGTTAATATTTGTTCTTTAGTGGATAATGTTTTGGATATTCTAAAGGTAAATTATAAAGAAAAAGAATTTAAAATTAAAAAAGGAAAAATTTTAAATTCTATGGCAGATAAGGATAAATTAGAACAGATTTTTTTAAATATAGTTGAAAATGCCTGCAAATATTCTGCTTCAAAAGAGCCTATAGAAATTAATATTGAAAATAAAAATGATTATAATGTTGTATCTGTGAAAAATTTTGGTTCATATATTGAGGATGATGAGATAAAACACGTTTTCGAAAAGTTTTACAGAGCGGACAATTACTTAACATCTAAAGCGCAGGGAAGCGGGCTTGGGCTTTATATTGCAAAAAACCTTATTGAAAAAATGAACGGCAGAATTGAAATTAATTCATCCAAAAAGGAAAATTATACCGAATTTTTAATTTATATTCCGCTTTTAGAGCCTGAAAAATTTACAAAAAAAATTATCCAATCTGTAAATTCTTCCAAAGCTCTTGATTTCCAAACAAAGGAGGATGCAGAATAATGTATTCACCTGAAGTTTTTATAATCTCAAAAAGGAAAGAAATTGCAATCAAACATAAAAAACTTGTGGAAGCGCTTAATTGTGAAGTTTCCATATTCTCAAAACTAGATGAAGCTATCTTTGCAATTAAAAATGACGAACCCGAAATAATTATAATTTCTGATACCATTGAAGATACTTTGAGTGATTTTATAAGAAAAATCAGGGTTTTAACCTATAATTTCCGTCCTGTGATTATCGCTATATCAAAATCCGATGCAATTGATGATAAATTAAGCGCACTTGAAGCCGGTGCTGATGATTTTTTGGATGAATCCGTTCAATCCAGGGAATTTCAGGCGAGGATTAATGCCCATATCAGACGTTATTTGGAAAATTCCGTTAATCCTCTGACAAATTTTATTGATAACAAAGTAACACTAAAAGCTTTAAAAAGGAGTGTTAAAAGGAATGAAGCAAAAGCTGTAATGCTTATTAATATTTCAGGTATAAATTTTTATAAAGAAATTTATGGAGAAATAGCTTATGAAAAAGCGCTTCAAACTCTCGCTGCCATTATAAATTCAACACTTCAAAAAGAAGATATCATAGGGCATTATTCGGTAAAAGATTTTCTGCTTATAACCCCCTTTATAAAGGCAGAAAAAATTGCAAAATTTCTAACATTTGCTTTTGATGGTATTCTGGACAGATTTTACTCAGAGTTTGATTATAAAAATAATTTTATGCTCTATTCATCCGAAAGTATTGAAGAAAAAAAGATTCCTCTGATGAAGCTTTCTATTGCAATAGTTGAAACCCATGATAAAAATATTGAAAACGAAAAGCAGGTTTTAAATTTATTATTCAATGTCTTAAAGCTGTGCAAATCTTCAAAAGAATCCTGTTATGTCATAGACCGGCCAAAATTGTATGGTGAAGTTTCAAAGGCAGAGCCAAAAAATAAAGTAATGGTAATGGAGCCTGATTCTGCATTGAGCCTGCTTTTAAAAACAAATCTTGAAATGCAGGGTTTTGATGTTTGTGTTTGTGATAATTATAATGAATTTTTGGAAAGTTTTGAAAGTTTTGTACCCAATGTTCTGATTTTAGACTATGGAAATGAGCATAAAAAACAAGGCTTTAAAGCGCTTGAGTGTCTTATTAAACATACAGAAACAAAAGATTTAAAACCTCCTAAAATTATTTTTTCTACCACAATTCAGGAAAAAAAGAATATTTTGTCAAAAGGAGCAGATTTATATCTTCCTAAACCATACGATATCAATACACTTATTGACTGGGTAAAAAAGTTAATTTAGGCTGATTATTCACATATTCTGATTTTTGATGCATCAAGTACTGCAATTTCATTAGAAGCAAGCCTTGGTGAGATTATTCCTGAATAATTTCTGTCTGAAATTAATCTTTGCAAAAATACTTTCGGAAGCTGTCCGTTCATTTGTGAGAAAACATCTGTATCTGCTAAAACCATATCATAATCAACATTTAACTTTCCGGATATCGATTCTAAAATGCTCAAATCTGCGCTGCAAATTTTACCATCCAGTGTTGCATTGACTATGCTTTCTGAATTTCCCCAAAAATCAACATTTTCACCTTGCATAAAATATACGCCGTCAGCCAAACCGGCACAAGTCTTTGAATATCCGGGGTCAAAACCGTTGCTTTGTATCACTGCAGCGTTTTTGGCGCTTGTTGCATGGGATAATATTCCGATTTCTTCATTATATTCTGAAATTATATCATTTATTGTAAAGGTTTTGTAGCTATCTTTATATCTGCTTACAATTTTTCCTTCTGAATTAATCCATAAATCTTTAAATGTTCCATCATCATTTAGCCACATTGAGTCTATTTCCTGCTTGTGTGTATCATAATATTTTCTTGATGCTTCAACGCTTTCTGCATGTTTTGTTTTTGCTGTGATGCTCGATGCTTCAGGCTGTCGTGTTGTATTATCTGTTGCTGTTTCTTTGATTTCGGCTGGTTGTGTTTCTTTGGATGATGCCGGGATTTCTGCTGTTTCGCCTTGCGATTCTGGTTTTTGTGTTGGAATTTCTGTGTCATCCGTTTCTAGGGGTTTTGTATCAGCTTGTATATTTTGGTTTGTTTGTGTTTGATTATTTAATTTATTTTGCGCAAAGCCGCTTGTGATGCCGCCCATAATACCGCCCATTACTCCGCCTGCAACAGCGTTTTGTGCAGTTGAGCCCATAAGACCTTCTATTGTGAAGTCAACATCTTCTTCAAAAATTGCTTCTGCTGTGTAATCTCCTGCGCCTGTTATAGCACCTGAAAGTGCGCCAGCTTTTGCACCCTGGATTATACCTGTTTTTACTGCCTGTGAAACCGTTTGTCCTGCAACAGGAGCCTTTATCATTCCTGCTGTAACTGTTGAAATTGCACCATCTATAGCGCCGGTGAGTCCGTCCTTTGCAATTTGTTTTGCATCAAGCGCGTCGCCTTCAATGTTGTTTGTTGCTCTATCCAGAGTTTTTAATCCTGCTTTGGTTGCACCGCCAATTGCGGCACCAACAGCAAGGGCGCCAATTCCGCCTGTTGCCACTGCTATTCCCGCTGTCGTAAGACCGGTAGCTGCGTTTGCAATTATATTAACGGCGCCTTCCTGCTTTTTATCAAAGCTCTCAATTGTGCTTTGCACATCTTCATAGCTTATTTCGCCATTTTTATATTGCTCGATTGTTTCTTTGACATCATTTGATGAAAGACCAATATGGAAAAAATTCTTAATACCGTCCCACGCTTTACCTAATATACCCTGCTCTTTTTGAACAGTCTCAAATTGTGTTTCAAGAGCACTCGCATTTTGAGTGTTTGAAAAAATGGATGCCGGCAGATTATTGTAATACAGGGGTGTGGCAAATGTATACTGGGAAGAACCCTGTGTACTGTTATAAATGGGGTTTATTGACATATTTTTCTCTTGAAAACTCTCTTAATTATATAAAGGATATATGCCTTCTATAAATTGCTGAATTTTAAGATAATGTAAATAAATATAACAAAACATCGCCTGCTATAACCCGTGGCGCATGCTAGAATTTAAGAAAAGAAGTGTCCGCGTTTTGAATCAAGGGTGATTGCATCAAAAGAATACAAAGCTGCAGGGCGTTTTGAACCTGTTTTTGTGCATTCATTTAAATCAATCAACATATTTGTTGCAAGAACTTTTTTTCTGAAATTTCTTTTATCTAAATCTTTTTTTAAGATAAGTTCATATGATTTTTGCAATTCTGTCAGGGTGAATTTTTTCGGAAGCAGCTGAAATGCAATAGGGCAAAGCTCTAAACGTTCACGTGTTCTTTTTAAACTGTACTCAATGATTTCTTTATGGTCAAACGCTAATGGCGGCAAATTCTCTACAGAATGCCATTCAATTTCTGCTACCTGGGATTCATCCACAATTTTTACGTCAATATCTTCAGCCCGAAGCAGCGCAAAGTATGCGCAGGTAATAACCCTAGTGTTCGGGTATCTTAAAGGGTCGCCAAATGTATAGAGCTGCTCAAGATAAATATTCTGAACGTTTGTCTTTTCTTTCAAAACACGAAGCGCGGCATCGTCAAGGTTTTCAGACAGCCTTATAAAACCTCCGGGTATTGCCCATCTTCCGCGGAAAGGTTCATTTACCCTTTTTAACAAAAGCACCTTAAGTTTGTTTTCAACAATGGTCAAAATTACAACATCGACCGTGACTTCATGAGTTTTTGTTTCCGTAAAAGTTTTAGACATTTATCTTAAAATAAACACTTTCTTTTCTTTACAAACACCAAAGACCTTATTACGAAGACCCTTAATATTTATGATACAAAAAACAAGTTTTTAATCAAGTTTAGTTGTAAATCTTAATAAATAAATTAGTCGATAACCTTGCCATTAAAAGCCTCAAGCATCTCTCTCGTTTTTTGTCCGTAGTTTGCAAGAATATTCTTTTTAGCATGCCCGTCTTTTTTCTCTTCTGTCGGAACTTCCGGCATAACAGGAGCTTCACCTGATGCAGAATCCTCAATTACAGTAAATGAAGCTATTTCAGGTGTTACACCTGTGGAAAATTCAGTATTTGCGTCTTCCAAGCTGTTTTTAGATCCTTCATTTTGTGCGGATGCAGCATTTTGCGATTTTTGATATCCGTTAAAAGAATCAGGGCTACTATTTTGCTGCTCTCTTGCATAAGATGGTTTTGGTTTGTCCTGAATTTTTGCTGTCAGTTTGACATCTATTATTTTTGTATCTTTGGTAATTAAAATAAAATCTGTTGAATAATCTTCTCCGAGTGTATTTTGAACAGCCTTTGAAAGATGTTTAAACTTTGATTCGGATTTTGCCTGATTTATGGCATTTTCATTTACAAACCCGAGTGTAATTTTTTTATTTTCAATCCCCACAAGCTTTCCAACGCCGGAATAGAAAAATTTTGCCGGTATAGATTCAATTACATTCAAAACGTTTGCCCAGGCTGCGATGGGGTCGATATCACCTGTCTGAGGCATTATAGATGTTGGAACTTCGGGCATAACCGGTTCTTCTTCGGGCATTTTTATGGGTTCTGCAGCATATGCCGGCTCTTTTGCAGTTTTATTTTCTTCAGCTGCCAAAGATGCATCCAAAACTTCTACGGAAAAACTGTTTTCAGGTTCCTTTGGTTTATTTTGGTATAAAGTTTCTTTATATTCGCTTAAATTTTGAACTTCGTCATCCGCACTTTCTTTCACCGGTATATTTTCAGGAATATCAACCTCTTTTAGGGTTTCTTTTACAATGCTGCCTCCTGCATTTTGCGGTTCAGTATTAAATGCCGGTTTGCTTTCTGCTGTGATTGCCGGTTTTTGTGCAGAAGTACCAGTATTAAAATTGTTTTCCTGTTCTTTTAATGTTTCCGCTTGTTTTGACAATTCTGTCCGGTTTATGGCGAATGATGCTGCTGAGATTGCAGGGGCTGCAGCAATTTCAGCATTTTGAGCAACAAATACCTCGTCTTTGCACAGGTTTATCACCATAAGTTCTGCCCAAAGATAGGGGTTTGTTGTAAAGCGGATTTCTTTATAATATTCAATAACTTTTTCCAGAATTCTGAAAATTTGCGCTGTATTAAAATTTGCACTTTTTATTTTATCAATATCACCCTGGTTAAAATTTGTAAATCTTAGAATGCTATCTGTAGCAGAAGATTTAAGGGTAAAAATCAGGTTTCTTAAAAATTCTATAAAATTTTCGCAAAAATTCTTTGGCTCCAAGCCTTTATTATATATCTTGTCTAAAGAAGACAACGCATTTTCTATATTTTTAGACAATATCTTATTCAAAAAATCAAATGCCACATCAAACGTTACCTTGCCAAGCAGGCTTTCAATATCTTCTTTTGTAATTTCTTCTCTTGCGCCCAAAATGCTTACCTGGTCGAGCAAGGCAAGAGAATCCCTAAGTCCGCCGGATACATTTTTTGCAATTGTATGCAAGGCATCATCCGTAATTTTTATTTTTTCAATATCTGAAATTTCTCTTAAGCGTTTGACAATATCATCAGTTGTAATGCGCCTCAAATCGAATCTCTGGCATCTTGAAACAATCGTCTCTATTACCTTATGCGGTTCTGTTGTAGCCAGGATAAAAATAACATTGGCAGGAGGCTCTTCAAAGGTCTTTAAAAGTGCGTTAAATGCTTCATTTGAGAGCATATGAACTTCGTCTATTATAAATATTTTATATTTGCCATTCATCGGTGCATACTGCGTCTGGGCAATTAATTCTTTGGCATCATCTATCCCTCTGTTTGTGGCAGCGTCAATTTCAATGACATCAAGTCCAGAGGCATTTGTTATATCAAGACAGCTCGGGCATTTTTGGCATGGTTCAAGCGTCGGACCGTTTATGCAGTTTAAAGATTTTGCAAAAATCCTTGCGCAGGAGGTTTTTCCGGTTCCTCTTGGTCCTGCAAAAAGGTATGCGTTTGCAATCCGGTTTAATTCAATAGCATTTGAAAGTGCTTTTACAAGGCTTTCTTGTCCTACGACATCTTTAAAACTTTGTGGTCTGTATTTTCTAAATAAAGGCAAATATTTTTCAGTCATAGAAATATTATATTATAAAATTGGCTGCATGCAGTATTATAAAAATTTAATTTTTGAAAGTGCAGCTCTTGCGGGTTTGCAAAAAACCATTACCAAGGGACCAACCAAAAGTGCCGTAATCAGGGTGCCCTCCCTTATACCTTCAATTTTGTGCAAAAATATCAATCCAAGCAAAACTGCTATAATGCATTGTGCAATATCAAAAATAATTTTTGCTTTTCCGAATTCAAAACCAAATTTTTTAGAAACCGCCCTGACTGCTCCTTCTCCGGGGATATAAATTAAATCCGCGATTATTTCAAGTGCCACGCCAAAAGCTAAAATAATTGCGCCAACTATAAGCATTATAAACTGTTTCCAATAAATCTGTGATACAAAAAAGCTTGCAATATGCATACCAAAGTCAATAAAAATTCCAAAGAAGAATATTACAAAAAACTGACAATAATCTCTCTTTTTAAATTCTTTTCCAAGGATTATTCTTTGAAAAAGTATAAAAAATGAATTTACAATAAAAGTTGTTGTTCCAAAAGACAGATGGCAAATAAATGTTAAAACATAAGGAAAGCTTCCGATGGGGCTTGTGCCCAGATATGCCGAAGTTCCGACTGCGATACCCAATGCGGTAAGAAAAAGCGCCGCAAGGAATAATAAAATTTTCTTAACTAATACCATAACTTACACTATTATGGCACTCAAAAAATATGATACAATATGTTTTATGAAAAATGTTGCAATAATAGCGCCTGCGGGTAATATAGATGAAATCGACGGTCTTTATGAAGCAGAAAAATTTCTTTTTTCGCAAAATGTTGCTGCAAAAATATTCAAAGGCTGCGGGCAAAAATTCAGATATATGGCTGGGGATGACAACACCCGGCTTGAAGATTTGCACAATGCTTTTCTTGACCCCGGCATAGACACAATAATATGCGCCAGAGGCGGTTATGGCGCCATCCGGCTTTTGGATAAAATTGATTACGATATTATAAAAAATAATCCTAAAAAATTCATTGGAAGTTCTGATATTACGGCACTTTTGGTATCTGTTTTTAAAAACACCGGGCTTATAACATACCATGCCAAAATGGCTTTAAACGGTATCTCTAAAATGAATGAAAGAGAATTTTTAAAGTATAAAAATGCCATAGAGAACAATATCTATACTATGCCAAAGTTTAATTGCAGCGAACGCGTTTGGAAAAAAGGAGGTCTGTATCCCGGAGATGGCGCTGTCCTTTGGGGAGGCAATCTTGCCACAATTGTTTCTCTTTTTGGCTCACCTGCTGAAAGCTATGTTCCAAATGAAGATATAGTTTTATTTCTGGAGGATATAAATGAGCCGGATTATAAAATAGACAGGATGCTGACGCAAATTTTAAGAAATATCTATTTGAAGAACAAGATAAAAGCGGTTATTTTTGGTGAATTTAAAGGTGCAGGAGAATATTTAAACGAAATTTTAAAAGAATTTGTGGATACTTTAAATGTCCCGTATGCTTTTGATATGAATATTACCCACGGGGCAAATAATACTATTGTTCCTGTCGGGCTTAAGCTTGTTTGAGAATTTATATGGTTATATCTTGCTTTAAGAATTAAACTTAACCTAATGCAAGCTCTTCTTTTCTTTTGTTTTTCACCTTTTTAACCCATCCAAGAGTTTTAAACCTCAATATTAATATAAAACCACGTATGCATTCATCCATCGCCATTCCAATCCAAATACCGACAAGCCCCATATTTATAACAACACCGAAGAGATATCCAAACCCTACGCCAAATGTCCAGGCTGAAAACATGCACATAAATGCAGGGAACTTTACATCTTCAACAGCTATGAGGCATCTCACCATTACTATATTTATAGATCGCCCTATTTCAAGGAAAAATTCCACAAGTATGATTTTCTTTCCAAGTGCTAAAATTTCAGGATTTTTTGTAAATATGCCAAAAATATTGTCGCTAAAGATATACAATAAAAGTGTTATGGATAAAGAAACAACCATCGACACAATTAAGGTTGACCAAACCTTTTTGCTTGCAAGTTTTAAATTATTAGAGCCTATTAAGTAGCTTACAACAATTTGTGAAGCTTGGGATATTGCAACGGAATATATGTATGCAAAATTTGCAAGGATACTGCAATATACCTTTGTTGTTATAACCATTGTTCCAAAATAATTTACAAATTTCATTATTACGGTTTGGGATAAATTATAAGATAATTCTTCCGCGCCCGATGGAACACCTATGTGTAAAAGGTTTTTCATGGTGTGCCAAGGAAATGGTTTTAGATATTTTTTTGATATATGAATATTGGTTTTTCTGCAGAATAAATAAATCATTAAAATAAGACCGAAAACTTTACTAAATGTGGTTGAAATTGCAGCACCCGCAACACCCATTGGAGCAATAAATAAAAAACCATTTATTAATATAAGATTTCCTAAAATGTTTGCAATATTCATAATTACTGCAACAAGCATCACATCTTTCATAAAAGCATAGCTTCTAAGTGCGGCTGCAAATGTCATGTAGAGACCTTGAATTATTGTGAATGCACCTACAATCAAAAGATAGATTTTTGTTTCGTTGAAAATTATGTCAGGCACTTGCATCCATTTAAATACCGGTGTTGCAAACAGGAAAATGGCTGCCGTTATTAAAATACTCACAACGCCAAGCATAACAATGGATGTATTAAAAACCTCAGAAATTTTTCCGGTATTTTTTGACCCAAGATATCTTGAAATTAAAATTGTGGTTGAAACGCTCATAACGCTTAGAACAATAATTACAAGGTTCATTATAAGATTGGCATTGCCTATTGCACCAACTGAATTTTCGTTAAAATGCCCAATCATTATCTGGTCCACATTTCCTACAAGCATTTGTAAAAGAAGCTCAATAAAAATTGGAACAGACATCTTAAACACTATGGAATTAGAGTTTTTTGCTTCGGCTATATTCATAATTGTTGTTAATCTAACTTAAGTTGTGACAGCTAGATATTCTAAAAATAAATATGCAACTTGTCAAATAACACTTATATTAAAAAAATATAAATTTTTGCAATTAAATTTAATAATATTTATGGGTTTTTAATATTGTCTGCTTAATTAAAATTTTAAAAATTTTAAAAAATATTTTGTTTAAATTTTGTTTGAAATATAATTAAAAGTAATTATGGATATTTTGAATTTCAAAGAATTAGATTCCACAAGCATATGGGCGAGGAAGAACTTAAAGGATTTAGAGGACTTTAAGGTAATCAGTGCCGATGTTCAGACTGAAGGTCATGGTCAGTTTGAAAGAAAATGGTATTCAACCTCTGATAATGGCGGAAATATTTATATATCCATAGTTTTAAAACCTGAAAATATTGAACATTTAAACGAACTTACAAGATACACAAGCTATATAGGCGCAAAAACTCTTGAAGAATACGGACTTAAGCCAAAGTTTAAATTTCCTAACGATATTTTGATTAACGGTAAAAAAATAGCCGGAATACTTGCAGAATCAGTATTTATAGGGAGTGAATTCAAGGGTGTGATTGTAGGGATAGGAATAAACCTGAACCTTACAATGGAAGATGCTGCCCGCATAGATATTCCGGCGACCTCAGTATTTTTGGAGACCGGTAAAAATGTTGATAAGGATGTTTTTTTAAAAAAACTTGTGACAAACTTTAAAAAAGAATATGATGATTTTCTGAAAAACGGTCTTCCTGAGGGGATTTCGGAAGATTTAAAAATAAAACCTGCAACGGTTTAAAAAAAATGAATTTATTACGTGATACAAAATAAGAGGATAAAAAAATGGCAAAAAAACAGATTAAAGTTATGGATACCTCGTTCCGCGACGGTTTTCAATCCGTTTACGGGGCAAGAGTATTCACAAAAGATTTTCTTCCTGCTTTAGAGTCTGCAGTGGCTGCAGGTTTAAAGCACTTTGAAGTGGGCGGCGGAGCAAGGTTCCAGTCTCCTATTTTCTACTGTAATGAAAATGCTTTTGATATGATGGATACAATCAGAAAAACCGTTGGTCCTGATATTAACCTTCAAACTCTTGCGCGCGGCGTAAATGTTGTAGGTCTTGATTCCCAACCGAGAGATATTATTAATCTCCATGCCAAAATGTTTAAAAAACACGGCATGACAACAATCAGAAACTTTGATGCTCTAAATGATGTTAACAACCTGATTTATTCAGGACAATGCATTAAGGATAACGGCTTAAAACACGAAGTTACAATTACTATGATGGAACTTCCTATAGGCTGTACGGGCGCACATGATGTTGATTTTTATGAAAGAGTTTTAAGAAGCATTTTAGATGCCGGTATTCCGTTTGACAGTCTTGCTTTCAAAGACGCTTCAGGAACATCAGCTCCAAGAAAAGTGTTTGAAACAATAAAAAGGACAAGAGAAATTCTTGGTCCCGATATGCACATAAGATTCCATAGCCACGAAACCGCAGGAACAGGTTTAGCTGCTTATATGGCAGCTCTTGATGGCGGGGCTGATGGTATCGACCTTTCTATGAAGCCGGTTTCAGGCGGAACTGCACAACCTGACATTGTTTCTATGTGGCATGCTCTGAAAGGCAGTGAATATGACCTTGGAATTGATGTTGAAAAGATTTTGGAAACAGAGGAAATCTTCAAAGAAGCCATGAAAGATTACTTCCTGCCCCCAGAAGCAATGGCAGTTAACCCTGTTATCATTTCTTCTCCGCTTCCGGGTGGTGCATTAACTGCAAATACGCAGATGATGAGAGATAACGGTACAATGGATAAATTCCCTGAAGTTGTTGCTGCTATGAAAGAAGTTGTTGAAAAGGGCGGTTTTGCAACAAGCGTTACTCCTGTTTCACAATTCTATTTCCAGCAGGCTTATTCAAACGTTATGTTTGGTAAATGGAATAAAATTACAGAAGGCTACGGCAAAATGGTTCTTGGCTATTTTGGTAAAACACCTTGCGAACCTGATGCAGAGCTTGTTAAAATGGCATCCGAACAATTAGGTTTGCAGCCTACAACAGAATTAGTTGTTGACCTTAATGATAAAGACCCGAACAAAGGCATTGAGGCTGCTAAGAAAATGCTTAAAGAAGCAAACCTGAAAGAAACCGAAGAAAACATTTTCATTGCAGCCGCATGTAAAGAAAAAGGTATTATGTTCCTTCAGGGTAAAGGACAAATCGGCGTTAGAAAAAATGCAGATGTTAAACAATGTTCAGTTGCAGGTGAAAAACCCGAAGGTTATACGGTTTCAGTTAACAATAAAAAATATTCCGTTAGAATTGAAGGCTCAAAAGCTGTTGTTAACGGAAAAACATATGATATCAACGTTAAAGAAGGCATTGAAGCAAAAGCAGGTGTTTCAAACTCTGATGCTACACCGATTAAGGCAGCACTTCCGGGCGCCGTTCTTAAAATTAACGTTGCAGAAGGCGATAATATTCAGGAAGGCGATGTGCTCCTGGTTCTTGAAGCCATGAAGATGGAAACCGAAATTAAATCTCCAAAAGCAGGCGTTGTAGCTTCGGTTGACGTTAGTGTCGGTGACCAGGTGAAAAACGGTCAGGTAATGGTAACTTTGGGTTAGGAGGCTTGAGATGAATATTACAGAAAGTTTACAAAGCCTTTGGAGCTCGACGGGTATTGCAAATATGATTTTGCCTGCAAACCCTGATTTACAGGGTGCAGAACAGATTCTATATCAATTCGGCTCTCCGATTATGATTTTAGTTTGTCTGTTCCTTCTTTGGCTTGGGATTAAAAAACAGTTTGAGCCGCTTTTGCTGGTTCCGATTGCATTCGGCGGCTTATTATCAAATATTCCTCTTGCAGGAATTGCAGAACCCACAGGTTTTTTAGGAATAATTTATGAAGCAGGTATTCACCAGGGAATTTTTCCCTTGATTATCTTTATGGGTGTTGGCGCTATGACGGATTTTGGTCCGTTGCTTGCAAACCCGAAAACTGCTCTCCTTGGCGGTGCAGCACAGTTTGGTATCTTTGGTGCTTTACTTTTGGCGCTTTGCGTGTTCGGTTTTACAATGCCGCAGGCTGCTTCAATCGGTATCATTGGCGGTGCGGATGGTCCAACCTCAATTTATGTAACAAGCAAGCTTGCTCCTGAATTATTAGGTGCAATTGCGGTTGCGGCTTATTCTTATATGGCACTTGTTCCTGTAATCCAGCCACCAATTATGAAACTTTTAACAACAAAGGCTGAACGTCAGATTGAGATGGTGCAGTTAAGGGAAGTTTCACAAAGGGAAAAAATCGTATTTCCGCTTTTGGTTTTAGGACTTTGTATTTTGCTTCTTCCTGACGCCTGTCCCCTAATCGGTGCTTTAGCATTTGGTAATTTATGTAAGGAATCAGGCGTTGTTGAAAGGTTGTCAAAAACCTTGCAGAATGAACTTATTAATATTGTAACGATATTCTTAGGGTTATCAGTAGGTTCAAAACTTTCAGCAAACCAATTCTTAACCATTCAAACACTCTTTATTCTTATTCTGGGTATTGTAGCGTTTGGTCTTGCGACTGCAATGGGCGTAATATTTGGTAAGATTATGAATAAATTCTCCAAAACCCCGATTAACCCGTTGATTGGTGCAGCTGGTGTATCAGCTGTTCCTATGGCAGCAAGGGTTGTAAACAAAGTGGGTTTAGAATACAACCAGAACAACTACCTTTTAATGCACGCTATGGGTCCAAACGTATCAGGCGTAATTGGTTCAGCTGTTGCAGCAGGTGTATTACTGGCTCTTTGCCACTAATAACCTTGATATACATTTTTAAAAAGCAGGAAAGTCACAAAAAAAGACTTTCCTGCTTTTTGTGACCTTTAAAAATATTTTTAACTAATGTAAAAATTTAATATGCCGGTTTCAGCACAAACCCTTTATGGTATAATTTTTCCATAAAAGTATTATTATGGAGAACAAGCCTTATGAGCAACTGTACCCTTGATGTAAGCACAAAATCTGCTTATTTGAATGATATTTTAAATTTAACTGCAGCAAAAAACCCGAATGAACCTGAATTTTTGCAAGCAGTAAAAGAAGTTTTAACCTCACTTGAACCTGTTGTTTTAAAACATGAAAATGAATATAAGGCGCTTGCACTTTTAGAAAGAGTAACAGAGCCTGAAAGAATTATTTCTTTCCGTGTACCTTGGATTGATGACAAGGGACAGGCAAGGGTAAACAGAGGCTTCAGGGTTCAATTTAACGGTGCACTTGGACCATACAAAGGCGGTTTAAGGTTTCACCCGACTGTAAACCAAAGTATTATGAAATTTTTGGCGTTTGAACAAATTTTTAAAAACGCTCTTACGGGGCTTCCAATCGGTGGCGGCAAAGGCGGCTCGGATTTTGACCCCAAAGGGAAATCCGACAATGAGATTATGCGTTTTTGCCAAAGTTTTATGACGGAACTTCAAAAACATATAGGTCAGGATGTTGATGTTCCTGCCGGTGATATTGGTGTTGGTGCAAGAGAAATAGGATATCTTTTTGGTCAATACAGACGCATTAAAAATAACTATGAAGCAGGCGTTTTAACAGGAAAAGGTTTGGATTACGGCGGTTCTTTGGCAAGAAAAGAAGCAACCGGATATGGTTTAATCTACTTTATGAGAGAAATGCTCAAAGCAAACAATATGGATTTAAATGGTAAAACCGTTATAATTTCAGGCTCAGGAAATGTTGCAATTTATGCCTGCGAAAAAGCGCAAACTTACGGCGCAAAGGTTGTTGCAATGAGCGATTCAAATGGCTGTGTTTACGATAAAGACGGTATAAAGCTTGATATTGTAAAAGAATTAAAGGAAGAAAAACGCGCAAGAATCAAGGAATACTTAAACTATGTTCCGACGGCAGAATACAAGGAAAATAACGGTGACATTCCTGCTGTTTATACAATTAAGGCGGATGTTATTCTTCCCTGTGCAACCCAAAATGATATCAACCTGAGCGCTGCAAAAGTTCTTGTTGAAAACGGTGCGAAGGCAGTGGGCGAAGGCGCTAATATGCCCTGCACAAACGAAGCGGTTGAATATTTCTTAAAGAATAATGTTCTTGTTGCGCCAGGTAAGGCTGCAAATGCCGGCGGTGTTGCAACTTCAGCGCTTGAAATGTGCCAAAATTCAATGAGATACTTCTGGAGCTTTGATGAAGTAGATAAAAAGCTTGACGGTATTATGACAAATATCTTTAATAACGCCAGAAAAGCTGCAGAAGAATACGGATATGGCAATAATTATGTTGCAGGTGCAAATATTGCCGGTTTTAGAAGAATTGCAAAAGCAATGAAATCTCAAGGTTTGATATAGTTTTCAGCTGTATCAATTTACACAAAGTGCAAAATTCATATAAACTTTAAATGCGGACCATCAAAAATAAGAGTCCGCATTTTTAATATTTTACTGTGATTTTAGAAATTACGTTATTATTGATTTGCTTTCATCTAAAACAACTTCCGTACCGTTTTGACGTGCAACATCTACTGCAGCCCTTGTGTCTTTCACTAAATCAAGTGCAGCACCTTCGGGGATATTACCTTGTGTATAATAAATTCCCTGTGCCTTGTTAAAGACGTTTGAAAAAGTTCCTGCTGGATATTGTGCACCGATACCCCAAGCGCTTATTGTTTCCCCGCTGCCATCCGCTTTTATTGCATACCAAATGTTCGAATCAAGCCAGCCTCTTTCAAAAGAGCTTAATCGAATTATTTTTTCTTTTGCATCATACTGTGCATTGCAAACCAAATCAGGCTCTCCTTTTGCATTTGGACCTACGTTCATTGCGGGTTGGGCTTGCATTTGGGTAGTATAAACGGGATTTTGTTGTGCATTCTGCACAGGCATGGTATATGCAGCAGGGGCATAATATACAGGTTGTGCGCCAGCGGGTGATATTGTCATAATTTTTTCTCCGTTTGAATGTCTAATGATGATACAAAACCAAAACAGGAAAATTATTGCCATCATGTCTGTATTTTTATTGTAAAATTTTCTATGTAGATTGTAGTAGAAATTAGCGAGGCACCAGATGAGAATAGGAATATTGGGATATGGAAACCTTGGAAGAGGGGTAGAAAATGCTGTTTTACAAAACCCTGATACAGAGCTTGTTGCAGTGTTTACAAGGAGAAATCCCGAAGATTTAAAAATAAATTCAAAGACGGCAAAAGTCTTAAATGTTTCAGAAATTGAAAACTGGAAAGATAAGATTGATGTTTTAATCCTTTGCGGTGGAAGTGCTACAGATTTACCCGTTCAGACCCCGAAATATGCCGAAATGTTTAATGTGGTAGATAGCTTTGATACCCATGCTAAAATTCCCGAACACTTTGAAAATGTGGACAAGGCTGCAAAAAAAGGAAATAATATCGGGATAATATCAGTGGGTTGGGACCCTGGTATGTTTTCTTTAAACAGAATGTATGCTAACGCCATTCTTCCGGAAGGAAAGGACTATACATTCTGGGGTAAGGGTGTAAGCCAGGGGCATTCTGATGCAATCAGAAGAATTGAAGGGGTGGCAGATGCCAAACAGTATACTGTTCCTGTGGAATCTGCGCTTGAAACTGTAAAAGCCTGCAAAAACCCCGAGCTTTCAACAAGAGAAAAACATACAAGGGAATGTTATGTTGTTTTAAAAGAGGGAGCTGACGCTAAAAAGGTTGAAGAAGAAATTAAAACCATGCCAAACTATTTTGCAGACTATGATACAACTGTTCATTTTATATCAATGGATGAATTAAAGCAGCACCATTCAAAAATTCCACACGGCGGCTTTGTATTTAGATGCGGTAAAACAGGCTTAAATAAAGAAAATAACCATATAATTGAATACAACCTGAAACTTGATTCTAATCCGGAATTTACGTCAAGCGTGCTTGTGGCTTATGCAAGAGCAGCTTATAAAATGTCAAAAGAAGGACAAACGGGTTGTAAAACAGTATTTGATGTTGCACCTGCTTATTTAAGCCCAAAATCAGGCGAAGAGCTTAGAAAAACAATGCTATAAGATTAAATACAGTGTTTATATTAATTAATCCTGCCTTGATTTATCCTGGCAGGATTTTTGCATTTATCATCAATTAACTTTTTTAAGCCAGTTTTTCTTTACCAGATATAGGCTTAAAGCAGCAACAATTATTCCTAAAATTTCCGAAACGCCGTACGGCAGGTTGAATCCTATTTTTGCGTTCAAAATAAATGATGAAGTTATAAAGATATAAAAAAGCCCAGGCAGAAGTGTAATCAGGTAATTTTTACCGTTTTTATAAAGAAATATTGTTGCATATAAAAATGTCGGTATTGCAATGAGCTGGTTTGCAAAGGTGAAATAGCGCCATATCAGGGAGAAACTGTCACTGTTACATTTTGCCCAGTATAGGATTAAAACAAGAGCTAAAACAATCGGTATCATTATTTTAAAACGGTTTTTTACAGTGCTTTGTTTTAATTTGAAAATGTCTGCAAGTGCAAGACGAAGCGCGCGAAGTGCAGTATCTCCGGATGTTATTGGCAAAATAACAACTGCCAAAGTAACTACAAAAGCAAGGTATGGAAGAACGAAAGTATCTGCAATAATGTTTATAACATTTGCACTTCCTATAAGCGCATCAGGTACAAGTTTGTTTGCGTAAACATGCATTGCCGCGGCTGCCCAAATCATAGCTATAAGGCTTTCTGCGCACATCATACCGTAGAAAATTTTCTTTCCTTCAAATTCGCTTTTTACAGTTCTTGAAATAATGGTAGACTGGGTGGAGTGAAATCCTGATAAAAGCCCACAGCTAACTGTCATAAAAAATATTGGCAAAATATGAAGCCCTTTAGGATGCATATTTAAATGGCGGAAATCTAATTCAAAAAGTGTGATACCGTTTGTAATAAATCCAAATACTATAAAAAGTGTTCCAAAAATGAGCATCAGTGTAAATAGCGGGTAAAATCTGCCTATAATTTTATCAATCGGAAACATTGCAGCCAGGATGTAATAAAGTGCAATTACTGCGTATATGCTAAGTATTACAGGGTTATTGATGGAAAAATTCGTCTGATTAAAAAATCTCTCTGCTATAACATCGCCGGCTGTATAAATAAACACAACAGATAACAAAATCAGCATAATCGTTACAATTACAATGAATATCTGAAAAAAACGTCTGCCGAGGTATTTTTTTATAAGCTCTGTTATCTGTGCACCATTTTCGCGCATTGAAATCATTCCGCAAAAATAATCATGCACACCGCCCATAAAAATACAACCCAAGGGAATCAATATAAAAGCAACCGGACCAAATAAAATTCCCTGAATTACTCCTAAAATTGGTCCCAAGCCTGCAATATTCAAAAGATGTATTAATAAATTTTTATGCAAAGGCAAGGGAACATAATCAAGTCCGTCATAGCTTGTATATGCAGGAGTTTTTCTATCATCCGGGGCAAATTGCTTTTCAACATATTTTGAATAGAAAATGTATCCTAAGATTAAAATTCCTATACCAATTAAAAATGTAACCATATCTTGCCCCTTTTCTATAAGGGTACCATATTTTTCAAGAACAGGTTATTTTTTAAGAATTTGAAAAGAAATTATTTTGAATAAAAAATATCTGATTTTTTCGCAAGAAAAACCCTGCTCCTCAAATATTTCAACCAATTTTTCAGGGTTTGGAAAGCTGTTTTTTGAATTTATTAAATAGGTATATGCATCTTTTTCACCTGACAAAAACCCTGCTGCAAAAATTACAATCTTATCAAAAATCTTTGAAAAAATTGTTTTTTGTCCAAAATCAAGGTGTAGAAATTTCCCGTCCGGTTTCAGAATTCTATATATCTCAGCAATGGTAGCATTCCTGTTTGGGATATTTCTTAGCCCGAAACCCATAACAACATAATCAAAAGAACTGTCTGCAAAATCAAGCGCCGTTGCATTCATATTGAAATATTTAATATCCGGATTTTTCTTCTTTGCTATATTGAGCATTTCTGTTGAATAATCCACCCCGAAAATTTCAACCCCGGGGACAGTATTTTTTATCAGCCTTCCCAGGTCTCCGCTTCCTGAGCACAAATCTAATACTTTGGTACTTTTTTCTATCCTTAAAGCTTTTACTGCAGCTTTTTTTATAAAAATATGGGTGCAAAAAGAGATGATGTTATTCAAAAAATCATATCCGGGCGCAATTTTATCAAACATATTTTGAATTTCTTTTTCGCTTTTCAAGTTGCCGACTCCAAAGGTGTTTTAAAATATATTTCTATATCTTTATTATAATAACATTGTCCATATTTTAAAGGCTGGAGAAAAATTCAACGCTTTTATAAACCCTTGGTCCCGGGCGGTTTATAATGTCATTTTGTTCTTTTGTCATTTTTATAATCTTTGCGTTCGGGAAAAATCTTTTTACTTCCGAATCATCCGAAAAGAAACTAAGGACAACAATATCCGGTTTTGTTTTTATTGCATATTCTTCAGATATAACAGGATAAAATGAGCTTAAACCTGAAGTTACGGAATAGTTTCCTGATTTTTCAATAATATCTGTTATAAAGCTTTTATTCCCGATAGCAATCATAGGCTGCACCTGTACAAGATATAAAATCTTTTTCCCTGCATTTTTCTTATTCCGTATATTTGCAGCAGTAATTTTTTGCTTTGAAAATTCAACAACTTCCCTTGATTCTTTTATCTTTCCGGTTAATTTTCCAACCTCAAGAATATTTTGATAGATACTTTCTATGTTTGGATATTTAAAGCACAGCGGTGTTATTCCAAAACGCCTGACTTTGCTCACTAAACCTTCTGAAATATCAAGTGCCAGCAGGTAGTCGGGTTTAAGCTTTATTATTTTTTCATAATTTATTGAATAATTACTTCCGATTTTTTCCTTTTTCTTTGCATCTTCAGGGTATGTACAATAATTTGAAACAGCCGTAAGGGAATTTTTGGCACCTATTGCATACATAATTTCCGTCATTGCCGGAGAAATGCTTACAAATGTTTTATTTTGTGTCTTTTGACATTCATTGTCGCATTTTGAATACGAAGGACAAATCGTTTCAAAGACAAAAAGAAGGAGAATAAATATTTTAGCCAAGAACCTGAACATATATTTTCCCGCCTGAATTTACAATTTCAAAATCAATGCCGTAAATTTCTTTTAAAACATCCTTTTTGAAAAATTCATCTTTATTTGTCTGAATTATCTTTTCTCCCTTTTTAATTCCTATAAAATTATCTCCGAAATTTGCTGCAATGTTTAAATTATGCATAATTAAAACGCTTGTGATGCCATCTTTGGTAAGGTTTTTTAGCATTGTAAGAATCTTTAGTTCATTTATTAAATCCATATTTGATGCCGGTTCATCCAATAAAAATAAATCTGCACCGGATAAAAGCCCGAGCGCAATATTTGCCTTTTGTATTTCTCCTGCACTTAAATTTTCAATATCCAGGTTCTTTTTTTCATAGAGCTCTACTTTTTTCAGTACATTGTCTATTTTTTCTTTTTCATCCTTATCTAAAAACCATTTCCAGTTATTTTTGTAAAATACGGATGAAAGGTAATCAAAAGTTGTGATATCTTTTGGATAATAAGGATTTTGCGGAAGATAGAAAATATTTTTAAATGCATTTTGAATTTTACAATTTGTCCGGATATTTTTTGTAATAATTTTTAAAAGGGTTGATTTTCCTGCTCCGTTTGTTCCGGTAATAACAGTCAGGCGGTTATTCAATATTTCAATAACAGCATCTTTAAAGATTGTTTCATTATCAAATTTGAAGTTTAGATTTTCAATTTTTATCATTTTAAAAGCGCGCCTCCTTTCTTTAAAAGAAAGAACACAAAGAAAGGTGCTCCTGTTATTGCAACCACAATTCCCAAAGGAATCTGCATTGGATAGATTAAATTATTTGCAAGGAAGTTTGAAAATAAAAGCAGAGTGGAACCTGTTAAAATGTTTCCAAAAAAGAGTATTCTTGCATCTCCTCCAAAAAGCAGGCGAACCAAAAGCGGGCAGATAATTCCTGCAAAGCCTAAAATCCCTGCGCTGTATACGCTTAAAGATGTTAAAAGTGCAGATAGAATTATGAAAATTATGCTGTATTTATTTGCAGCTTTTTCATTTTTAAAGATTAACCGGTTATCAAGCCTCATAATGTTTAACTTTGGGATGAAAAACGCACAGGATAAAAGCAGAATGCAAAATATTAAAAAAAGCATTCTATTTGAAATGTCGGCACTGGAGAACCCGCCTGTTAATATAAGGGTCATAGAATATGCCTTATCGGGGTTTAGAAGTATTAAAAAAGATATTATGGAACTTGTGAACAAATTCAAAGAAAGCCCTATAAGAATTAGTTTTGTGACAGAAAATTTTGAAAATCCGCTCAATGATATAACAAGGGCTGCACTTACCAATGCGCCTAAAAAGCCAAAGAGTGAATAATTTATACTGTTAAAAAGGAGGATTGAAATTACAATGCCAAGTCCTGCACCTGATGAAAGCCCCGTTAAATAGGGGTCTGCGAGCGGGTTTTTGGATACCGTCTGTAAAAACATGCCGGATAATGCAAGGCAGGAGCCTGCAACAATTGCTTTTATAACAGAAGGGATTCTGATTAAGGATAAAATAATTTCTGTGTTTGAATTCTTTATGCTGCCATCTAAAAATCCTTTTAATATGTCTGAAAAGTTATCAAGTCCGTAAAATAAAGACAAAAAGAGGCTCAAAATGAATCCAAAAATTAGTATTAAAAATATCAACCCTCTCTTTTTTGTCATCTATACTCTCTCTTTAAGCTTTTTACCCGGTGCGTACTCTATGAAAAGCCCTGTATTAAAGCGGATTTTTGGGCTGTAGTAATAATCGTTTGCAAGAGTGTTTTTATACATACAAATATCTTGATTAAAGAGGTTATAAATATTTCCTCTGGCGTAAAAATCCACATCTTTGATGCTGAAAAGCTTTATCTGGGTACCTATTTTTGCATCTACATACCCTGAGACTTTATCTTTTGAGGCAGAGCTTAAAGTTCTTGAAGAGGCGGTCTCAATTCCTGCATAGAGGCTTAATCTGTCATTTGGTGTCCAATATAGTGTGCCGTTTATTCTGTTTTTTGGTGTAGCAGGCAGGGCAAACCCTGTGGATTTATCTTTTGAATCTGTGTATGTATAATTTACAAGAATTTTAAATTTATCATTGGGTTCGTATGTTATCTTACCTTCATATCCTTGGATTTTGGCAGAGTCTATATTGTCATAGTATCCTGAAGTATAGTATGTTACCGGGTCTATAACATAATAATCCGAGATGTAGTCTTTGTATTTGCTGTTAAAATATCCGAATTCAAATTTCAGTTTTTCATCCATAAAATTTTGTTCAATGCCCAAATCCCAGCTTGTTAATTTTTCTGCATCCAGATTTTTGTTTCCGCTCCATGCCATCCAGCTGTCCCTAAAGCCACCGTATCTTTGATAAAGTGTCGGGGTGTTTACACTTCTTCCCCAGGAACTTCTGAATTTTGTCTTTGCACCATTCAGTTTGAATGTTGGCAATACTAAGGCAGCAGACCCGTTTGGGGAAACATATGTACCATATTCATTGTTATTTACAAGTCTTGCACCGCCTCTTAAATAAAAAGTATCTTTAATATTAACAACATCGTTTACATATACATCATTCTGAAGAGCAGAGCCTGAATACCCAGAATTATACTTTTGCAGCGGAAACATATTCCAGGAGCCATACATCAGCGAGCTTGAATTTCCGTCTATGTATTCATTTTCAAGGTTATAGCCTATAGATAGCGTGTTAATATCTTTGTATTTTATGTCATGCTGGGTCATAAAATTTAATCTTGTGGAATCAATCTTTGAGATTGAATTTTCATCAGGAGCAGCAGAATCGGGGAGGGTATAGTTATTGTTTTTATTATGATACAGACCAAATCTTATGCCGTAATTATAAATGTCGTTTACAGAATGTTTAAAGGATAACGAATCTGATACATCCGTATTTTTCATATAATTATTAGGGTCGTTATAATATTTATAACTAAGGTTGCTGTAACCTATGCCTAAACCTTTTTCTGCATTTGAAAACCTGAAAACATTTCTAAGTTCCGCCTTGTTATCCAAAAGCCTCAAGCCTGAATTTAAAACTGTGCTTAAATTTTCATAGCTGTCATTAAAAATGCGTCCCATATTTTTTGTGCGCATTGCACCGTTTGTTTTATACCAGGTTGTTGAAAGGTAGTAATCAGCCTTTTCGTTTCCGCCCATAATTGCTGCGCGTTCTTTAAACGTGCCGTATTTACCCATTTCAGATGCCGCTTCAAATCCAAACGGACCTTCGCCTCTTCTTGTCTGGATATTTACAGCACCGCCCGATGCATTTGTGCCTAAGATATTTCCCTGCGGACCTTTTATGACTTCAATAAGCTCGATATCATCGGATAGCAAAAATTGTGTTTCAACTCCCGGCATGGTCATGGATGGTCTGTCTGTTCTGATACCGTCAATTGTCATCCTCACCCTGTCTGTTCCTCTTATTCTCATAGAAGTAATGCTTCCATCAGAACCGTTTGAGTTTTGCACAGTAACACTTCCAAGCTGGTTTAAAAGACTTGCAACAGAGGGCGAATTTTGTCTTTCGATGTCTTTTCTTGAAATGGAATCAATGTTTGCACTGCTTGATAATTCTGAATCGATGTAATTATCCAGTGTGTAAACAGCATTTTTTCTGATTTTGCTAAAAATAGTGTTTGTTTCGGGGTCTATGTATATTGGTGCATACATTTCTTCTTTTTGGTTTGGGGATATATTTTCATCAATTTTGATGTCTTCAATTGCAAATGCATTTTGTGTGCAGAAAAATATCAGCAACGATGCTAACGGCAATGTTAAAAAATAAATCTTTTTCATTAAATATTCCACCTGTGCCCGAGGTAACCAATTCTTAAAACCAAGCATTCCGGCTTTACGGTTGCGGCCCAGCGAGGGATTTGCACCCTACTTCCCTTGGTTTTAAGTACATTTATTATTGCATAGAAAAATTTTCTTTTGCAAACATAAGCAGGTTTTGTAACAGTGCTTTACATGCCCGCTAATCTGCTTTTTTAAAACATCAGCCTTACGAGTGAAGTATACAAAGCGTTTTGTAAATTTCAAGTTTTAAAAAAGTGCAGAAATTAAAAACGCGTGCCGATACGCAGGCTTGAAACGCACTAAAAAAGACCCTATGGAGGGTCTTTATAAATGGTGGGCGTTGAGAGGCTCGAACTCCCGACATCCTCCTTGTAAGGGAGGCGCTCTACCAACTGAGCTAAACGCCCGCACCAACTATTTAATTTTTCGCGCCCACAGGGAGCTTTTTCTAATTTTAAGGGGTTTGCCCCCTCCTGGCAACTGAGCTAAATGCCCTATTGAATTCAAAAGACGCCAGTCTTTTGTGCAGTTTTGCTCATCGCTTCCTGCATTTGATAAACTTAATTATACATGAGGAATTTTTCATTTCAAGTATTTTTTTAAAATTTAGAAAATATTTTTTTTGACGCGGTTTAATATAATTGCCAACTGAAAGGAAGCACGCTCAGTGCGGAAACCAAGGCAAAGATATCAGAAAGCAAAAAGCGTTTTTATAAAGAAAATCCTGAGTTTGCGCAGCTTAGAAGCGAATCTTTTAAAGAGCATGGTGATTTTGTGGAAAAAATGAGCGAAATTGCACGCGGTGAGTTTCCGTATTTAAGGGTAATATTCTTAAAAAAAGCACTGGGTAAACATCTGGAGGATTTTGAAGTTAAATATATAGAGCGTTACTATAAAAGATGTGATGAAGTTTATCCAAACGGTCAGCAGGCGGCGGGTGAAACATTCAGCAGAATGTGGAGAGAATTTAAAGAAAACAGTAAGAATGAAAACTAGCCTAAAACCCACGTTTTATGCTAGAATATCATCATAAGAATTTGCGGATTTTAAGAGGATTTAATGAAAAGAATTTTAATAACAGGCGGTGCCGGTTTTATAGGTTCCCACCTTTGCGAGAGGCTTTTGAACGAAGGCAATGACATAATTTGTCTTGACAATTTCTTTACCGGTTCAAAGGACAATATCAGGCATTTAATAGGAAACGACCATTTCGAGCTTGTTCGTCATGATATCACCAAAGAATATTTTGCAGAAGTTGATGAAATTTATAATCTGGCATGTCCTGCAAGCCCTCCGCACTATCAGTACAACGCCATTAAAACGATCAAAACCTCGGTTTTGGGGATGATAAATATGCTTGGTCTTGCAAAAAGATGTAAAGCAACAATTCTGCAGGCTTCAACGAGTGAAGTATACGGCGATCCTGTTGTGCATCCGCAAAGAGAAGATTATTGGGGAAATGTAAACCCCATAGGAATCAGAAGTTGTTATGATGAGGGTAAACGCTGTGCCGAGACTCTTATGATGGATTATCACAGGCAAAACGGTGTAGATACAAGGATTATAAGGATATTTAACACATATGGTCCGAATATGGATCCAAATGACGGAAGAGTGGTTTCAAATTTCATAGTTCAGGCACTTCAAAATAAAGATATTACAATTTATGGCGATGGCACGCAAACGCGCTCGTTCTGCTATGTTACAGATTTAGTTGAAGGTATGGTAAGGATGATGAACAATAAACAGGGTTTCATTGGTCCTGTTAATCTTGGCAATCCATCAGAGAGAACTATTCTGGATTTTGCAAAATTAATCATTGAACTTACTAATTCAAACTCAAAAATTATTCATATGCCGCTTCCAAATGATGATCCAACCCAAAGAAAACCGGATATTGCTCTTGCAAAAAAAGAGCTCGGTTGGGAGCCTGAGGTTGATATTAAAGAAGGGCTTTTAAAAACTATTAAATATTTTGAAAAGAAAATAAGGAAAGATAAATGAAAATTTGTGTTATAGGAACCGGATATGTAGGTCTTGTTGCCGGCACCTGTCTTGCAGAGATGGGAAATGAGGTTATTTGTGTTGATAAAGATTTAAAAAAGCTTGAAAAATTGGCGCAAGGTATAGTTCCAATCTATGAACCCGGGCTTGAAGAGCTTATAAATGTGAATGTTTCAGAAAACAGGCTGACTTTTACAAATGATCTTAAAAGGGCTGTTGAAATTTCAACAGTATGTTTTATTGCAGTCGGCACTCCCCAGGGAGAGGACGGTTCTGCAGATTTATCTTATGTTTATGATGTTGCATCAAACATTGGTGAATATATGAACGGTTACAAGGTTATTGTTGATAAATCTACCGTTCCTGTGGGCACTGCAGAAAAGGTTACAGAGATTATAAAATCAAAAACAGACCTTGAATTTGATGTTGTTTCGAATCCGGAATTCTTAAAGCAGGGTGCTGCTGTGGATGATTTTCTAAAACCTGACAGAGTTGTTATTGGTTCAAACTCCCAAAGGGCAACAGAAATTATGCAGGAATTGTATTCTCCGTTCCTCCGCACTGGAAACCCTGTAATTATTATGGATGTTAAATCTGCAGAGATGACAAAATATGCTGCAAATTCGTTTTTGGCTGTGAAAATTTCCTATGCGAATGAAATTGCGAACATTTGCGAAAAAGTAGGCGCGGATGCTGAAATGGTTCGTATCGGAATGTGTTCCGACAAAAGAATAGGCTCGCAGTTTTTATTTGCGGGGCTTGGGTATGGCGGAAGCTGCTTCCCGAAAGATGTTAAGGCTATGATTAAAACAGCAAAAGCAAACGGCTGTTCGTCTTCTCTTCTTGAAGCCGCAGATGAAGCAAATAAAGAGCAGAGGGTGCTTTTCATAAATAAAATTCTTGAAAGATATAATAGCGATATTGAAGGCAAAACATTTGGCGTATGGGGGCTTGCTTTTAAACCTAAAACCAATGATATGCGTGAAGCGCCCTCTATTACAATCATAAACGAACTCTTAAAAAGAGGGGCAAAAATTCAAGGCTATGACCCAAAGGCGTATGATTGTGCCGAGCCGATATTCGGTGATAGAATCATTTATGCTAAATCATCATACGAAGCCCTGGAAGATGCTGATGCCATGCTGCTTTTAACAGAATGGAACGAATTCAGGCGTCCAAACTTTGAAAAAATAAAAGACTTGATGAAGCATGCTGTTATTTTTGACGGCAGAAACCAATATGATGGTAAGCGTCTTGCAAAGAAAGGGTTTGAATATTACTGTATAGGTAAAAAACCCGAACTTCCGGCTAAAAGTAGCATTGCAGGCTAGGGCTTTCCGGTAATTTTAAATAACCATTCATTAAAATATTCTTCCATGCGGCATTATACTTTGATGCAGTCTGATTTTATATGCAAAATAAAAAACGCTTCGATTTCAAAGCGTTTAAATTGAGTTTTTGTGTTAGGTATAATTTATTTTGTGTTGTTAAGGGGTTGCTTCTTTTTTAAGAAATTGTTAATGCTTAAATTATAAAATCTGCTATGTTTTTTATGTGTATTATGTACACTATATTAAAAAACAAAAAATAACCTTTTTGCTAGTTTGTATCAAAAATTAAGTGTTTTTGTTACATTAATTAACAAAAATTCTGAAACTTTAAAATAATTGTATTAAAAAAGTTTTGCATTGCCGGGAAAAGAGCTTATTTTTATGCAGATATGCCCGTGTTTTGGAACTGCATTTCGTATAAGTATTTATACTGTCCGTTTTCTATTCTTAAAAGTTCTTCGTGTGTGCCTTCTTCTGTTAGTCTTCCATCGTTTATAACAAGAATTTTATCAGCATTTTTAATGGTTGAAAGCCTGTGTGCAATTACAAAAACGGTTTTATCTTTCATCAGATTTTCAAGTGCCTTTTGTACTATTGCCTCGGATTTATTATCAAGGGCACTTGTTGCCTCGTCCAAAATAATTATTGGTGCGTCTTTAATCATGGCGCGTGCAATAGCTACTCTTTGTCTTTGACCGCCTGAAAGTGTTGTTCCTCTTTCTCCGATTACGGTGTCTACTCCGCATTCAAGCGTATGCAAAAACTCGTCCAGATGTGCTCCTTTTATAACTTCGTTTAATTCTTCTTCATTTGCATCAGGTTTTCCCATTAAAATATTTTCTCTTATTGTGCCTGAAAAAAGGAAATTATCCTGGAATACCTCTGAAATATTTCCTCTTAAAGAGGAGAGCGAATAGTCCCTTATATCAATGCCATCAATTTCTATGCTGCCTGATTTTATATCGTAAAATCTTGGTAAAAGACTTACTATGGTTGATTTACCTCCGCCTGAATTCCCTACAAGGGCAATAGTCTGCCCCTTTTTGACACTAAGGGTTATATCAAAAAGCACAGGATTGTTTTCTTCATATTCAAAATAAACATTTTTAAAATCTATGCTTTCATTTATATTTGAAAGTTCTTTTGAATCTTTTTTATCTGCAATTTCAGGTGTTAAATCAAAAAGTTCAAATACCCTGCTCATTGCAACAAAAACATTTTGAAGATTTGTAAGTGTGCGCCCTAAATCCTTGATGGGCTTATATAAAAGAAGAAGCGATGTTATAAAGCTTGCAAAACTTCCCGTTGTCATTTCGCCTGAAATGATTAAATGGTTTCCAAAAAGCATTACAATTGCAACGCCGATGCTTGCAATTAAATACATTATAGGAGACATCCATCCCACCCTTTTTGTCAAAGACATTGCAAGGGCAAAAAATTTATGGATTTGTCCCTGAAATTTGGCATTCAAACTGTTTTGCAGGCTGTAGCCTGTCATAATCTTATTACCGTGGTATGTTTCATTAAAGTTTGTGTTTATACCGCCGGTTAAAGCCATTGTGTCGTTAGAAACCTGCTTGATTTTCTTTCTGATGAATGCAACCGGCAGAAATGCTATAACAAGCACCACAACACCAACGAGCGCCAATTTCCAGCTGTTGTATAAAAGCACAGCTATAAGCCCCATAGCTCCAGTGGCACAGGTTATAAGGGTTTTAATAGAATCTATAACGCTTTTTGATGCTGTATCCGGGTCGTTTAAAAACCTTGAAAGCACAATGCCTGAAGAATTTTCATCAAAAAATTTTGAATCAAGGCTTGTGAGTTTTTTAAATAAATCAATTTTTATGGAGTTTGAAATTTTATTTGAAAGCCAGTCTGTAAGATATGAGTTTGTATACTTTAAAAGTCCCTGAACAACAGCGAAGGCGACAATTAACCAGGGAATTAAATTTGCAAGCAAATCTCTTGTTAGTTCAAAACCCCTTATAACCATAGGATTACCGTTTACGACAACATCAATATATGGTTTCAAGGCAAATGCTGTTGCGCCGTCCAAAAGCCCCAGGGGAATTGCAAGAACAAAGGCTATAGTCATTCTTGGAATCAAAGGTTTTATGTATGGAAAAATTCTTCTTGATAAAAATGCATAGTTAAATGCGTTCACCGTTTGTGTTTTGGCTAATTTCATCCGCTGATTCCTCTTTTATAAAATTCCGTTTTTTAAATTATTTCATAAACAAAAGCGTTTTTGCGTATTTGGAGCATATTTTGTTACAAAAATGTCTTATTTTTGTTTTTATTTCCGGGTTGCAAGATAATAAACTCCTGCGATTGTTTGGGCAGATAAGAAAATTCCGTCTTTTTCCATTTTATCCAGAAAGCTGCCTATGTCCTGAATTTTTACTTCCATTCTTCCCGCAATTACACCGCCGTCATCTACGGGTTTTTCCTTTATCTTTGTATCAAAAACTTCTGCTATTGCAAGGGTGGATTTTTCAGATGTCATACCGCCTGATGTAACAAGATTTTTTGCCTTTATGTCAAATTTTTCTGCCAGATATCCTGTTTCTTCCAGGAGTTCTTTTTTTAGTGCTTCTTCTGTTGTTTCGTTCGTGTTTTCATCCCCTACAAGTCCTGCCGGAAATTCAAGACAAGTGACATCCCCGTATTCTTCAATTAAAGGCGGTCTTTTTGTGGTTAAAAACATCGTATAATCAGCGTCAGTCTTGTGTATAACAGGTACTATAATTACAACATTTTTTGCGTTTGGTCTGTGTGCATAAACCCAATCCGCCTTGCCTTTGCGTTTTGATGCAACCAAATTTAAAAATTTTGTCGAATATAAAGTTTCTTTCATTTTGTTTCTCCAAAGTTGCTTTAAAACACTTTAAAGTCTCTTTAAACTAATTTTCTTTCATTATAAAATAAACCTATGAAATTTAGAGCGAAAGTAATTGTAAAACTTAAAAACACTGTGAAAGATGCCAAAGGCGAAGCTGTAAATGTTGTATTAAAAAGAATAGGGCTTGAAGAAGAGGCAAATGTCAGAATTGGTAAGTTTTTCGGGTTTGAAATTTCGGCGCAAAATAAAAACGAGGCTGATAAAAAACTTGAAAACATTTGCACAGAGGTGCTCGTGAATCCTGTGGTTGAAACATACGAAGTTTTAAGTTTTGAAGAAGCTGTATGAATTTTCTGAAATATTTTAAAAAATTAAAAGCCGGAATCATAGTTTTTCCAGGTACAAATTGTGACAGAGACACAAAAATTGCACTTGATGGAGCAGGCTTCAATACAGATTATATTTTTCACAACTGCACAAACCTGGAGGGATATGATTTAATAGTGCTTCCCGGCGGCTTTTCATTTGGGGATTACATCAGGGCTGGGCGCCTTGCAAAGCTTTCCCCTGTTGTGTTTGCTCTAAAAAAGTATGTAAAATCAAAATGCGGTTTTACTCTTGGTATATGCAATGGTTTTCAAATCCTCTGTGAAGCAGGACTTTTGCCCGGTGCACTTATTGAAAATGCCTCAACAAGGTTTATTTCAAGGGATGAGATTTTAGTTTTAGAAAAAACAAGGGAAGAAATTACAATTCCTATTGCCCATAAAGAAGGCTGTTTCTATGCTGATGATGCGGATTTAAGGCGAATTGAAGAAAATAAAATGGTATTTTTAAGGTATAAAGACAATCCAAACGGCTCTTTAAATGATATTGCAGGCTTGTATGACAGTGAAAATAAAGTCCTTGGGCTTATGCCGCATCCTGAAAGGGCGGTTTCAAAGATATGCGGGCTTGAGAATGGTCTTAAAATATTTAATTTCATAAAAAATGAAATCTTTGGAGGTAAAAGATGACCATAGCATCATGCGTACGCCCCAAAGCGAATTCTGCAGTTTGTCTGAATAAAAAAACAGAACCTTCAATAAAAGATTTGGGACTTTCAGCCTTTGAATATAATGAAATTGTAAAACGCCTGGGGCGTAAGCCAAGCGAGCTTGAGCTGTATCTTTTTTCTGCCATGTGGTCTGAACATTGCGGTTACAAGCATTCAAAAAAATATCTAAAGCTTTTGCCATCCAAGGGTGCTCTGTTCAGGAATGAAAACTCCGGCGGCATCAAAATCGGCAGTCATATTATATTTTTTAAAACAGAATCGCACAATCATCCATCCGCAGTTGAACCCTACCAGGGTGCTGCAACCGGAATTGGCGGTATTTTAAGAGATATTCTTGCTATGAATGCAAGACCGATTGCACTTTTAAATTCGCTGAAATTTGGCGAAATTGAAAAATGCGGCGCAAATTCGGGGGTTGTAAATACTGATTTGGATTCAATAAAAAGAAACAAATATCTCTTAAATGGCGTAGCAGAAGGTATTTCGGACTATGGGAATTCTACGGGTGTACCTACAATCGGCGGCGAGATAAGTTTTAATAAATGTTTCAACCTGTCTCCGCTTGTAAATGTTATGGCTGTTGGCATTTGCCATAAAGATAAAGTTAAAACAGCGGCTGCAAAAGCTGATTCTTATATAGTTTTAATCGGTTCTGCCACAGGAAGGGACGGGCTTTTTGGCGCTGCATTTGCTTCAAAAGAGCTTGCGGGCGACAAAGAGGATAAATTATCCGTTCAAATCGGTGACCCTTATGTAAAAAAGAATGTCATAGAAGCGACTTTGGAAATTTTAAAATCCAAAAATGTTTTTTCAGCCCAAGACCTTGGTGCTGCAGGACTTTTAAGTTCTACATCCGAAATGGCTGACAAAGGCGGGGTTTCTGTGGAATTATATCTTGAGAAAGTCCCGCTTCGCGAAAAAAATATGCGCCCGTATGAAATTATGCTCTCTGAATCCCAGGAGAGAATGGTGTTTACAGCAAATAAAAAAGGCGTAGACGAGATTTTTAAAATATGTAAAAAATATGAACTCAATTCTTCTGTTATCGGTAAAACAAAGAAAGGAAGCACATACAGCCTGTTTTTAAATGGTGAAACACTTGCATCTCTTGATGTTAAGGTTTTGACAAACCCTGTGCTGTACGATTTATCCCCCAAAAAGCCTGAATACATTAATAAATTACAAAACAAGCGTTTTTTGGTAGATGATGCGATAAATACTCCTGAAAATTTAAAACATTTTATCTTTAAAATGGCTGCCGTACCTGAATTTGCAAGCAAAAAATACGTATATCAAAGGTATGACGGTACAGTTGGTGCAAGAACTTTGAAAAATCCTCATAACCTGGGTGTTTCGCCCCTGAATATCTTTGAAGAAGGCAAAATTATCGGCTTTTCAATGGACTCTAGCGAAAATGCGAGTTTTCTGGACCCTTATCAGGGCGCTTGCAATGTTGTTTTTGAAGCCTTTAGAAATGCTGTCTCAAGCGGTTTTGAACCCCTGGGGATAACAAATTGTTTGAATTTTGCAAATCCTGAAAATCCTGATATTGCGTGGCAATTTATCCAAACAGTAAAAGGAATGAGATATGCTCTTGAAAAGCTTAATATTCCTGTTGTTTCCGGGAATGTTTCTTTTTATAACGAAGGAATTGCAGCAGAGCAGTGCATTTTTGGTCTAAACAATCCGGAAAATATTGCAAATCCCGGGGTGCAAAACGGAAAAATTAAAATTTATCCGGTTCCGGTTATTGGTATGATGAGCATACTCAAGGGAAAAACCCCTCTGTATGCCAGATTGCAGCCCGGAGCTTCAATATTTTTAATAGGTAAAGATATTGATAAAAATGCAAACACCGGAGGCTCGCTCTATCAAAGGGTTTTCTTTGATTTTACAGGCGGCACCCCTGACATTGTTGATTTTGAGCTTGAAATGAAGTTGAAAAAAAGCATTTTTTACCTGCACAATAAAAACCTGCTTTCAGGCACTATTGATGTATCAAAAGGCGGCGTGCTGGGTGCGCTTTTAATTATGCTGTTTAATTCCTGTGAATCCGATAAGTGTCAAACTCCCGGCTTTAAAGGTATTTTGGAGCCTGATATCGATCTTCTTTTTGGCGAAATCACAGGCAGGTATTTAATTGCAACCAAAAATAAGGCTGTTGTAGAAAATTATCTTAGAAAAAACCATCTGCCGTATAAAATCCTTGGAAAGGCAGATGACACAGGGGTTTTGGATTTTGGTTTTACAAGGATAAGAACTTCAGAATTGAATAATATATATCAAAATTCTCTTGAAAGAAAAGCCTGAGATTGTGGTATGATTGGGCTTGGGAGATATTATGGAAAAATATACATACAAAGATTCCGGTGTAAATTTAAAAAGTGCTGAAGCATTGTCAGGACTTTTATTTTCCGGTTTAAAATCTTCAAATTTTAAAAATTTTGCCGGAATTTTTAAACACCCTGCAATTCCCGAATATTTCTTTGCTGCAACAACTGACGGTATCGGAACAAAAATCATTCCGTTAATAGAAAATAAACTTTATAAAACCATGGCGCAGGATTTAGCCGCCATGAACCTGAATGACTTAGCCTGCGTTGGTGCAAGACCTTTGTTTTTTCTTGATTATATTGCCGTAAATACACTCAATGCAGATGATATGGCAAAATTTATCAGCGAATTAAATTCAATCCTTTTAAAATATAATTGCATTCTTTTGGGGGGTGAAACCTCTGAACTTGGCGACTTTATTAAGGAGGGATTGTTTGATGCGGCGGGTTTTGCCGTGGGGCTTGTGGATGAGGCGAATTCCGTTGATAAAAATAATGTCCGTGAAGGCGATGTTGTAATTGCCCTAAAATCAACCGGGGTGCATTCAAACGGTTTTTCCCTGATTAGAAAATTGCATAAAGACGGACTTATAAATAATGATGAATTTTTAAAAACCCTTGCCCCTACTGCCATATATATTGACGAAATCCTTAAACTTTGTGATAACAGGCTTGTTTCAGCTCTTGCAAATATAACAGGAGGGGGTATTTTGTCAAACCTTGCAAGAGTAATCCCGGAGGGGTATACGGCGGTTTTAGACAAAAATATTCTTCCAAAACTTGAAGTGTTTGAAGTCATGAAGAGATTTGTCGAAGTTGATGAAATGTACCGCACTTTCAATATGGGCGCCGGTTTTTGTATAATTGCAAAGCCTGAAAATGTTTCTAAAATAATTGAGATAACAAAAATTTGGTCACCCTTTGTTTTGGGGCGTATTGAATATTCAAAAGAAGGTAAAAAAGATGTCAGAGCGGTGTTTAAAAACTAAGGCTGTTTTGACTGCTATGCCAAAAAGAGTACTTATTTTGGCATCAGGCAACGGTTCTAACTTTGAAGCAATCGTAAAATACTTTCAGGGAAAGGGTTTGGATGTTGCTTTTGAGCTTTTATGCGATAAAAAGGATGCCTATGTTTTTAAAAGGGCAAAGAAGCTTGGCGTGCCTTCTTATTTTGTTGAGTTTGAAAGCCTTTACGATTTTTTAAATGCCCGCAAAGGCAAGTATAATTTATATGTGCTTGCGGGCTTTATGCGGATTTTGCCTGAAAAAATTCTTAAAATCTGCGCCGGGTCTGGGAAATTTTACACCGATGCCGGGTGCTGCAATATTGTAAATATTCACCCTTCCCTTCTTCCAAAATTTAAGGGCAAAGATGCTATAAAGAGGGCGTTTGAGGCAAAAGAAAAAAAGACCGGTGTTACAGTTCATTTTGTAAACAGAAATGTAGATTCAGGGTGGATAATCGAACAAAAAAGCTTTGATACCAAGGGTTTAAGCTTTACACAGTTTGAGGATTCTATTCATAAGATTGAGCACAAAATGTATCCTGAAATTATTGAAAATCTGCTTTTTAAAAAACGTGTGCTCATTTTGGGCGGCGGTGCCCGGGAAAATGCGCTCGCTGCAAATATTTGCAATTCGCCTTACCTGGAAAAATTATATCTTGCGGGTGCAAATGACGGTTTTAAACATCTGGGTGAAACTGTTGATTTTACAGGATATAAAGAACTTTTAGAAAAAAGTTTGGCGCTTAAGATTGATTTACTTGTCGTTGGGGCTGAAAATCCTTTATGTGAGGGTATTGCGGATATTTTTGCGGCAAAGGGTATAAAGGTAATAGGTGCAAATAAAGCTTGGGCGCGCCTTGAGGGGTCAAAAAGCTTTGCAAAAGAATTTATGTTAAAAAATGGCATTAAAACCGCTGATTATAAAATTATAGATTATTCCGCAGGGGAAAACCGTGCAGCATTTGACGATGCGTTTAATTATTTTCTTAAAAAGGCTGCCGTGCCCGTAATTAAGGCAGATGGTTTGGCACTTGGGAAAGGTGTGTGTATTGCGGAAAACATCAATGATGCAAAGTTGGCAGCGTCAGAATTTTTGGCTGGTAAATTTGGCAGTGCTTCAAAAAAGATTCTTTTGGAAGAGCGGCTTTTCGGGCGCGAAGTTTCTGTTATTTCCCTGTGGGACGGCAAAACACTTGCTTCTTTTCCTCCTGCCTCTGATTACAAAAGGCTTTTGGATGGCAATAACGGTGTAAATACAGGCGGGATGGGGGCGTATGCGCCGAGTAATATTTCAGCAAGAGAACGGAATCAGATAAAAAAATATTTAAAAACTCTTGAAATGGCTCTGCTGGAAGAAAAAGCAGATTTTTGCGGTGTTGTATATTCAGGACTTATCTTAACCAAAGACGGGGTGCAGGTTTTAGAGTACAATATGCGCTTTGGCGATCCTGAATGCCAGGTGTTGCTTGAACTTTTAGAAAACGATCTGTTATCTGTGTTTTTAGCAATGACACAAAAGAGACTTTTTGATGTCGATTTGAAATTTCGGCGCAAAAAGGCTTACTGCCTTGTCCTGGCATCTGACGGATATCCTGAATCTCCTAAAAAAGGTGCTGAAATTTTTGGTTTAAATGAAGCAGCAAAATTTGGCTGCAAGTTATATTTTGCAGGGGTAAAGGCTTTGCCGGGTGTTGTTTTACGCAATTTTAATCCAAATCATGCAGACAAAAAAATGCCTGTTAATGAGAACACCAAAAAGCTGTCAGGGCTTGACCGCGAAACTTTTGAAAATTTATTAACCAACGGCGGACGGGTTTTAAATATTGTAAAATCCGGTTCGGATGACAAAAAAACTCTGGATGATATTTATAAAGCTGCACAAGTCATCAGTTTTGACGGTAAAATTTACAGGAAAGATATAGGAAAATGCTAACAATTGCAAACAAAAAACAGTTTTTTTGACAACTATTAGTGTAACTGCTTTAAAAAAGAAACAATCAAAGAAAGAAGAGTAAGTGAATATTTCAAAAATTGTAAATGCTGATTAAAAAATACAAGGAGCAGTTCCCGGTGTTCAAAAGGCTGCAGGGAAAAAATCGAAGTTTCAACAAGAGAAGTTATAGCAAAATCCGCAATATAACAATAATACCTCCAAAAAACTTAGAATTTGGAGGATTGACGTTGCTTCTTTTGCCAATTGGAGGTATATATAAAGAAATACCTGATATTAAAGCTTTTTCGGATAAGGCAAAAAAAGTTTTGGCAGTATTCTTAATAAAAATGTTTAATTAAAAAGCCCTAAGTTTTAGGGCTTTTTAATTATAATGCAAATTTAATAAAATCTGAAAAAACTTAGTTTTCAAAAACATATCCGATAATAGCAGCTTCCCTGCTTCTTTTAACTGCATTTGAGAGCATTCTTTGGTGGTATGCGCAGTTTCCTGTGATGCGTCTTGGAAGAATTTTACCTGCTTCTGATAAAAATCTTCTTAATTTTGAAGCATCTTTATAATCCAAAGCTGATACCTTATCTGCGCAAAAACTGCAGTTTTTCTTTTTTTTACTGTCTTTTAAAGATTCTCTTGCCATTATATTTTTCCTTTTCCTTTAATTATTTATTTTTTTCTGTTGGTCGGTATTTGCTAATTGTGAGCAAATTTTAACCTAAAAAACCTTCTAAAACGGTATTTCATCCTCATCGATTAAATCTTCAGAAATTTCATCTACCGCAAACTGTACAATTTCTTTCTGGGCAGGTGCTTGTGCTGCAGGAGCACTCTGGGGTGCAGGCTGCATAGGCGCTGCATTTTGATTATAATTTGAATATCCGGCGTTTGAGCCATCTGATAGCATAGAAATTTTTTCAACAACTGTAGCACTGATTTCAATTATTTTTCTTTCTTTGCCATTTGTAGTCTTGGCGTTTGCAGTCTGCAATCTGCCATCCACAAGAACAGTGTCGCCCATTTTTACAGTGTCTGCAGCCCTGTCTGCCAAATTGCCAAGTGCAAAAACACGCACTAAAGTCTCATCCTGAGGATTTACGTCCATCACAAAACTTGTGATGGCAATGTTATTTTGTGTAAATCTTTTTTCAGGATTTTTGGTGACAGTTCCTGTTACTGTAATCTTTGCAAGGGTCATTTTATGCCTTCTTTACTTCTGTAAACATAGTTCTGATAATGTTTTCATTTAATTTTAAATTGCGTTTGAATTCAACAATTTTATCAGCGGGAATGTTCATTTTCTGAACTACCATAAAGCCGTCTCTAAAGCCCTGAACATCATATGCAAGCTTTTTTCTGCCGAGTTTTTCAGTTTCTGAAACGCTTCCGCCCAAAGAACTTACCATTTCTTCTATTTTTGATGCTACTTTTTCTGCTTCATCGTTGTCCAGATTGGGTTTTATGGTTGCAAGCAGTTCATATTTTTTCATTTAAATTTTCTCCTTAAATAAAGTTGTGTTTGAAAAAAATCGTAGCATAAACAATTTTCATATACAAGAAAAACATTGAATTTGGGGTATTACATTTTGTTACAATTGGATACAAAGAGATATTTGTTTGTCAATAAAAACTTTTCAAGCGTTTTATAATCCATATACTATGTACAAAAGGTCTGCTTTTAGGTATGAATGTAACATTTGCTTTTTCGCCGGGGTTTGCTTCTGCATTCAGGAAACCGGACAGAAACACTTCTGGTAATAAAAAGCCTTTTAACACCAATGGTGATATTTTTGTAAAAAGCGCCAATACCCCTGGTACAACCGGGTTGCTCTTATCACCCGGATTGAGTTTTGCCGGGAAGAACAAACCGGAAGAAAACAAGGAAAAACTTTATATAGAGAGCGATAATTTTTGCTTTGTTCCTGCTAAACCTTATGAAATACCGCAAGGGGCAGACCGTACCATGAAGATTTTGGATACCTTAAGGTATGAAAATCCGCAAAAGAAGTATATTATTGAGCATCAGGATGGTAAATTCAGCGAAGATATAAGGAAAAACGCTGAGGCGCAAGAATTTGCAAAGGTGCTTGATGAATTATGTGCAGACGAGAAAAAAGATTTTATTAATGCTTTTTGTAAGGAAACCGGTTTTCCAAATTTAAATGCCGTGTTTCAAAAAATGGAAGGCGAAATCACCGGTGCAATTCATCAACTTGCTGATGAGAATGATTTTGATGTAAAGTTTATCGGCTATGATAAAAATTGTTCAATGGGGCGCAATGTGGCTTATCCCGGCAGTGATTGCGATGCGCTTTTTATGATAATTGATACTTCAAAGCACGAAGAATCTTGGTTTGCAGGCGCCATGAGATGGCAATTTAAGGATTTGGTAAACCAGAGAATTCTTTGTACACCTGCAGGTGGTCTGCCTGAGGTTCTATCAACAGATTTTATTGAAGAGGGTCTTGAGCTTGCGGATACTGCTTATAAGAAGGCAGGTTTTAAAAGCTCTGATTTCAACCGTTTTGAGGCAAATCTGAAGGATGATTCAAAAGATTTTGTAAAAGCTGCAGAATTTAATATCAGACTGGCTGAGCGCCTGCCATCTGATACTGAAACCAGGGATAAGTTTTATAAAACTGCCATGTTTGTTGAGCTTGTCCGCTCTGGTAAAATTGTAGAAAATAATTTTGATGCCGAATTTGTAAACAGGATAAAAAAATCGCCATTATACAGGTATAGCAATATTCTTCGCCAAGAGGGCTTTAGCAGTCTTCCAAAAGAAAAGCATACAAAAAGAATTCAGGTGGCTAAAAACTTTTATACTATGAATACATCTGAACAATTTGCCTTAATCCGTGATATGATACGCTTTTCGCTGTATATCAAAGATGCCGGAAATGAAGATCTTTTTGCAAATGTAAATTCAAACGGCGAGGACGAAATGGGCAATATACTTGAGATGTACGATATGCTGCAGCACAAGAGTGTTGATAAATAGTATTTTGTGGCAAAATAAACAAACAGGTTTTTATTTGCACCAAATTCCTGAATATACCTTTTGTGCTTCGCCCGTCATAAATACGTGTCCGCCTTCTGTATACTGAATTTGCAGCTCTCCGCCCGGAAGAATGACATCTACTTCCTCATCAAGAAGCCCTTTTTTAACCCCCAGAGCAACACTTGCACATGCGCCTGTACCGCAGGCAAGAGTAATGCCGCAGCCTCTTTCAAAGACATCAACTTTTATTTTTTTTCTCGATTTGATTTCAACAAATTCCACATTGGTTTTTTCCGGAAAAAGTGGTGAAACCTCAATAGCAGGACCAATTTTGGCTGCAAGTGTTTTTGTATTTCCGTCTGTAAAAATAACGCAATGAGGGTTTCCCATGCTTGCAGCACAGGCTTTAAAGCCTTCTACTTCAAAGTCAAACGGGTTATCTACAGTTACAGGAATCCTGCCTGCTTCAAAGACAGGTTTTCCCATATCAACCCTCACCTTTCCGGTTTCAAGAATTTCCGGAACTATCACTCCTGCAAGGGTTTGCACGGAAAATTTTTGTTTTTTCATTATGCCTTTATCATAGACATATTTTGCAAAACATCTCATGCCGTTTCCGCACATCTGGGCAATTGAGCCGTCTGAATTATAAAATTTCCAAGCTATATCTGCATTTTCAGCACTTGGAGACCTGTCAAATTTTACGGCGGAGAAAATACCGTCTGCCCCTACTCCAAAATTTCTGTCGCACATAACTTTGGCTAAATCGCTTGTGGCATCAGCATTTTCAAGTATTATAAAATCGTTTCCAAGCCCTTGCCATTTTTCAAATTTTATATCCATTTTAACCTGTTTTAATAAGCTACAAGCTGTATTCTATAGCAATTTTTTTGAAAAATCAACCGGAAGTCAATCTTTCCGGGTTAAATTTATCTCAATTTCAAAACTTCTCTTCCATGGAAGAGAATAATCGGCTTCAAATTTATAATCTAAAAATTTTGAAATTTTTTCTTCAAATACGTGGAAGTCAGATATATGTTCACATAAAGCGGTTTCAAAATCCGGATTCCCCGCCCTTACTGCTTTTCTAATGTTTGCCTGATATGCCCAGTCATCCAGAAATCTTATTGCCATAAGTTTCTTAAAAGCGGCTTCGTTAAAATGTCCGTATTTTAGTGCCAATGCGGTATTTAAGGCTATGCAAACAGAACTTCCTATTGTATTTGCGCTTGTATTGTACGCGCTATAGCCAAGCAGGGCGCCTATTTTTAATTTTTCATTCATTAATTTTTCTGTTAAATTGCCATCTGCACCGTTTGCATTGTTAATATCTGCGATAAAATAGGGGGTTTTTGGAAATTCAAAGTTTGTTGAGAGTGAATTTATAACATTTCCAAGTACTAAATCTCCTTGTTCGATGGCAAAATTATTAATAACCATGGTAATTTCAGGGTTTTGCGACGTGTCAACTTCAACTCCTGCAAGAGAAAGCTGGGATTTGACACAATTTTCGACTGAAATGTCCTCGTACTTTGAAATTAAGCCTTTTGAATCTTCAAAAACAAATAATGGCTTGATTTTAACATTTTCATTTTCTGCAATTGCTTTTGCAAGAAGAGTTAACGGGATTTCATCCGCGCCCGTTTTAATTACGGCGTTTAATTTTTTCTCAAACGCTTCTCTTTCAAGGGTTTGAGCTTCCTCAACATTAAGCCCGTATTCTCCTGTATCATCTTTTGAGTATACAAGTGTATCCAAAATTCCTTCAGAGAGCCAATTTAAATACATTCTGTTTATTTCAAAATTTCTTTTTCTTGTATTTAGATAGTCCTCTAAAATGTCTGCAGGAACTGTGTTTATAACGCAATTCATTTGTCTTAGTGCGCGGGATTTGTGCTGGTGGTAAGAATACTCAAAAATGCGCTTCCCCCAAGGGTTCCAGTATTCTTTTTCTTCTTCGTTTATGTTGTTATTCGATATGCGCATAATGCTTGAGAAAGCAAAAACCCTTGCACCAAGTGCTTTTATGGCTTTTTTGAATTCATCCAGCTTTTTTTTTATTTCATCGTAGCTGTCAGAAGTGCGTCTTGACGGCACAAGTCCGCCATAGGCAATGGTATCCAGGGAAATAACCATATAATCTACCTTGGGGAGGGATTTTAGCCATTCCAATATGGCTGAAATGTTTGCAGTATCGTACAAGCCGCCCAAAAATTTTCTTTCGGGAAGATAAAGCTCCATATTTTTATTTATGGCTGAAATCTGCTCTATGAGTGTATAACAAATTGGTCTATTGTCTATTGGAATTACTGCTATTTTTTTCATAAAAATCATTTTACATCAAATTCTGTTTAGTTTACAATATGTGAGAAGCTTTAGATGGCAATCCGGACGACCGGATTTTAAGAAAAAGCCCGGGCTTTTGGGGAATTAGCTTATTTAAAGCAGTTTAGGAGTTAAATATTTTGAAATTTAATATAGATGAAATTGTTAAAGTAACCGGAGCAAAAATCCTCCATAAAACTAAGACTGACGGGGTTTTTGAAATTTCAACCGATACAAGAAAGCTTGAAAAGGGCAATATATATCTGCCTTTGAGGGGCGAAAATTATGACGGGCATAATTTTATAGATAAAGCTCTTGAAAATGGTGCTGCGGGCTATTTTACCCAGGAAAAATACAAGGTAAATAAAGATGCGGATTTTGTATTATATGTTCAAAATACGCTTGTATCTTATCTTCAGCTGGCAAAATATATAAGAGAAAAAATCAACCCGAAAGTGATTGCAATCACTGGCAGTTCAGGCAAAACCACGACAAAAGAGATGCTTGCATCAGTGCTTTCCACGACTTTTAAAACTCACAAGTCAAAACTCAATCATAACAATGAAATCGGGCTATGTGAGACTATGTTTTCCATGCCTTTGGATACAGAAATTCTTGTGGTTGAGATGGGGATGCGAAATCTTGGTGAGATCCAGCTTTTAACAAGCTATTCGCTTCCTGATGCAGGTATAATTACAAATATCGGCTCTGCACATGTGGAAAAGCTTGGAAATCTTAAGAATATTGCGCTTGCAAAATGTGAAATTGCTGCAAATTTAAACCCTGAAGGACTTTTTATAGGTCGTGATTCTGAGATTTTAAGGGAAAACTTGAAATACGCAGGAAAGCAGGTGCTTGTTAAACTTTCAGACTGCAGAAATGTTAATATTGAAATTGGCAAGACCGTTTTTGAATATGCCGGAAACACGTATGAACTCACGCTTGAAGGCGAACATAACATTGAAAATGCCATGCTGGTAATAGAAGCTGCAAAATGGGCTGGAGTAAGTGTTGATAATATTAAAAAAGGATTTTTGGAATACAGACCAATTGAAAAACGCTGGGAGATTAGTGAAATTAATGGTTTAACTTTTATAAATGACAGTTATAACGCGAACCCTGAATCTATGGTAGCAGTTTTAAAAACTTTTTTGTCTGTTTACAAACCTCCTTTGGCACTCGTTTTGGGGGATATGGGCGAACTTGGAAAGGATGAGATTGCATACCATAAAAAAATCGGCGAATTTTTATCTTCATACAACGGTGTAACCTTGCTTACAGTGGGAGAATTGGCAAAATTTATATCAAGAGCATGTTCTTTAAAATCAGAACATTTTAATTCAAAAAAAGAATGCGCAGAATATATAAAGAATAACCTGGAAAAGGGCACTACGGTGCTTTTGAAAGCATCCAGAATGATGAAGTTTGAAGAAATAATTGAGATGGTGAAGAATATATGATTATGATGAGTGTTGCAGCGCTTATAACTCTTGTTTTATGCCTGCTTTTCGGCGTTCCGTATCTTGATTTTATGAAAAAGAAAATGTATGGGCAGTACATAAGAGAAGAAGTACAAATGCTTCATGCCAAGAAAAATAAAACTCCTACAACAGGCGGAGTTTTTCTTGTAGCGGCACTTTTAGTCGGTTCTTTGATAGCTCTTTTTATGGCGCAGGCGATATCCACCCGCGCGCTCATTGTGCTTATGACTCTCGTATTCTATACGTTTACGGGTTTTGAAGATGATATTAAAAAGATAAAAGGTTGTCAAAATGAGGGTTTGAGCCCCAGAGCCAAGCTTGCTTTGCAGATTGCAGTTTCTATGCTTCCTGCTGTATATCTTGTCTATCAGGGACATACAGAGATTTCGCTCTTCAATTTCAGTGTTGATTTAATGTATCTATACCCATTTTTTGCCGTGTTTATGATTGTGGGTTCTTCAAATGCGCTAAATCTGACAGACGGGCTGGACGGGCTTGCTGCAGGATGTTCATTCTTTGCATTTTTGGCATGCGCTCTGATATCTTATTTTAACGCCTGTACAGACCTTGCAATAATTTCTATAGCAGCTTCTGCTGCCTGTTTAGGGTTTTTCTATTTTAATAAAAACCCTGCAAGAATATTTATGGGAGATACCGGGAGTTTGGCTTTGGGCGGGCTTCTTGCAACAATTGCAATAATGGGCAAATTTGAACTTTGGCTTATTCCGATTGGCATTGTGTTTATTGCTGAAACTCTTTCTGTTATGCTGCAGGTGGCAAGCTTTAAGACCACCGGCAAAAGAATTTTTAAGATGAGCCCGATTCACCACCACTTTGAGCTTTCAGGGTGGGATGAAAAAAAGATCGTTTTTGTATTCTCTATGGTGTCTGCAATTGGCGGCATCATTGCAGTATGGGGATTTTTGGCTGGAAAAATTTTGTTGATGTCAAAGTTTTAATTTGTTAAAATTATGCTAAATTTGGGCGGGAAGATGAAAATTTCAGATTTAAAAGGTAAAAAAATATTGGTGCTCGGGCTTTCGACAACCGGGTTTGCTGCGGCAAAATTTCTTTTAAGAGCCGGTGCTGATTGCTATCTGAGTGATTCAAATGCACTTTCTGATGAGAATAAACCAAAAGCTGAAGTTTTAAAAAAAGCCGGAGCAAAGCTTGAATTTGGCGGTCATTCAACAGATTTTATAAAGAATGCGGAATTTTGCGTATTGAGTCCGTCGATTCCTCCGAATGCTGAAGTGTTAAAGCTTTTGGATGAATTTAAAATACCTTATTTTTCTGATATTGAGCTTGCATGGCGCATTAAGCCGGAAAAGACAAAAATTGTTGCAATTACGGGTACAAATGGTAAAACTACAACTACAATGCTTGTTTCACACATTTTAAGCCAAAAATACCTTGCGCCTGCAGCGGGAAATGTCGGGGTTTCTCCTCTGGATTATCTATGTACTGCCGCAAATAGCGGGATTTCTTTGGATGTTATGTCGGAAATTAAGGCAATGTCTGATATTGAACCTGATTTTCTTGTTATTGAAGCAAGTTCATATCAACTCCATTATGCAAAAGATTTTGCTCCCGATGTTGCAATATTTTGCAATTTGACCCCTGATCATCTTTCCTGGCACGGCGGGATTCAAAAATATTTTGAAGATAAGGCAAAAATGTATAAAAATATGGGTAAAAGCGCCCATGGTGTCTTAAATTTTGATGACGAGCGCGTTTGCAGGATAGAAACAGCCGCAGACAAGCATTATTTTGCGCTGAATGATGCGATGTTGGGTGCTAAAAAACCGGAATTCAAGCCTGGGTTGAATGACAGCTATATTAAGGATGGAAAAATTTACTATGGTGCCACCCCTGTGATTGATGTAAAAGATGTTCCGATAGTGGGGGCGCATAATCTGCAAAATGTGATGTGTGCCGTAATTGCGGCAAAAGCTGCGGGTTTGGATAACGATATTATAAAAGCCGGTATAATGTCTTTTAAGGCGCCAAGACACAGGTGTGAGTTTATTTTGGAACTTAACGGGGTTTCATATTATAATGATTCCAAAGCAACAAACCCTGAGGCATCAAACGTCGCAATAGGCGCATTTAACGGAAAAAGAGTTGTTTTAATTGCAGGCGGCAGGGATAAAAATACGCCTCTTGATGAATTTTGCGCTCTTATAAAAAAACACATAGAAAAGGTGGTTCTTATAGGGGAGGCAGCACAAAGATTTAAAGAGGCTTTGGATGATGCAGGTTTTAACAATATTGCTTTTTCAAAAACACTTGAAGGTGCAATAGATGAAGCGGAATCCGAAAAACCGGATGTTGTTTTGTTTTCACCAGCCTGTGCAAGTTTTGATATGTTTAAAAATTACGAAGTAAGAGGGGATGCTTTCAGAGATTATGTACTATCAAAGAAATCAGGGGTACGGCGATAGCAGATTTCTTCAAAACCAGAACAGAAGAAGTTTTGACAGAGATACGCATCGTGAAAGATACGGCGGCGGGAATTCCGGCGGCGGCTACACTCCCAAAAATTACATAATTTCTCCTCCGGATAAAACACTTATCTGGATAATAGGCGCCCTTATTGTAATCGGGCTTATGGCAATATTTTCTGCAGGTTCGCCAAGGGCAATAGCAGAGGGTGTTAATCCTGTATTCTTTACGGTAAGACAGCTTGCATGGCTTGTTGGCGGCATTTTTGGAGCTATGTTTTTTGCAAACTATGATTACAGAAAACTTCGTGCCTATACATATCAGCTGCCGATTGTTGTACTTGTATTGCTTGCGCTTGTACAGTTTACCCCGCTTGGTCATACTGTAAACGAGGCAAAAAGGTGGCTTGTTATGGGTCCCATACAGTTTCAGCCTTCAGAGCTTGCAAAGCCTGCCATAATACTTATGTTTGCATCTCTTTTTAGTGAAAACGCTACTCTGCTTGATGATAAGAAAATTCCTGCTTATATTATTTTCGGGGCAAGCCTTTTGCTTATTTACAAGCAGCCAAACCTTTCTATGATAATTTTATTGTGTTTTACATTTGCTGCCCTGTATTATATGGCGGGCGGTTCCTTTAAAAAGCTTCTTGTATCGGGTTTGAGTGCTGCAGCAGTGGTTGTTTTTACAATAAGGGATTATCAAAAACAAAGATTTATGGTGTGGCTTGATCCGAATAAAGATCCTCTTAATGCGGGATATAACATTATTCAATCTCTTGTGGCCTTTGTTGAAGGCGGATTTTTTGGGGTGGGTTTTGGGAATTCAAAACAAAAATTATCCTGGCTTCCGGAGGGGCATACGGATTTTATTTTTGCCGTGATTGCTGAAGAATTCGGCTTTTTGGGGTGTTTTTTCATAATTATGCTCTTTGCTATGTTTTTACACAGAAGCTTTGTCATAGCTTCCCGCAGTCCGGATATGTTTGGAAAACTTCTTGCCATAGGTATTGCGTTTTCTGTTGGGTTCCAGGCATTTATGAATATGGCAGTTGCAAGCTCATTTATTCCTGCAACAGGTATTCCGCTTCCTTTTATAAGTTACGGCGGAAGTTCGCTTTTTGTTTCCCTGTGTATGTTTGGGGTACTTTTAAATATTTCTAAAAAAAGAGTTCAAAGGATAAGACCATATGCAAAAAAAGCAGCATACTAAAACATTTTTTCTGACAGGCGGGGGCACCGGCGGGCATATATACCCTTGCGTTTCCATCATAAATGAGCTTAAAAACAACGGTTTTAAAAATATTTTCTATATTGGAAATTCCAAGAACCCTGAATTTGATATTATTACAGCTTTGAATGTTCCGTTTTTAAATGTTCCTGTTTTTGGTATGCCAAGAAAACCGGGTTTAAAACTTTTAAAATGGATTGTGCTTTTGCTGGTATCTATATTTAAATGTTTAGGCTATGCCATAAAACATAAGCCTGATGTAGTTTTTGCAACAGGCGGATATGTGAGTGCACCTATGGTAATTTGCGCAAATATGTTAAAAATTCCATACGTTATGCATGATTCCGATGCTCACCCCGGGATTGTAACAAGATCGTTTTCTTTCGGGGCAGAGGTTGTGAATTTAGCGTTTTTGGAAGCAAATAAGTTTATTAAAGCAAAGAAAATTACAAATTTTAAAAACCCTGTAAGGAATGAGTTTTTCACAGTTTCAAGGGATGAAGCGAGGGCAGAACTTGGCATTCCTTTGGATAAATTTTGTGTATTAATTATGGGCGGTTCACAGGGTGCAAAGACCATAAATGAAGCGGCAATTGGCTTTATAAAACATTTTAAGTATGATGAAAATGTAAGAATTATTTTTCAGACCGGAAAGAAAAATTTTGATGATGTGAAAAAATCTCTCGGGGATATCCCTGAAAATACCATAGCTGCACCGTATTTTGATAAAATGTATTTGCCGGTTCTGGCTGCCGATATTGTTGTATCAAGGGCGGGGTCTTTGAGTATTTCCGAAATTCTTGCTGCAAGGAAGCCTTCTGTTCTTGTCCCATACCCGTATGCTGCCGCCGACCACCAAAGGGTAAATGCGCGCGAAATCGAGAAGCTGGGGGCTTCATTATACGTAGAAGACTCAGAACTAAACGGAGATACGCTCATAGAAATAATATCCGGTTTAATTTCCAACAGAGAAAAGCTTGATGGAATTGCCTTGAATGCTTCAAAATGCGTTACAGAGAATCCGACCGGCAAAATTCTGGAATTAATTTTGAATGCTGCCGATGTTGATAAGGCTTAAGCATAGGAGGGTTTTTGAAAAATCAATCGCTGGCTGAAAGTATATTAACCTCATCTGGAAAATTCCATATAGAGCTTGGTTTGGGGCGAATAAAAAAAATTCTGGAACTTTTAGGAAACCCTGAAAAGGATTTGAATATTATTCATATTGCGGGTTCGAACGGAAAAGGTTCTACTTGTGCTATTTTGGAAGAAATTTTTGTTCAGGCTGGCTTTAAGACGGGTAAATTTACAAGTCCGCATCTTTTTTCATACACCGAAAGGATAACTGTAAATAAGCTTCCGATAAGCGATTTGGAATTTGATTTCATTGTGGAAAAAATTTCTGCACTTGATGAGGAATTTAAAATAGAACTCACGGAATTTGAAATTTTAACTGCTGCCGGATTTTTATATTTTAAAGAAAAAGCCTGCGATATTGTGATTTTAGAGACAGGGCTTGGCGGAAGGCTTGATTCTACAAATGTTATAGAAAAACCTTTGGTTTCAATCATAACATCCATAAGTCTTGAGCATAAAGAGCGCCTTGGGGATACAATTGAAAAAATTGCCGCAGAAAAGACAGGCATAGTGAAAAAAGGCTGTCCTGTTGTGTTTTTAAAGGAAAATAAGGCTTATAAAACTTTGGCACGTGAAACGCAAAAACGCGGCGGGATAATACATGAGGCTGAAGCTATTGAAATTGAGGATAATTGTGCAATTATAAACGGCGAAAATATTGAATTTGCACTTAAAGGCAGACACCAGGGGGAAAACCTTGCCCTTGCACTTAAAGCGGTTGAAGTTGTAAATAAAAGCGGAGTGCTGTCTTTACTTAAAAACAGGGGTTGCAGCGGGATTTCTGTGGCAGATGCGATAGATTTTAATACCGTAAAAAAGGCGCTATCATCTGTCCGATGGCGTTTTCGTCTGGAGGAGACGGATTACAATGGCACAAAAATTTTAGTTGATGCCTGTCATAATCCTGATGGGGCAAGAGTTTTAGCCGAATATCTGGATGAAAATTATAAAAACAAGAGGATAAAATTTATATTCGGCTGCCTTAAAAATAAAGATTACCGGAAAGTCTTAGGGTATTTATTCGGCGGGGATGAAAATTATTTTACAGTGCCTTGCAGTGCAGTGCAAAAGTCTGTCAAATTAAATGGCAGAGAACTTTGTTTTTATGAATTTGATTATCCAAATGCCTTGAAGTATGAGGATTTGCCGCCTGAAATAAAAGAAGTTGCAAAAAAGTCAGCTGACCCCTTTGGGGAGATGAGTGATGCGGGGGCTGATTTAGTTGTGGTTTGCGGGTCAATTTATATGCTGGGGCAGATTTTTAAGGATTTTTACTAAATGTATTTAGCGTCATTTTGTGCTACAATATTTACAACTTTCTCTGTAGCGCAAGCTGGGCTGTCGAATGGTTTACGATAGTAAAGCTTCGGCGAAATACGATTTTGCTCTATCCAGCCGGTTGCAGATGAAATGTTGAAAATTGAATTTGTGTCTGTAGCTCAGCTGGATAGAGCGTTGGTCTCCGAAGCCGAAGGTCGCGTGTTCGAATCACGTCAGACACATTTTTTATAAGGAGAGTTTGATGAGTGCTATATATATTGCTATAGTTGGTGTTTTAACCTTTGTTCTCGGGTTTTTGACAGCTTTTATTTTACAAAAAAACAAAAACACAAACCTTAAAATTGAAAATGCAAAACTTCAGGAAAAATTTAATTCCATCAAAGAAAAAATTCAAAATTCCGAAGACTATTCAGCCCTTATTAAAAAAGAGTTTGTAAACCTTGCAAACCAGGCTCTCATTGAAAAAAATAAAATGTTGGATGAAGAAAACAGGAAGAATCTGGAAAGTTTTTTAAAGCCGTTAAAGGAGAATTTGAAAGATTTTCAAACTAAAATTGAAGAGTATAATATTACGGGGATTAAAAACACGCAGACCCTAAAGGAGCAAATAGAGTATCTTTCCGGACAAAATAAACTTATAACAACCCAAACGGAAAAGCTTGCAAATGCAATCAGCACGAATTCAAAATTCAGGGGCTCTTTCGGGGAGATGATTCTAGAGAGGCTTTTAAAGATTTCAGGACTTATAAACAAAAAAGATGATCCAATTAAGGGAAATTATATTTTGCAAGCCGGGTTTAGGAATCTTGATGCACCGGGCGGTAGTAAAATCACTCCGGATGCTGTGATATACCTTGCCCAGGGTGATAAAAACATTATTGTGGATTCAAAGGCGTCCATTGTGAATTTTTTGGAGTATACAAATGCCCAAAATGAAGATGAGGCGGCAGATTTTGTCAAAAAATTCTATCAAAATATTTCAGACAGGATAAGAGAGCTTGAAAACAAGTATTCAAACCTGGAAGGGCTCTCGGCTCCTGATTTTACGCTTTTGTTCATTCCTTTTGAAGCCTGCATGGGGCTTATTTATGCAAACAACCAGCTTGTAGAAGAGGCAAACAAAAGAAATATTGTGATTGTGGGACCTTCGACTTTGCTTGCGACGCTTCGGACGGTGAATTACACCTGGATGAATAAAAACCGGAATGATAATATAAAAGAAATTTTAAAGACGGGCGAGGGGATTTATACTAAGTGTCAAACACTGATTGGCAAGCTGGAAGAGCTTTCCACAGGCTTTGATACTCTTAGAAAAAAATTCGACAGCACATTTACCTCTCTTAAGGGTAAAGGCGGACTTTTTGGACAGATTGCAAAGTTTAAAGATTTAGGATTTAATCCTTCTAATCCTATTGATGAAAAGTATTTGAGCGATTCTTCCGAAGTTTTAACGCTTGATAGTGTTTTAAATGAGCAGTAAATGGCATGGTTTTTATGATTGCATCTTTTAAAAAGAGCAGTCTGCAGGTATAAGCCTATAAAGTTTTATTTGTCAAAAGCCGCCAGTACAACGCTTTTGAGTATTTAATCTTTATTTGTAAACTTTTGTAAAAATAGTTGACAAAAAATTAAAACTTTAGCAAAAAAAAATTTTGAGGTGAATTATAGAGATGTAAACTCCTCTATAAACTCCGTAATACTAATTCTATCCATCACGGCGACCTCTTTATTTTAAAGATAGCCGTTTTTTTTGTGCCAGAGTGAGGATTTTTCCGCCACATATTCTGCACTGCATTTGGGTGCTGCGATAGTTGTATCTTTGGGAGTAAAAAACCCCAATGCTTTATTTTGCGGCGTTTTGTGCCCGGGTGCCACAATGCTTGTATTTCCCGCAGGAAGATTTCGGCAGATATTTTATATATTTTAATATCCTTGTAAATCCTTAATTGCAATAGGTATGTAGTTTACAAGGTTTGATGCAAGCATACTGTATTCGGTTAAAGTATTTGAGGCAATCTCCCCGGCTCTTCCATGCAGGTATACTGCTAAAAGTACAGCATCTACGAGCTTTAAGCCCTGTGCTGCAAAACCTGCAATCATTCCTGTGAGCACATCGCCGCTTCCTCCTTTTGCAAGGGCAGAATTTCCTGTCGGGTTAATATATGCAATGTTTTCCACAGGTGCTGCAATTACTGTATCTTTTCCTTTTAAAACAACTATGCAGTTTAGATAATCAGCCGCAGATGATGCCGCTTTTACCCTGTCTTCCTGAATTTCTGAGACATCCATATCCATAATACGAGATAATTCCAGAGGATGGGGAGTAATGACAGCATTTGCGGGAATTGGCATATTGTCTGTGCTTGCAAGCGCATTTATGGCATCAGCATCAATTATAAAAGGCTTTTCTGATTTTAAATTATTCTTCAAAAATTTCAAAATAAAATCTCTTGCAGAACGCTCGGTTGAAAGCCCGCAGCCTATTGATATTGCCTTATATTTTGATATATCTTTTAAAATTTTTACGCCATCTTTTGGTATGGTGAATTTTTCAGCAGTGCCCAGATGTTTAAATATTATATCCGGAGTGTTTGAAGCCACTATTGAAAGTGTATTGCTTTCTCCTGCAAGGCATACAAGCCCGGCACCAGCCTTAAGTGCAGAAACAGAGCTCAAATACGCTGCTCCGGGGTATGAGAGGCATCCTGCAATGTTTAAAACCGTGCCGTATGTTCCTTTGTTTGAATTCGGGTAACGGATGGGCAAGAGATTTCGAATAAAGTTTTTTTCAAGGGTTACAGTTTCTCTTTTTGTCTCTTCTATTTCTTTTTTCTTAAAAAACATAATTTTTTCTCCAAAATACCATCTTTGCCTGCGGGTTTAAAATAAATTATTCTTTTATGCCGCCAAACTGCCTTATAGCTTCGTATACGCCTATTGCAATGCTGTTTGATAAATTTAAACTGCGTGTCATTTTATTCATTGGGATTGTGGTGCAGTTTTTATTATATTTTTGAAGTATGGTTTCAGGCAACCCCCTTGTTTCCGGTCCAAAGATTAAAAAATCTCCTTCTTTGTATTGAACATCTGTATAAAGCTTGTCGGTTTTTGTGGTAAAAAGGTGAAATCTGCAGCGGTTGTCAATTTCAGGGAACATATTTTCAAATTCTTCAAAATCGATTATATGTTCAATTTCAAGCTTATCCCAATAATCAAGCCCGCTCCTTTTTAGGTATTTATCGCTCATTGAAAAGCCAAGCCTGCCAATCAGGTATAATTTCGCATTAGTGCAGGCGCAGAGTCTCGCTACATTTCCTGTATTTTGCGGAATTTCCGGTTCAAACATCACAATATTTAAATATTTGCTGCCGTCTTTTGTGTTCATTTATTATGTGCTCCGTGCTCCGGTGGCATTTTTCTATTAATCTTTTAAAAATCTTTTTGACTCAAATATTACGGGTAAACCCCTTAAAACACAGAATATGACTGCAATATACGTGCATATTAAACCTGCAATATAGAGACTGTGGTCATATTGGCTGTTGAAATGACCCGCAATTAAAAGCAGAAAAGCAAGAGCCTTGCATACGGCGTATGTGAACCTTGAAAAGTTTGATGCCACAATGAATTTAGCAATTTTGCCCTGCATCATAGTCTTTTCGCCGAAGGGTGTGAATCCTTTTTCAAGAGCCAAAGACCTTAGGGAGTCTGTAATTATACCACGGGTCAGGACAATAACAGGAATAACAGGGCTTATCCAGCCAAGTGCCGAAAAACAAATCCAATAAAGGTTTTCAACAATCCTGTCGCCCATAATATCTAAAACTGCACCAAGTTTTGATGTTTCATTAAATTTTCTTGCAATGTATCCGTCCAACCCGTCAAACCACATAACAAAAATGGTTAAAACAAGCGAAATCGGGGCAAATTTGTTTCCTGCAAATAAAAGCCCCATTGCAATGAATGCAAGGAATATTCTTGAAAGTGTGATGATATTTGCCATTTTTTCTATCCTTCTTTTATTAGTTCTTCATTAATTATTTTTGCAGCCTCTTCTACGCAGTGTTTTTGTGACAGAAGCTCTTCTGTTTCCCTAAAACCGCTCAATTGCAGCATTTTTTCTTTTTCGCTGTCAAGGATGCTGATTATTTTTTCTGCAATTTTTTCTGCCTTTGCATCAAACATTAAAAATTCAGGCACAATGTCTTTTCCCGTAATAATATTTACAAGGCAGGCTTTTTTAATAGACCGCACAAGAAGATATACAAGATAGAAAAAGAGCGGTCCTTTGTATGCAATAATCATAGGCGTTTTATATAGCGCTGCTTCAAGTGCAACGGTGCCTGAGGCTAAGATAAGAGCATCTGAAACCGATAAAAGTGCGTGGTTTTCGCCCTTTATTGTTTTTAAATCTGTCTTAAAGGCATTGTCAGGCAGATTTGCAGCATACGATACTACAAATTGTACATCATTTCTTTTCTTTTCAATTATTTTTGCGGCACGCTGAAAAATATTAAAAAGGAACCGGATTTCAAACATTCTGGAGCCCGGAAATACGGAAACAAGTTTTTTATTTGGATTAAGATTGTGTCTTTTGAAAAATTCGGATTTGTCTGCAGGAGACGGCAGCTCTTTTACAAGCGGGTGCCCGACGTATGTGTTTTTAATTCCTGCTTCATCGTACATTTTTCCTTCGAACGGGAAGATGGTTAAAACTTTGTCAATATTCTTTTTCATTGTTTTCAGGCGCCACTTCCTTGATGCCCAGATTTGGGGCGGAATGAAATAAAAGGTTTTAATTCCGGCTTTTTTCAGGTGTTTTGAAACAGAAAGGTTAAAAGCGCCGTAGTCCACAAGGAGCACTAAATCAGGCTTAAAGGTGTTTTTTAGATAGTTTACAATCTTTAACCCAAGGAAAAAATGATTTAATATAACAGAAGGTGTAAGCCCCACAGCGCCCATTTTATCGTGGTTGTGGAAAAGTTTCACCCCTGCTTTTTGAAGGTTTTCGCCGCCGACAGCTTCAATTTGAATATCGGAATTCAGCTGCAAAAGTTCACGCACAACTCCGCTTGCGTGCTTGTCTCCTGAAACTTCTCCTGTTATTATAAAGACCTTTTTCAAATTAACTTCCTCATTTTGTCGAAAGGCTTGTTTAAAAACCTTTGTGTTCGCTGTTTTGGCTTTATAAGGCTGAAATACTCCCTAACTAAAAAAGCCTGCGCTCTAAAAATTCTATACTGCAAGTATTACCATATTATTTTTGTCTGCGTATTTTACCATAGCTTCCTGGTTTACTATGATGGTCTCTCCTGCTTCAAGGGCTAAAACTGATGCACCGTAATGTTTCATTACCCTTAAGGTTTTAAGCCCAACGGTCGGAATATCAAAACGTTTGTCCTGATTTGGTTTTGCAACCTTTACCACAACAGCTCCGCCGTGACGTGCAAGTTTTGCACCTCTTTTAATGCATTTGTCTGTGCCTTCAATTGCTTCTACTGCCATTATCATCTTGTTTTTCATAACAACAGATTGCCCGATATCAAGGTTTCCCATCTCTTTTGCAATTTTATAGCCGTATTCAACATCCTGCATCTGGGTTTCTGTGGGCTGGGTTTTTGTCATAATGCCTTTTTGCACCATAAGACTTTTTATAAAGATAGTCTGATCCAAAATTGTGATGCCGATATCTTCCATTAAAGAAACGATTTTTAGCATAATGGCGTCATCGTTCAATTTTGGCGCTTCCTTTAAAAATTCTATCGCCATAGGCTCAAGCTTTGGTCTTTTTAAAAGCATAGTTTTTGAAACCTTGCCAAGGAAGGTAAGCTGTTTTATGTTTTCATCAATGAGAGCCTGTCTTATGCTGTCTGCCTGACCAAAACCAAAGGACAGGACTTTTGAACAGTACTTTGTAAGGTCTTTGTAATTGTCTCCTGAAAGCGAGATTGCAACCACATCAAAACCGTTTTCTTTTGCCGCCTGAGCCATTTTAACAGGCAGCATTCCGTCTCCTGCCATAAGGCACTGTTTATTTTCAAGTGTAATACTCATCTTAGGGCATTATCTCCATATCTTCATTGTCGTCTGAGCCTGAAATGCTTGTCTTTACATTTCCTGTGGCATTAAATTCTTTTGGATTCATAGTCATTGTTATAACATCAGCCTCTACCGTACTTGCATTCTGGGTAATTTTAGACCTTCCTGTGAATACAACCTTGTTTGGTTTTTGTGTGGCGGAGTCTATGAATACCTGGGCTTTTGGACCGACAGCGGTGTAGTCTTTATATTTAATTTTTACATTGCCGCCGGCTATTATATTATTTGCATTTTTATTATACTGTTGAAATCTTGCTGTAACATATAATCTTGAACCATCATCAAATGTTACATCGGTACTTGTATTTCCGGACATTTGATATTCCTGTTTTTCGGGTTTGTATTCAAATTTATTTCCTTTTAAAACGTTGGTTTTTTCTTTCATAACAACGTTTCCTGAGAGTTTCAGATTTTGAATTTCTCCTCCTTTGTCTATAATGGCACTTGCGGAATCAGAGAACGTTTCAACATCCTGGTAGTGCACAATTACAGAGCCATCTGCTCTCATAACTTTTGTTGTTGTGTTGTATTCCTGTGAATCTGAATTTATAACTACCAGAGGCTGACGGTCTTTCATCATAATAGATTGGGTGTTCCCTTCTGCACGAAGGGTTTTGTTTATCAATGATACCTTCATAATGTTTGCTTTAATTTCGTGTTTTTTATTGTCTTTGTTTTGAAAAGCGTATGGATTATCGAAAAATACGGCAAGAGAAGGTTTTTTAGACTTTGGTTCTAAATCAAGCTCTGCCCTCGGGCTTTTTACAACCACATCCCCTACGGTTACTTTTACATCACCTGAAAAGAAACCTTTATTTTTATCCACATTTATCTGCTGTTTTGCAGCTTCAATCACCACACCTGCTGCATGTGCTGCTGCAAATGAAAATGACATTATTATGAAAGATACCCATAGTTTTTTCTTTAAATTCATTATTTTTTTGCTCCCAAGCTTAAATTAAATGAAGATTTTTTGCCTTCTCCTTCTTTGTACGGCTCATAAACAGAGGATTTGCAATTGCCTTCAATCCGGAATTTTGTAAAATCATAGTTGAAAATTGCTTTTTCGCTGGTGGCTTCAAATTGGTCTTTGCTTTGGACTATTATATTTCCTTCCGCTATAATATCCTCATCTCTGCCTTTCCACACTATTTTGTCAGCTTTTATCGAATACCCCTCTTTTGCTACTATGAAAGTATCTCCTTCAAGGGTGATTATTCTTTCATCCTCTTTATATGTGCCTTTGTTTGATTCAATGCTCAATACTACTTCATTTTCTTTATTGTAAAAGTTTCCTGTTGCATCCTCCAGGACAACAAGCCCTGTTGCGCTGTCGTAACTTCCTTTTTTAGCATAAAGTTCCCAGTATACTTTTTCATCTTTTGTCTCTGTCAAAATAAGATTTCCGACAGTTACTTTTCTTGATTTGACATCGTCTGAAACAGCATTTGAACGTATGTCTTTTGTTACTATCCATGACCATATAAAACCAAAAAGACATATGCCAAAAACCGTTAAAAATACTGCAGTATATATTTTTTTCTTGCTTAGCATGTTTTTATTTTTATATCACTTTTGTTTTTCTTGTTGTGAAATATTAAAACTAATTTTAGCATGAACACCCGTTTGTATTTATATAGTGTGAAAATATGTTACAGCAATACGGTAAAAAGATTTCAATAGTATAATTTTGAAAAACGGATTAAAAAGATGGAAAAAGAAGAAAAATTTCTCCAAAATAGTAATGAAATTATCAGACAGGCGTACAAAGCTTTAAATTACCGGATTGTGGAAACTTCAGCAAGGACAAATAATGCAATAGTATTCTTCTCCGGGAATGGTCTTTATTTTCCAAATACAAAAGAAGTTTTTGAAAATGTTATCTTAAACAGTGACAGATACGAATGGGAAAATATTGCAAAAAACAAGAAAATAAGAAAATATTATAAACTTATTATTTTTGTGCGGGATATTTACAAACAATGGTATATTGACGGTATTAACACTGAAATTAACACCCGGGATAAGGTTATTGAATTTTTATGCAAAGAAACAAAAGGATATAAAGTGAGCGTATGCGGAAATTCTGCAGGCGGATATATGGCAGTTCTTTGTGGTGTAAAAATGAATGCAGAGAAAATATTCAGTTTTTCGGGGCAGTTTGACATTATGGATAAAATAAGTAATGAAAATCCTTTAATTTTTCAACATAAGGATGATGGGAAATATTTTTCACTTATAAGTTTGATTTCAGGTTCCAAATTTCCGGATGAGAGAATATTTTATTTCTTTCCTGGAAAATCTGACGCTGATAACAGGCAATACGAACTAATTAAAAATACCTGCATAAATACGTTTAGAATAGACGAGGCAGAACACGGTAAAACCATTGATTCGTACTGCTATCCTTTTTTGTTGACGGCAAAGAAAGAAAAATTAATAAAACTTGCTGAAGCACACAAAGGTAAAACAATACAAAAAAAGATTGTTTCAAGAAGAATAGTTCCGTTTTTCGTAAGGCTGAAGAGATTTGTATCCAAAATAATTTTATTTCGGTAAATAAGGACAACAACCAAGGTTTATTTTTAATATAGCCGGAATATATAATTGTAAAAGCTGTATTTATAAGGCACGAAAATAAAATGTCCAAAGTTATTACATAAAAAAGAAAATTGTTTCAATGTTTGCAAAAGCAGTAATCCTTGACCCAAAGGAAAATAGTGATTGTTTGAAGATGTAAACAAACACTTAGTTTGATTATTTTGGAAAAACAGTGATTGTTGAAGATTGCAAAAATTTGTTTTATGCATTGCCTTCGTTTTATACATTGCCTTCGTTTTGTGCATTTGTAAACGAACACTTAGTTTGATTATTTTTTACGGATACTTTGATTATTTTGGAAAACTCCATAACTAAAATAAATATATTATTAATTATTAATTATTAATTACCATTGCCAGAATAAACCCTTGCATTGATTAACTTCAATTCGCACTTATTTCTTTTTCCTAAAAATGTTTTCTTTGCATCGCTTATACACTGCTTATTATTAAAAAATAAAACATAACATATGCCATTTTTATCTTTTGAACTATTGTATTTTATTCCATCCAAGTTTTTAACTTTTCTAAAATACTCTGCAAATATTTGCGTTGGAACATATTCTATAGCAGTCAACTCCTCAATTGGTTTTGTCAAGCTGGTATTTAAATTTTTAAAAAATAGCGTATCTTCACTTTCCTTATATTTATCCAAATCAAAAATACTGGGAAATCCTAGCGTAGAAATTGCTGTCAGATCTAAATATTTTAACTCACGCACATTTCTAAAATGCCCTACCGCAATAATATCCTTATCGGCTCTACAATCTTTATTGCAAGCTTCTAATATTGAAGTTTCTATTTTATCCGAAGCATAAAAAACAGAAATGCCGCAAGCACTCATTCTGTCAATATTAGCGCTTTCTTTTGGTGGCGACCCAAGATTTGCATCATCAAGAATTAAGTCTTTTTTATCTTTAAAAATGCGAACTCTATAAAAATCAGTATTTACAGGTAGAGCTTTAATCAATCCAAGCCCATCTGCTTTATCCGCAATGGCATCCAGTATATCCAGCGGCGAGTAAATTTCCATATCTTCGTCACTATCTTCATTTAAGAAAAAATATCTATTTTCATATTTAACTAAATCTGAAAAATGTTTCCAAGAATATTCACATATTTCTCTTTCTGTAGAAGAGTATGGATTTCTTCTACACCATGTGATATCACAACCTATTGCTTCTTTTATGTCTTCTATAACCTCAGGGTTTGAACTTATATCACATTCAAAATCATACATAATATCGTGAATATCATAAGTTGTGCCGAAAAATTCATCATCTTCATTATCCCAGTATAAATTGCCTTCGGCATTACTATAATAATGTCGTATGCCTTTCATTATAACTTCTTCCATTAAGGTTTCCATACAAACAATGTCGTGACACTCGCCACAATAACTACACTCATCAGTATATTCAGCATTCTCCTTAATCCAATTTTTCAAAAAAGCGTCTTCAACACAATCGGCACATATATATTTACCTATGTCACCAAACCCTCTATCTTCAATTTCTATCATATGATTTTTTAGCCAACTCATAATGCATTTCCTTAATAGATAAATATACCTTTCTGTTAAATTAAAAACCTGCTTAAATACTAAAATAGCGCCCTATATAAAGAAAAAATAATTCTTCACATATTAATTAAATTTTTCAAAAAATTATAAAGAGCGATGGTTTTTACTTTATCGTTTTTAATTACTTCGCTCATTTTTGCAATACTGTTTTGCATATCTTCAAGATTTATATCGCATTCGGTAAAATCAAACAAATCATATACTTCAACGCCGAATGCATTTGATATTTTTTCTAAAGTATCAATTCTTGGAAATCTGTTGCCGGTTTCAATTAAAGAAATTGCGTGCGTTGTCATCTCGCATATTTCAGCAAGGTTATCCTGAGACATTTTCCTTGCAACTCTCAATTCCGCTATTCTTTTCCCTAAACTTGCTGTAAAATCTGTTTTCTTCACTACAAAATTCCTTATATATTAATGCTAAATAAAATGTCCTTTTGTAGTAACTAACATTTTGTTATTGATAAAAATAACTTGTTGTTATATAATAAAGATATGAAGATAAACGCTGATTTTCTTAATAATATAAAAAGCAATGCGGAAAATCCACGTTAGTTTAATTCAGCATTTAAGGACTGTATTCTAACAGTCCTTTTCTTAAAAAATTTAATTCCAGACAATATTAAAAGCAGGGTTTTTAGGTTTTATCTTGATGTATAAATAAAATTCCTGCTTTTTCCTTATTAGAAAGATGAAAAATGATTGATGAAAAATTAGAATACTATAAAGGAATAGAGAAAGATTATAATTTAGATAAATTAAGTACAAAAGGTATTGAGCTTTTTGAAATAGTTAATAAGTATCAATTCTATGGAAAAAGAGTTAAGGGGA